>NZ_QPKK01000430.1 GCF_003344635.1 Desertihabitans aurantiacus
CGCTGCTGGCCGACGCCGCCCCGGTCGCCGGCGGCCGCGGCGCCTACGTGCTCACCGGCCGCGGGGTTGAGCAGTCCAGCCAGGGCACCGACACGGTGACCGCCGCGATCAACCTGGCGCTGCTGCTCGGTCTGGTCGGACGTCCCGGCAGCGGGTTCGGAGCCCTCACCGGGCAGGGCAACGGCCAGGGCGGGCGCGAGCACGGCCAGAAGGCCGACCAGCTGCCCGGCTACCGGATGGTCGACGACCCGGCGGCCCGCGCGCACGTCGCCGCCGTCTGGGGCGTCGATCCCGACGACCTGCCGGGCAAGGGGCTGCCCGCGGTGCAGCTGCTCCGCTCCCTCGGCACCCCGGGTGGGCCGCGGGCGCTGCTGGTGCACGGCTCCAACCTGCGGATCAGCGCCCCCGACGCCGACTCGGTCACCCGCCGGCTGCGCTCGCTCGACCTGCTGGTGGTGTGCGACTTCGTCCCGTCGGAGACCACCCGGCTGGCCGACGTGGTGCTGCCGGTGACCCAGTGGGCCGAGGAGGAGGGCACCATGACCTCGCTCGAGGGACGGGTGCTGCGCCGCCGCCGCGCGGTGGACCCGCCGCCCGGGGTGCGCAGCGAGCTGGAGGTGCTGCGCGGGCTGGCGCTGCGGCTGGACGCCCCCGGCACCTGGTCCACCGAGCCGGCCGAGGTGTTCTCCGAGCTGGCCCGGGCCAGCGCCGGCGGGAAGGCCGACTACTCCGGGATCAGCCACCACCGCCTCGACACCGGCGAGGCGCTGTTCTGGCCGTGCCCGGCCACCGGCGCCGACCAGCCCGACCACCCCGGCACCCCGCGGCCCTTCCTCGACCGGTTCCCCACCGCCGACGGACGGGCCCGGCTGCTGCCGGTCGAGCACCGCGGTCCGGCCGAGCGGCCCGGCCCCGGGCGTCCGCTGCACCTGGTCACCGGCCGGGTGCTGCAGCACTACCAGTCCGGTGCGCAGACCCGTCGGGTGCCCGAGCTGGCCGCCGCCTCCCCGGAGGCCTTCGTCGAGCTGCACCCGGTGACGGCCGACCGGCTCGGCCTGGTCGAGGGCGCCTGGGTGCGGCTGCGCAACGACCGTGGCGAGGTGCGGGTGCGGGCCCGGCTGAGCACGGACGTCCGCACCGACACGGTCTTCGTCCCGTTCCACTTCCCCGGCGCGGGCAGCATCAACCGGATCACCAACGACGCGGTCGACCCGGTCTCGCAGATGCCGGAGTTCAAGAACTGCTCGGTCGACGTCGTCGCCGAGCCCGCGGAGCCGCTGGCGGCCACCGGGCCCGCCGCGGGGAGGAGGACACGATGACCCGCGTGGTGGTGGTCGGCAACGGGATGGTCGGTTCGCGCTTCGCCGACGAGCTCACCGACGGCGACGGCGGCCGGTTCGCCGTCACCGTGCTCGGCGCCGAGTCGGCCCAGCCCTACAACCGGGTGCTGCTCAGCCAGGTGGTGGCCGGACGCTACGAGCTGGCCGGGATCACGCTCCCCCGGCCCCGCTCGGAGCAGGTCGCCGTGCACGCCGGCACCGTGGTGAGCGCCGTCGACCGGGACGACCGCTCGGTGCGCACCGCCGACGGCGCCCGGCACCGCTACGACTTCCTCGTGCTCGCCACCGGCGCGGCCGCCCGGGTGCCCGACCTGGCGGGGCTGTCGCCCTGGCCGGGAGGCGTGCACGCGCTGCGCACCGTCGACGACGCCCGCGAGATCGTCGCCGCCACCCTCAACGCGCGCCGGGCCGTGGTGCTCGGCGCCGGCGTCCTCGGCGTGGAGACCGCGGTCGCGCTGTCCCGGCGCGGGCTGGCGGTCACCGTCGTGCACCCCTCCGCCGCCCTGATGGACCGCCAGCTCGACCAGCCCGCCGGTGGCGTGCTGGCCCGGGCGCTGGCCGGGCTCGGCATCGGGCACCGGGTGGGGGTGCGGGCGTCCCGCGTGCAGACCGCC
>NZ_QPKK01000431.1 GCF_003344635.1 Desertihabitans aurantiacus
CCGGGCAGGGCGCTGTCGGGGTCGTGACCCTTCGACAGGCTCAGGGCGCTGGGGTGGGGACGGCTCAGGGCGCTGGGGCGGGCAGCGCGTCGTGGGCGGGGGATCAGGGGGCGGCGGCGCGGAGCTTCTCCAGCAGGGGCTCGGCGGCCTCGTCGAGGAAGCGCTGCTGGGCCTCGTCGCCGATCTGCACCAGCGCGATGTCGGTGAAACCGGCCTCCCAGTACGGCTTCACGGCCTCGACCACGGCGTCCAGGTCGGGGCCGCAGGGGATCGAGGAGGCGACGTCGTCGGGTCGGACGAACTGGGTCGCCGCGGCGAAGCCGGCCGTGGTCGGCAGGTCGGCGTTGACGCCCCAGCCGCCGGCGAACCAGCGGAACTGCTCGTGCGCCCGCTCCACCGCCCGGTCGGCGTCGGGGTCCCAGCTGATCGGGATCTGCCCGATCGCCCGGCTGGGCTCCTCCACCCCGGCCCCACGGCGGGCCTCGCCCCAGCCCGACACCAGGTCGGCCTGCGGCTCCACCGCGATCAGGTGGTGGCCGAGCGGGGCGAAGCGCTGCACCGACTTCTCCCCCGAGACCGCCAGCCCCAGCGGGACGCCGTCGTCGGGGACGTCCCAGATGCGGGCGGAGTCGACGCGGAAGTACTCCCCGTCGTAGGTGATGAGGTCGCCGGTGTGCAGCTCGGAGATGATCTCGACCGCCTCGGCGAACATCTCCTGCCGGGCGTCCAGGGCGGGCCAGCCCTGCCCGACGACGTGCTCGTTGAGGTTCTCCCCGCTGCCCAGGCCCAGGGTGAACCGGCCGCCGCTGAGCACCTGCAGGGTGGCGGCCTTCTGGGCCACCACGGCGGGGTGGTAGCGCAGGATCGGGCAGGTCACGTAGGTCATCAGCTCGACCCGCTCGGTGACCTGGCTGACCGCGCCGAGGACCGACCACGCGTAGGGGGCGTGGCCCTGGGCGGACAGCCACGGCGAGTAGTGGTCGCTGCTCACCTCGAAGTCGAAGCCGCGGCGCTCGGCGTCCGCGGCGTAGCCGACGAGCTCACGGGGCCCGGACTGCTCGGTCATCAGGGTGTAGCCGAAGTTCGTCATGCTCCGGCACTACCCCCTGGGCGCGGACCTCACGCGTCGGTGTCGGAACCTCCGGTCAGCAGCTCGGAGTGGCGCATCCACAGCTGCACCGAGCGGGGCAGCAGCCCGGCCTCCTGGTAGCCCAGGGCGGCGCGACGGCAGGCCGCGGCCTCCTCGGTCCGGTCGCCGGCGGCCGCGGCGAGGTCGGCCCGCAGCACCTCCAGCTCGGCGCGGGAGTACGGCGAGCGGGCGACCTCCTCCTCCCCGGCGCAGAACTCCACCAGCTGGCGGGCGCGGGCGGTCTCGCCGCGGAGCAGCCGGAGCCGGGCCTCGGCCAGCCGCAGCCCGGTCAGGTCGCTGGGCGCGCCGACGATCCGCAGCGCCGATCCGGCCTCCTCGAGCAGCGCGTCCACATCCTCGGTGATCCCGAGCTGGACGCGGACGGTCGCGGCCGCCTTGCGGAACCGGCCCCAGGTGCCGAGGTCGACGGCGGGGTTGATCAGCCGGCGGGCGTCGCGGTGGCGCTCCATCGCCTCCTCGGTGGCGCCGGTGAGCAGCCGGACGTTGCCGACCACCCACTGCGCGATCCCGCGGACGTGGGCGGTCGGGATGTCGTCCAGGACGGCGGCCAGCGCGTCGGAGGCCGCGACCGCCTCCTCGGTGCGGCCCAGCTCCATCAGGCAGCCGATCCGCACGGCCTCGGCCTCGGCCTGCAGATCAGGCACCGGACGGGACGAACTGGTCCGCGCCGCCCGCTCGGCGGCGTCCAGCGCCGCCGCCGGGTCGCCATCCGCCCGTGCGGCGCGGGCGGCGAGCAGCAGCGCCTCGATGGCCAGGGCCGGCTGCTCGAGCGCCAGCGGGTGCTCCGCGCAGCCGG
>NZ_QPKK01000432.1 GCF_003344635.1 Desertihabitans aurantiacus
TGGCCCCCCGCCCGCCGGCCCGACGACCCCCGGGGCGAGCGCGCCGGCGGCGGAGGATGTCGAGGCGGCCCGGGTGGCCGCCGGCATCGCCGACTGCCCGGTCGCCGACCCCGCCGCCGAGCCCCGCCCCGACGGTCTGCCGCCGCTGGAGCTGCCCTGCCTGGGTGGGGGGGCGGAGGTCGACCTCTCCCGGCTGCGCGGCCAGCCGATGATGGTCAACGTCTGGGCGTCGTGGTGCACCCCCTGCCGGGCCGAGGCTCCCTACCTGTCGGAGGTCGCCGGGCTCACCGAGGGCGAGCTGCTGACCGTCGGCCTGCTCTACCAGGACGCCGACCCGCTCGCCGCGATCACCGTGGCCGAGGCCAGCGCCCAGCGCTACCCGCACGTGGTCGACCAGACCGGCGCCGTCCGCGAACCGCTGAGGGTGCCCGGGCCTCCGGTCACCTTCTTCGTCACCGCCGACGGCCGGCTGGCCCACACCCACGTCGGGCCGTTCACCAGCTCGACGCAGCTGCGCGAGCTGCTGGCCACCCACCTCGGGGTGGACGTCCCGGGCTGAGCTTGACCCTGTGGTGACCACACGGTCTGCACTGGTGCGCGTACCGCAGAGACGCTGCGGCCATCGACCCCCGGAGCTGACCCGTGCGCACCGTCCGCCGACCCCTGCAGATCATCCGCGACCACCTGCGGCCCTACCTCGTCCTCAACGCCGTCATGTACGGGCTGCTCCTGCTCGGCGTGGCGCTCGGCCTGCTCTTCCCCCAGCTCAACGCAGCCCGGGTGGAGGGTCTGGACACCGGCGGCACCACCGACCTGGTGGTCTCGCTGCTGACGAACCCGCCGCTGTTCGCGCTGACCATCCTGGCGGTCAACGTGTTCACCGTCAGCCTGGCCTCGATCATCCTGCCCTCGCTCGTCATCCCGTTCGCCGGCATCGCCGTCTTCGCCTACCGGGCGGTCACCATCGGCATCACGCTGGCGCCGAACGGCAGCACCACCTGGGCCGTCCTGGTGCCGCACTCGCTGACGGCCCTGATCGAGTTCCAGGCCTACATCCTGCTGACGCTGGGCGTCTGGGTGCACGGCTGGGCCTGGCTGCGACCGAGCACGGTCGACGCCGCGAACCGGCGCCAGGGCTACCTGCGCGGGCTGCGGAGCCTGGGCTGGCTGGCGCTGGCCGCGCTGGCGCTGCTGGTGCTCGGGGCGGTCTACGAGGCGCTCAGCCTGCGCTACCTGGTGCCCGTGCTGGCTGGGGTGTGAGCTTCGTCGACCACGCGACGTCCGGACTGCGACCATGCCCGCGACGCCGCCGGGCACCAGAGGAGGAGCGATGGCCTGGAGCACCCGACAGCTCGCCGAGCTCGCCGGCACGACCGTCAACACCGTGCGGCACTACCACTCCGTCGGGCTGCTGCAGCTGCCCGGGCGTGCCTCCAACGGCTACAAGCAGTACGGCGTGCCCCACCTGCTGCGGCTGCTGCAGATCCGCCGGCTGGTCGAGCTCGGGCTCTCCCTGGACCAGGTCGCCGCCCTGGACCGGGACGACCGCGACCCCGAGGCTGAGCTCGACGCGCTGGACGCCGAGCTCGCCGCCTCGGTCGAGCGGATGACCCGGGCGCGGGAGGAGCTCGCCCAGCTGCGCCGCCACCGTGCCCCGGCCGACACCCCGACCGGGTTCGCCCCGGTCGCCGAAGACCTCAGCGCCACCCAGCGCTCGCTGCTCAAGGTCTACGCCAGCGTCTTCGACGCGCCGGCGCTGCAGGAGTTCGGCCGGGCGATCGCGACGCCGGACCCGGCCGAGCAGGAGCTGGAGCGGCTGCCGGTCGACGCCGACGAGGCCACCGTGGACGCCCTGGCCGCCCGGCTGGTGGCCGTGGTCCGGCGCACCCGCGCGCAGCACCCCGGGCTGGACGACCCGCTGGCGGGGTCGACGCACGGGGCGGCG
>NZ_QPKK01000433.1 GCF_003344635.1 Desertihabitans aurantiacus
GCTTCGGCTTCGGCCGTCGTCCGGGTCAGGCGCCCAGCTCGCAGGGCGGCGCCCCGGTGAGCCAGCCGCAGGCCCCCAACGGGCCGTCGGCGGCGGCCCCGCAGGACGCGGGCAGCCACTCCGAGCCGCGTCGGGGCTTCGGCTTCGCCCGGGCCACCACGTCTGCGGTAGCGTCGCCCGTCCCGGCCGCGGCACCGCCCTCGGCCCCGTCCGCGCCCGAGGCCGTCGAGCGCACCGTCCAGGTCGAGCACACCGTGGTCGAGCACAGCGAGCAGACCGTGCAGGTCGTGACGCCCGCCGTCAGCGCCGTCCAGCTGGACGGGTTCGAGCTGGACGTGATCGACGGCACCGCCTGCCCGGTCGACCCGATGGAGCGCCTGCAGTGCGACTCCTGCCAGTGACCGCCGAGATCCTCTCCTCCGAGACGACTGGAGCAACCCGATGAGCATCACCGACCAGACCGCCAGCACCGCCCCGGTCTCCGACGGCGGCTCGGCCTCGCGCGGCATCCTCGGAGCCGGCATCAGCGAGGGCCTGCTGCTCAAGCCGGTCCGCTACCAGTGGGCCCAGGACCTCTACGACCAGGCCGTGGCCAACACCTGGTTCCCCAACGAGATCCAGCTCGGCGAGGACCTGGCCGACTTCAACCGGATGACGGCCGAGGAGCGGCACGCTCTCACCTTCCTGATGAGCTACTTCAACCCCAGCGAGCTGCTGGTCAACAAGGCGCTGGCGTTCGGGGTGTACCCCTACGTCAACACCGCCGAGTGCCACCTCTACCTGGCCAAGCAGATGTGGGAGGAGGCCAACCACTGCATGTCGTTCGAGTACGTCCTCGAGACGTTCCCGATCGACCGCGAGGCGGCCTACAGCTCCCACGTCGACGTGCCGTCGATGGCGGCCAAGGAGGAGTTCGAGGTCCACTTCATCCGCCGGATGACCGAGCAGACCCTGGACATCACCACCGTCCACGGCAAGCAGGAGTTCATCCGCAACCTGGTGGCCTACAACGTCATCCTCGAGGGGATCTGGTTCTACAGCGGCTTCATGGTCGCGCTGTCGTTCCGGCAGCGGAACCTGCTGCGCAACTTCGGCTCGCTGATCGACTGGATCGTCCGGGACGAGAGCCTGCACCTGAAGTTCGGGATCAACCTGATCCTCACCGTGCTGGACGAGAACCCGGAGATCGCCACCGAGGAGTTCGCCGAGGAGATCCGTCAGATGATCATCGACGCGGTCGCCATGGAGGAGCGCTACAACCGCGACCTGCTGCCCAACGGCATCCTCGGGATGAACGCGGAGTACATCAACAGCTACGTCCGCTACCTGGCCGACCGCCGGCTGGAGGAGCTCGGCTTCGGGGCGCACTTCGGTGATGCCAACCCGGCGAAGTGGATGGCCACGGCCAACGACACGCTGCAGCTGGTCAACTTCTTCGAGGCGACCAACACCTCCTACGAGGTCAACGCGCGCCAGTCCTGATCCTGGACCGACCCGGCCGCCGTCAGCACCCGCTGGCGGCGGCCGCGTCGTCCCCGGGTCGGGGCTACCTGCCCTTCTTGGACTTGTCCTTCTTCTTGCCCTTGTCCTTGTCGCCCTTGTCCTTGTCGCCCTTGACCTTGTCGTCCTTGGCCTTGCCGTTCTTGCCGCCGTCCTTGCCCTTGCCCTTGCCCTTGGCGTCCTTGCCGTCCTTGGACCGGCCCTTGGCATCGTCCTTGGAGCGCCCCTTGCGCCCGGCAGCGCCGTCGGGGCGCGCAGGGGCCGCGTCGGCCGGCTTCTGCGAGCCGCGGGCGTCGCTGTAGGCCGGGGCGACCGAGACGGTGTCCTCGGACGTGGCGGGCGGGGTGATCCGGGTGGGCACCTCGGCGTCGCCGGAGTCGGTGACCACCTCGCTGGTGCTGCTGCGGCGCGGCGTCCGCTCGGCGGCGGTCTTCGCGGTGCGG
>NZ_QPKK01000434.1 GCF_003344635.1 Desertihabitans aurantiacus
TGCTGTCGGCGGCGCTGCTCGCCGGGTGCTCCGCCGCCCCCGCGCCGACGCCGCCGCCGGAGCCGCCGGCGTCCACCGCCGCCGTCGCCGGGGCCGTGACGCTGCGCGAGCTCGGGCTGACCCACGGCCCGGTCGACCTGGTGACGTTGCCCGAGGACGTCACCGTGCTGGAGCGGATCGACCAGCCCAACGTCATCACCCTCGTGCTCACCGCCGAGGACGGCCCGCCGAGCGTGGCCCATCTGGAGCGGACCCTGCCGGACGCCGGCTACACCGTCGACGCCACCGGCGGCGGCTCGCTGCTGTTCAGCGGACCGGGCTGGTCGGGGGCGTTCACCACCAGCACCGAGGTGTCCGGCCTCACCCTGCGCCAGGAGCCCTAACGCCGGTGCAGCTCCACCCGGCCCCTGGCGGCGGAGGGCGTGACCTCGAGCGAGGCGTCGCCCCCGACCGGGGCCGTCAGCTCCAACGGGTGCTCGACGTCCTCGGCACAGGGCACCAGGTCGCTCCACACGGTCCGACCGGGCGTGCGGAGCCGGATCTCGACGTGGTCGGCGTCCCGGCAGGTCAGCAGCAGCACGTAGGAGCCGGCCGGCAGGCGGCCGGCCCCCGAGGTCCCGAGGTAGTCGCTGCCGAACTCGCAGCTCCGCAGCGCCGCGGCGGGAGCGGCGCATCCCGCCACGGCGACGGCCAGCGCCACCGCCGCCACCGCGTGTCTCCGCACCTGCCCACCTCCCGGGTCCGGGCCAGTCTGCGCGAGCGGTCACCGACCGGTCGACGGGCGGTCCGGAAAATGTCGATAGCGGACCAACAGACGCCATACGGACCTGATGGTCGCGTATCGACAGGTTGTGGACCGGGGATCAGTGCCCGACGACGCAGAAGTGGTGGCCGTCGGGGTCGGTGAGGACGACGAAGTCCGCGCCCGGCGGGTGCTCCCACTCCGCGCGGCTGGCACCGAGGGCCAGCAGCCGCTCCACCTCGGCGTCCACGTCCGTGGTGGCGACGGTCCACAGGTCGAGGTGGGTGCGGTCGTCGGTGTCGAGGTGCAGCCGGGTGCCGTCGCCGGGCGGCACGAGGAAGGCGGGGTCGTGTGGGTCGGGACGGAAGCCGAGGGCTTGCGTCCAGAAGGTGGCGGCCCGCTCGACGTCGGCGACCTGCAGCACCACCGAGCCGAGCGTGAGGGTCGGGGACGGGCCGGCGGGCGGGGCCGGCGGGGTCAGCCGCCACAGGCTGGTCCAGGACAGGCCGAGGTCGGTGAGCAGCTCGCGCAGCAGCGGCAGCGAGATGCCGACGACGGAGTGCGGGTCGCCCTCGACGCCGCGGACGAAGGCGCCGCCGAAGCCGTCCAGGGTGAACGCGCCGGCCACCTGCAGCGGCTCGCCGGTGGCGAGGTAGTCCTCCAGCTCGTCGTCGCCGACGTCGGCGAAGTGCACCACCGTGGACGCCGTCGCGGTGCGTGCGCCGGCGCCGGTGTGCACGTGGTGACCGGTGTGCAGGACGCCGCTGCGCCCGCGCATCGCGCGCCAGCGCTCCCGCGCCACCTCGGGCGTCCGGGGCTTGCCGAAGGCCTCGCCGTCGAGCTCGAGCACCGAGTCGCAGCCGACCACGACCTCGTCGGGGCCGAGGTGGCCGAGCCGGCGGGCCACCGTCTCGGCCTTGAGCAGTGACAGCCGGGCGGCCAGCACGGCCGGGGTGTCGGCCTGCACGCCGGACTCGTCGACGCCGGAGACGACCACCTCGGGGTGCACACCGGCGGCGCGCAGGGTGGCCAGCCGGGCGGGGGACTGCGAGGCGAGCACGAACCGCCGGACGGGCCGCGGCGCGGCGGCCCCGGGGGTGCTCACTGCCACCCCGACGCCTGCCAGGCGCCGGGTCGCGGGGCGAGCAGCGGAGGACGGGTCCGGCGCCAGTGCGCGCTCCA
>NZ_QPKK01000435.1 GCF_003344635.1 Desertihabitans aurantiacus
GGCGTCCTCGCCGCCGGCGCCGGACGGGAAACCGACCGGTGCCGTCACCTGCAGCTCGACCGGGGAGTCCTCGGCGGCCTCGGGCGCCGGGGCGGGGTCGCCGCAGCCGGTGGCGGGGTAGCCGTCGAGGGCGCAGATCAGACCGCTGTCGTCGGTGCGCAGCTCGGTGGCCGCGGCCAGCACGTCCTGGGCGGAGTCGCCCGGGGCGGCCAGCACGCAGGTGCCGGTGACCGGGCCCGGGGTGGCGCCGTCGGGCGCGTCCTCGGCGGTGCCGGGGTCGACCACCACCGCCACCCGGACGCCGTCGGCGCTGGCCTCGGTACCGGCGCAGACGGTCTCGAAGTCCGGTGCGGTCCGTGGGACGCGCGCGGTGGTGCCGTGCACGGCGAAGCGCATGCCCTGCACCGAGCCCTCCTCCGGCTGCACCTCGGCCGGACCGGTCGAGGCCGGCGTCCAGGTGCCCTGGTCGGCGGTCGTGTAGGACCAGTACCGGAACGCCGACTCGGCCGAGGCGACGGGGGCCGTGAGGCCGAGGGTGAGCAGGGCGAGCAGCGCGAGGCCGACCCAGCGCAGCGGTGTGCGGTGCACGTGTGTCCTTCCGGTCCGTCCGACCCGGCGGTCGGTCGGCCGCATCCTATGCAGCAGCCACCGACAGGACCGGCGTCGAGACGGCGCCGGACCGGGCGACCCGCGCCGAGAACCCCGACGGCTGTCAGAGCGCTGGTCTAGGGTCGTTCCGTCGCCGCGCGCCGCGGCGGTCTGGCACCGGATGATGGGTACCACGTGATCACTTTCGAGTCCGTCAGCAAGACCTACCGCGACGGCACCACGGCCGTGGCCGAGCTCGACCTGGTCCTGCCCTCGGACCAGATCTCGATCCTGGTCGGCCCGTCGGGCTGCGGCAAGACCACCACGCTGCGGATGATCAACCGGATGATCGAGCCCACCACCGGCACGATCGCCTGGGACGACCGTCCGCTGAAGTCGTTCCGGCGCACCACCCTGCGGCGCCAGATGGGCTACGTGATCCAGAACGGCGGGCTCTTCCCCCACCGCACCGTGCTCGACAACATCTGCACCGTACCCGCCCTGCTCGGATGGAGCCGGTCGAAGAGCCGCTCGCGCGCGATCGACCTGCTGAAGATGGTGGGTCTCGACCGCTCGCTCGCGCACCGGTTCCCGGCCCAGCTCAGCGGCGGGCAGCAGCAGCGTGTCGGGGTGGCCCGGGCACTGGCTGCCGACCCGATCCTGCTGCTGATGGACGAGCCGTTCTCCGCCGTCGACCCGGTGGTCCGCGCCGACCTGCAGCAGCTGGTGCGCGAGCTCCAGCGCGAGCTCGGCAAGACCATCGTGATGATCACCCACGACATCGACGAGGCGATGCTGATGGGCGACAAGGTCGTGATCATGCGCGTCGGCGGTCGGATCGCCCAGGTCGGTACCCCCGACGAGATCCTCGACCGCCCGCTGGACGACTTCGTCGAGGGCTTCGTCGGCAAGGACCGCGGCTACCGGGCGCTCTCGTTCGCCGCGGCGTCCGGGCTGCCGGTCGGACGGGTCCGCTCGGTGCGTTCGGCCGCCAGCGCCACCAGCGGCGCCCCGGCCGTGGTGGTGGACGCCGAGGGACGCCCGACCGGCTGGGTCGACCCCGCCCACGGTCCGACGGTGCTGCCGCTCGGGGCCACCTTCCACCCCGAGACCGACAGCCTGCGGGCCGTCGTCGACGCGACCCTGTCCTCCCCGCTCGGCATGGCGGTGGCGCTGCAGCCCAGCGGCCGGCTGGCCGGGGTGGTCCGCGCCGAGGACGCGCTCGCCGCCGTCCGCCGCCGTCGGGTGGAGGTGGCCGACCGGCACCGCCCCGAGGAGCAGACCGCGGACGCCGAGTCCGACGCCGTCCCGGTGGCCGACGCCGAGCCCGC
>NZ_QPKK01000436.1 GCF_003344635.1 Desertihabitans aurantiacus
CGGAGGCTGGCCGCGGCCGCGGAGGACCTGGCGGGCCTGGACGCGGCCGCCGCGGTGTGCCGGGCGTGCCCGCGGCTGGTCGGCTGGCGCGAGGCCGTCGCCACCACCGGACGCCGGGCCTCCTTCGCCGTCCAGCCCTACTGGGGCCGTCCCACCGTGGGCTTCGGCGATCCCGCTCCGGCGATCCTCGTGGTCGGTCTGGCTCCAGCCGCCAACGGCGGCAACCGGACCGGGCGGATCTTCACCGGCGACCGGAGCGGGGACTGGATCTTCGCCGCGCTGCACCGGGCGGGGTTCGCCAGCCAGGCCGAGAGCCGGCACGCCGGTGACGGGCTCGAGCTGCGGCGGGTGCGGATCGTCGCGTCGGTGCGCTGCGCGCCTCCGGGCAACAAGCCGAGCGTGGACGAGCGCCGCACCTGCGGGCACTGGCTGGACCGCGACCTGGAGCTCACCGCACCCACGGTCCGCTCCGTGCTGGCCCTCGGCTCGATCGCCTGGGACGCCGTGCTCGCGGCGGCCCGGCGGGTCGGCTGGGAGGTGCCCCGACCCAAGCCGCGGTTCGGGCACGCCGCTGTCGCCGAGCTGGGTGGCCCCGAGGGCGCGGTGCGGCTGGTGGGTTGCTACCACGTCAGCCAGCAGAACACCTTCACCGGCCGGCTGACCGAACCGATGCTGGACGCCGCACTGGCCCTGCTCTGAGCCGGACGAGGGACGCGAGAGCCCGCGGGCGCCGCTGGTCGCGACGCCCGTGGGCCCGGGGATCAGTGCGCGCGGACGGTGCCGCGGTCGTCGTCGAGGCGGTCGTCGCCCTCGACCTCCTTGGCCAGCAGGCCAGAGCCCACCGACCACACGATCGCGCCGACCAGGCCGACGAACACACCGGCCTGGATGTCCAGGTCGTAGCCGCGCTCCAGACCGCCCATCGAGTCGATGGCGAACACCAGGCACTGCAGCACGGCGGCCAGCGCGACCGCCATCGAGACCAGGCTCAGGCCGCGGTGCTGGCCGCGGGAGGCCCGGCGGGTGGCGTAGATCATGGACAGCAGCAGCCCGATGCCGAGGTAGGCGATGAACGGGATGAGGGAGTCGGTCTCGTACCCGGTCACCTCGGTGCGCTCGGTGCCCTCGTCGGTCGTGCTGACCCAGGCGATGAACGGCGCCACGTTGAAGATGACGATGCCGATGGCGGCCACCACCAGCCCCGTGGTGCGGGCCCTGGCCGGCGTGGCGGTCGTGGTACCCCGCGTGGGGTTGTCGGTGTGGGACATGGATCCTCCTGTGTGGACGGGAACGGCGTGCCCGTCTGCTCGAGCGTTGCTCCCAACCCGGGTGATTACCCACTGTGGTGGGACGCAACCCGGACCAGCGAAAAGGGCTCGCCCCGCCTCCCGGGACCGACCAGACTGCGCGGGATGGTCAGACGGGTGATGCACGAGGGGCAGCTGGAGCTCACGACCGAGCAGGTCCGGGAGGTCGTCGTCGCGGCGTTCCCGGACTGGGCCGGGCTGCCGGTGCGCGAGGTCCCCTCCGACGGCACCGTCAACGCGCTGTTCCGGGTCGGGCCGGACGTCGTGGTGCGCTTCCCGCTGCAGTCTGCGCCGCTGGCCGAGACCCGCGCCGAGCTCGAGCGGGAACGGGACGCCGCCCTCCGGCTGGCCACCATGACCACCATCGCGGTGCCCGTGCCGATCGCCGTGGTGACCGACCGGGAGCCGGCCTGGGCGGCCTACCGCTGGCTGGAGGGGACGGTCGCCACGGCCGTCCGGCCCGGGGCGGCGCTGGCCGACGACGTCGGTGCGCTGCTGCGCGACCTGCGGTCGGTCGACACCGGCGGCCGGCGGTTCACCGGCACCCGGCGGGGCGGCCGGCTGGCCGACCACGACGGCTACGTGCACGAGTCCCTCGGCCGCGCCCGCCA
>NZ_QPKK01000437.1 GCF_003344635.1 Desertihabitans aurantiacus
CGCCAGCCTGATCAACCCCGACCGGATGTGGCACTACACCGAGGGCCTGCAGAACCACGACCCGGTGTGGCCCGACCACGGCATCCGGATCCTGCCCGGGCCCTCCTCGCTCTGGGTGGACGGCGCCGGCCGGCGGCTGCCGGCCCGGCTCTACCCGGGCGCGGACACCCTGGCCACGCTGGCCCACCTGCGCGGCGCCGGCCACGACCACTCCTGGTTCGTGCTCACCGAGCGGATCCTGGCCAAGGAGCTGGCGCTGTCGGGCTCGGAGCAGAACCCCGACCTCACCGGACGCAACCTGCCGCTGCTCAGCCAGCGGCTGCGTCCCGGTGCGCCCACACCGGTGCGCCGGTTCGTCGACGCCGGGATCGACGTCGTCCGCGCCCGGGGCGTGGCCCAGCTCGCGACGGCGATGAACACCCTCACCGGGGCTGACCTGGTCGACCCCGAGGTGCTGGCGGCCTCGGTCGCCGAGCGGGACGCCGCTGTGATGGACCCGTCCTCGACCGATGCCCAGGCGGCCGGCATCCGCCGGGCCCGCAGCTACCTCGGCGACCGGCTGATGCGGGTCGCCACCCCGCACCGACTGCTCGACGACGACGCCGGCGAGCTGGTCGCCATCCGGCTGCACCTGCTCAGCCGCAAGACCCTCGGCGGGCTGGAGACCGACCTGCAGGGACGGGTGCTGCGTCCGGGCGGGGAGCCGCTGCCGGGGCTGTACGCCGCGGGTGAGGTGGCCGGGTTCGGCGGTGGCGGGATGCACGGCTACAACTCGCTGGAGGGGACGTTCCTCGGCGGCTGTCTGTTCTCCGGGCGGCAGGCCGGACGCGCCCTGCGCGGCTGACCGGGCGGGTCAGGGGACGTCGACGGTGACGACCCCGACCGGCTCGGTGAAGCGGTCGAGCCGGACGGCCACCGCCAGCTCCCACCGGCCGGCGAGGGGGAGGTCGACCGGTCCGCGGTACTGCCCGGGCGTGCCGGTGGGTTCCAGACGTGTCGTCAGCGGGCCGACCTGACCGGGCAGGGTCAGCGACACCGTCGGAGCTTGCTCGACCTCGACCGGCCCGGTGTCGTCGCGCAGCGTCACCGCGACGTCGTTCGGCCCGCGCCGCGCCGGGCTGAGCAGCACCTCGGCCTCGACGTCGCCGAGGTCGAGCCGCTGCGGAGCGGGCGCGATGGCGGTGGCGGAGCCGTGGCCGTCGTGGTCGTCGGGCACCGGGCTGGCCGAGGTGAGCACACCGGTGAACACCGCCACGGCCGCGAGCAGCGCGACCTCGTCGACCATGCTGCGGCGCAGTCGCGGGGCCACCTCGGCGGCCTCCGCGCGCCGCAGCCGGGGCACCAGGACGAGACGGTTCCAGCCCGCCATCGCCAGCACCACCGCCACCAGCGCGAGCTTGACCAGGAGCGCCCGGCCGTAGGCGGTCTGCAGCACGTCGGACCACCGCTCCAGCACGAGAACCGCCATCGTCGTGCCGGTGGCGGCCAGCACGAGCACCGACACCGCCGCGGCGGTCGAGAAGCGCGACACCACCGTGAGCACGTCGTCGGGTCCCCGCTCCGAGCGCCACCACAGCAGCAGCGCCAGCAACCCGCCGGACCAGAGGGCGCCGGCCAGCACGTGGGCCAGGTCGGCGCCGACCACCAGCCAGGTCGGCTGATAGGTCCGGGTGTGGCCGACGACGGCCAGCGACGCCACCGCCAGGGCGATCCCCGGCCACCGCAGCCAGCCGGACGGCCCTCCGGACCGGGATCCGACGGCCCCGAGGACGACCCCGGCGACCGTCAGCGCCGCCGCGACCCCGGTCGCGCCGGTGGCGGCGTCGGCCAGCCCACCGTCGAGCAGGGCCGCGGGGTCGGCCGCCTGCACGGCCAGCCACTCCAGCGGGACGGCGAGCACGGCACCGGT
>NZ_QPKK01000438.1 GCF_003344635.1 Desertihabitans aurantiacus
GGCGGCGGCCGAGCCCGGACCGGCACCGGCCGCCGACGAGGAGGCCCGCTGCGTGGACCTGGCCGCGCGCACCACCGGGCGGATGAGCCTCAAGCACCGGATCGGCCAGCTGGTGATGTCCCAGCCGAGCGCGGACGGGCTGCCCGACCGCGGAGTGCAGCGCCAGCTCGAGGAGTGGGGGTTCGGTACCTGGATCATCCAGGACAGCGGCGGCGCGGCGGCCAATGTCGCGCGCTACACCTCGCGGATGCAGATGTGGAGCGCCCAGGTCGGCGAGGGCGTGCCGCTGTTCATCGGCGCCGACATGGAGAACGGGGCCGAGCAGCAGGTCCCCGACGCCACCCCGGTGGCCTACCCGATGGGGCTGGGCGCGACCCGCGACGCCGGCCTCAGCGCCCTGGCCGGACGGATCACCGGTGCCGAGGCGGCCGCGATGGGGCTCAACTGGAGCTTCTCGCCGGTGGTGGACGTCAACACCAACCCGGCGAACCCGGTGATCGGCGTCCGCTCGTTCGGTGAGGACCCGGCCCTGGTGGCCGAGCACGGCACCGCCTACGGTCTGGCCCTGCAGCAGGAGGGGGTGCTGGCCTCGGCCAAGCACTTCCCCGGCCACGGCGACACCGCCGTCGACTCCCACCTCGGGCTGCCCTCGGTGACCTACGACCGGCAGACGCTGGAGGAGGTGCACCTACGACCGTTCCAGGATGCGGTGGACGCCGGTCTGGACTCCATCATGACCGCGCACGTGGTGGTCGAGGCGATCGACCCCGAGCTGCCGGGGACCCTGTCGCGGAAGGTGCTGACCGGGCTGCTGCGGGAGCAGATGGGCTTCGACGGGATGATCATCACCGACGGCATGGCGATGCGCGCGATCGCCGACCGCTGGGGCACCGGCGAGGCCACGGTGCTGGCGGTCGAGGCCGGTGCCGACGTGGTGCTGGCCGGGCGGACCGCCGAGACCAGCGCGCAGGCGCTGCACGAGGCCGTGCTGTCGGGCCGGCTCAGCGAGGCGCGGCTGGACGAGTCGGTGCAGCGGGTGCTGCGGACCAAGTGCCGCTACGGCCTGTTCGAGCGCCCGTGGGCGAACGCGGGCCGGGCGGACCGGCTGGTCGGCAACCCGACCCACCTGGAGCAGGCGACCGAGATCGGCCGGCGCTCGATCACCGTGGTCCGCGACCAGGGGGTGCTGCCGCTGCAGCCCTCGCAGCGGGTCGCCGTGGTCGGACCGGAGCGGGCCGAGGCGCTGGCCGGCCACCTGGCCGAGCGCGGGCTGCAGACGACGGCGGTGCCGACCTCGCGACGTCCGGCGCCGGCGCAGCTGGACGCGGCGGTCGAGGCGGCGGCCGCGGCCGACGTGGTGGTCGTGACCACCTTCACCTACTCCACGATGCCGCCGGAGCAGCGCGCGCTGGTCGACGCGCTGACGGCCGGCGGGACGCCCGTGGTGGCGGTCTCGCTCGGGATCCCCTACGACCTGGCCGGGGCGCCGGGTGCGGAGACGGCGATCGCCACCTACGCCCTCAACGTCAACGCCGTCGACCCCGAGTCGGTGCTGTGGGGTCTGGCCGACGTGATGGCCGGACGGGCCGAGGCCGGCGGCCGTCTCCCGGTCACCGTCGAGGGCCTCTGAGGGGTCGCGCCACCGGGCGTTCGAGGGACGTCTCCCCGCGGGTGCCTGCCCGGCCCGGGCGGATCTGCCGGCCCCCGCTGCGCGACGGGCGCGCCAGGCGGGTCCCGGCGTCCGCCGGAGCTCAGCTGCTCGGGCGGACGGCCTCGACGGCCTCGGCGAGGTCGAGCGTCTCGCCGCGGTCGGCGGCCTGCCAGCACAGCCGGGCCGCGGCCCAGGCCGCGGGCACCCGCTGGTCGGGCGTGACGGGCCGGTCGGTCACGAGCCGGCCGTCGGTGAGC
>NZ_QPKK01000439.1 GCF_003344635.1 Desertihabitans aurantiacus
CGGCCAGCGCCGGCCCGGCGGCGGGCACCGCGATGTCGCGGGCCAGCACGTGCACCTGACGGCCCGCGGCGGCGAGCTCCTCGGCCAGCGCCTGCAGCCGGTCCTCGCGCCGCGCGACCAGCACCAGGTCGGCGCCCCGCTGGGCGAACCGCCGGGCGATGAGCTCGCCGAGCCCGGAGCTCGCTCCGGTGACGAGGGCGAGCGATGGTCTGAACGGCATGGGTCCTCCGGTCGGCTGGGTGCCCGCCCACGCTAGCGGGCGCGCGCGGTCCGCAGCGGTCCCGTCGGTCGGCGCGCGACCCGCCCAGGAACTAGCATCGCGCCCGCAGCCGACGCCGCCTCCGACGAGACCTTCGACAAGGGGACCCATGAACGACCAGCACCCGCCGCAGCCGGGACGACCGGGCTTCCAGGCGCCCGGAGGTCCGGGAGGTCAGCCCGGCTACGGACCAGGTCAGCAGCCCCCGGGTCACGGTCAGCCCGGCCCCCAGCAGCCCGGTCAGCCCGGTCAGTGGCAGCCCGGTCAGGCGCAGCCGGGTCAGTGGCAGCCCGGGCAGGGTCAGCAGCCCGGCTTCGGTCAGGCGCCTGGTGCCGCCGGCGGTCAGCCGTGGCAGCAGCGTCCCGGTCAGCCCGGCGGCCCCGGGCAGCAGCCTCCCGGGTACGGTCCGACGCCCGGCGGCCCGGGCCAGCCGCCCCGGAAGAACCGCACCGGTCTGATCATCGGCATCGCCGCCGGCGCGCTGGTGGTCGTCCTGCTCGCCACCATCGGCGTGGTCGCGGCCCTCCGCGGCGGTGACGGCGACGTCGCCACCGTCCCGGGCGGCGGCGACGCCGAGCGGACCCCGGAGCAGACGGTCCAGGGCTACCTGCAGGCGATCGCGGAGAGCCGCGCCACCGACGCCCTCTCCTACCTCGACCGGACGCCGGACGACACCTCGCTGCTCACCGACGCGGTGCTGCAGGAGTCCAACGCGATCGCGCCGTTGACGGGCATCACCGTCACGCCGGTCACCGCCACCGACTACTCCGCGGAGGTGTCGGCGAGCTACACCCTGGGTTCGGACAGCGTGACCGCCGAGTACACGCTGTACCGCGGACGCGACGAGCAGTGGAAGCTCTCCCGCGGCACCGTCACCGCTGGCGCGTTCGGCCTCAAGGGCCTCGACATCACCGTGAACGGCGCCACACCGGAGAACCCCGAGCAGATGGAGGTCTTCCCCGGTAGCTACCAGGTGAGCACCACCGTCGAACGGTTCGCCCTGGAGAACGGCGAGTTCACGATCACCTCCCCCGACGACTACGAGGGCGGCAGCCTGACCGACATCGAGGTCGTCCTCGACGAGGAGAGCGCCGAGCTCTTCACCCGGCTGGTGACCGAGGCCGCGGAGAAGTGCGTCGCCAGCGACGAGCTGGAGGCCGGCTGCGGGCTCGACCTGCCGGCGACCCTGGAGGACGGCACCAAGCTCGAGGACGGCACCATCGAGCGCTCGATGCCGCCGGACACCAAGGCGAACCTGAAGTCGCTGCAGTACGAGCTGAGCTCGCAGAACCCGACCCTCGTCTCCACCTACGACTACCTGGGCTCGGTCGACGTCACCGCCGGCGAGTGCGAGGTCGACGGTCGTCGGATGCGGGACTGCCAGATCCTCTTCGCCCCCTCCTTCGGCACCCCGACGGTGGACATGGCGGCCGAGGACCCGACCGTCGAGTGGAGCTGACCCGACGCGGGGAGGCGGCGTGCGGGACTGGCTGAAGCACACCTCCGCCGCGGAGGCCGCCCGCGAGGCCGCCGGGCTGGACTGGCTGCGCGCGGCGCCCGGCGGCGTCCGGGTGGTCCGGGTGCTCGAGGTCACCGGCGACGGGCTGCGGCTGGAGCGGGTCGAGCCGGCCCGGCCGGACGCG
>NZ_QPKK01000044.1 GCF_003344635.1 Desertihabitans aurantiacus
CGCTGCTGGCGGCGCTGCGCGTGCCGTGGGCGGCGGTGGTGGTCGACGGCGCCACCGTCGTCGAGGCCGGCGTCCGTCCTGCCGGAGCACCGGCCGCGCAGGAGGTGCCGCTGGTGCACCTCGGCCACCGCGAGGGCGTGCTGCTGGTCGCGGCCCGCTCCGCGGTCGACCCGCTCGGCCCCCGCGACCTGGACCTGCTCACCGACCTGGCCCGCCCGGTCGCGGCCGTGCTCGCCTCAGCCCGGCTGCTGGCCGATCTCCGCCGCTCGCACCGGGCCCTGCTGCTCGCCCGGGAGGAGGAGCGGAGGCGGGTGCGCCGCGACCTCCACGACGACGTCGGGCCGCTGCTGTCGGCGATCCTCACCCAGGCCGACGTGGCGGTGCTGGCCCTCGACCGCACCCCGGAGGCCACCCGCGACCGGCTGCTGCGGCTGCACGCGGTGGGACGTCAGGCGCTGGCCTCGCTGCGTCGGGTGACCCAGGACCTCGGGCCGCTGGCCGTGGACGACCTCGGGCTCGGTGGCGCGCTGCAGGAGGTGGCGGCCGACCTCTCCGGCGACACCCTGCGGGTGGTCGTCGAGGCCGACCCCGACCTCGAGCTGCCGGCGGCCACCGAGCTCGCCGCCTACCGGATCGCAGCCGAGGCGATGGGCAACGCCGCCCGCCACGCCGGCGCGACCGAGGTCCGGGTGGGCGTGCGCGGGGAGGACCGGACGCTGCGGGTCACCGTGGTCGACGACGGGCACGGCTTCGACCCCTCGGGCGCGGCCCCGGGCGTCGGGCTGGTCTCGATGCGCGAGCGGGCCACCGACCTCGGCGGCGTGCTCGAGGTCACCAGCGGACCCGCCGGTACCCGCGTGGAGGCCGCGCTCCCCCTGCCCGAGGTGGTGCCGACGTGAGGGTGCTGCTCTGCGACGACCACCCGGTGTTCCGTGACGGGCTCCGGCTGCTGCTGGACGAGCTGGGGGTCGAGACGGTCGCCGAGGCCGGCACCGGGGAGGAGGCGCTGGAGGCGGTGGCCCGGACCGCACCCGACGTCGTCGTGATGGACCTGCACCTGCCCGGCATGGGTGGCCTGGAGGCGATCCGGGTGCTGTCGCGGCGGCACCCGCAGGTGCGGGTGCTCGCCCTCACCATGCTGGAGGAGGACGTCACCGTCCTCGCCGCGCTGCGCGCCGGCGCCTCGGGCTACCTGCTCAAGGGGGCGGGGCACGCCGAGATCCGGCTCGCCCTCGACGCGGTGGTCGGCGGCAGCCTGGTGGTGGGCGCGCCCGTCGTCGACCGCGTGCGGGCGAACCTGGGGGCCGGTGCGACCCCGGTGCTGCCGCAGCTGACCGGGCGTGAGCGGGAGGTGCTGGAGCTGATGAGCCGGGGACGCTCCAACGAGCACATCGCGGAGGTGCTGGTGCTGTCGGTCAAGACCGTCCGCAACCTGGTGTCGAGCATCCTGGCCAAGCTGGGGGCGGCCAGCCGCGCGCAGGCGGTCGCGATCGCCCGGGACGCGGGTCTCGGCCGGCCGCCCGGCTGAGACCTCGCGCAGCGGCGTCCCACCGGAGCCGCGGTCAGCCCAGCTCTGCCAGCCGGGCACCCAGGTAGGCGGTCTCGGCGCTGTTGCCGGCCAGCTCGACGGCCCGGCGGTAGGCCGCCCGCGCCGGCCCGGTCCGGCCGAGCCGGCGGAGCAGGTCGGCGCGCGTGGCGTGGTAGGCGTGGTAGCCGTCGAGGGCGTCGCCGAGCCGGTCGACGACCGCCAGCGCCGCTCCGGCACCGTCCACCTCGGCGAGGGCGACCGCACGGTTGAGGGCGACCACCGGGGACGGGTCGAGCCGGACCAGCTGGTCGTAGAGGGCGAGCACCTGCGACCAGTCCGTGCTCGCCGCGTCCGGGGCGGAGGTGTGCACGGCGTTGATCGCGGCCAGCAGCTGGTAGCGCCCCGGGGCGACCCCGGCGGCCAGCCGCTCGCGCACCAGCCGGTGGCCCTCGGCGACCAGCGCGGCGTCCCAGCGTCCGCGGTCCTGCTCGGCCAGGACCACCAGCCGGCCGTCGACGTCGACCCGGGCGGCGCGGCGGGCCTCGGTGAGGACCATCAGCGCCAGCAGGCCGGTCACCTCCCCGTCGTCGGGCAGCAGCGTCCGCAGCAGCCGGGTCAGCCGGATCGCCTCACCGGTGAGCGCAGGACGCACCGGGTCGGTGTCCGGGCCGGTCGCCAGGTAGCCCTCGTTGAAGACGAGGTAGAGCACGGCGAGCACCCCGGTGACGCGCTCGGGCAGGTCGTCGGCCGACGGCAGCCGGTACGGGATCCCCGCTCCCTTGATCTTCGCCTTGGCCCGGGTGATCCGCCGAGCCGTCGCGCTCTCGGTCAGCAGGAAGGCCCGGGCGATCTCGGCGACGGTCAGCCCGCCGACCAACCGCAGCGTCAGGGCCACCCGGGCCTCCATCGCCAGCGCCGGGTGGCAGCAGGTGAAGACCAGCCGGAGCCGGTCGTCCTCGACCGGCCCGACGGGCTCGGTGGCGTCCTGGGACCACACCTCGGCCTCCCGGTGCTTCTCCTCCCGCCGCTGCTCCCGGCGGATCCGGTCGATCGCCTTGCGGATGGCGGTGGTGGTCAGCCAGGCGCCGGGGCGGTCGGGGACGCCATCGGCCGGCCAGCGCTCGACGGCAGCCGCGAAGGCCTCGGCCGCGGCCTCCTCGGCGACGTCGAGGTCGCCGAAGCGCCGGGTGAGGGCGGCGACCACCCGCGCCCACTCCTCGCGGTGGGCGCGGGCGACGGCCGCCCGCGGGTCGCTCCCGGTCACAGGAAGGGCCGCACCTCGATCCGGCGCCGGCAGGCCCGGGACGCCTCGGCGGCGAGCCCCAGGGCGACGTCGAGATCGGGGGCCTCGATGACCCAGAACCCGCCCAGGTGCTCCTTGGACTCCAGGAACGGCCCGTCGGTGACCACCGTGTCCTCGCCGCGGCGGTCCACCACCGTGGCGGTGCCCGGGGCGTCGAGCCCGCCGGCGAACACCCAGTAGCCGCCCGCGCGCAAGCGGTCGTCGAAGGCGTCGATCGCGGCCGCCTCGGAGGAGGTGGCCGAACCGGCCGGGTCCTCGCGGAGACCGCCGGGCAGGAACTCCTCGACCACGGTCATCAGGTACTGCACGAGCCCATCCTCCTCCGCTGCGGGGCGCTCGGCGAGAGCCCGCTCACGCGGCGTAGCGGGGACGGCCCGCCGGCCGGTACACCTGCATGGTGATGCCGTTGGAGACCGGGCCGACCTCCACCAGCTCGAGGGCGGCGTCCGGGCCGTCGGCGGGGAACAGCCGGGTGCCCTGGCCCACCACCACCGGGTAGGTGAGCAGCACCATCTCGTCGACCAGCTCGTGCTCGAGCAGCCAGCGCAGCAGCGTGCCGCTGCCGTGCACCTGCAGCTCACCACCGGGGCGGGCGCGCAGCTCCCCCACCGCGGCGGCGAGGTCTCCCGACAGCACCGTGGTGCCCGCCCACGGCGGCTCGGGAAGGGTGCCGGAGACGACGTACTTCGGTCGCTCGTTCAGGGCCCGCCCGATGGGGCTGGCGGCCATCTCCGGCACCGCGCCCCACGAGGTGGCGAAGACGTCGTAGGTGCGTCGGCCGAAGAGGAACGCCTCGGCGCGCTGGTAGATCCCGCCGAGGAGCTCCTCGGCCCGGGCGTCGAACAGCGGCAGCGCCCAGCCCCCGCGCCGGAACCCGTCCCTGCGGTCCTCCTCGGGCCCGCCGAGCCCCTGCATGACCCCGTCGACCGAGATGTTGGTGATCGTCGTCAGCTTCATGGTCGTCCGTCCTCCTGCGGGCCCAGGCCCTGGTGGCCACCCCCGTCGGGTGGCCGCTCACCCTGACGACGAACGGGCTCGCCCGGATCGGACACAGGGAGCCGGACCCAATTCCCCAGACCCTCGGGGGTGCCCGTCCGCACCAGCCCCTTGCGGGCCAGCCCGATGACGTGCCGGCTGCCCATCGCCCTCCCCAGACCCGTGACCAGGCGGCGGCCGCCGTATGACACGGCCGCCGTGATCCCGGACGCCGCTGCCCGCCCCGGACGGGCGAACCTCTCCCCGAGCTCCCGAGCCTGAGCTCCCGGGGCCGTTCACCGCGACGCCTGTGCTCCCGCCGTCACGACGGAGGGGACCCCGGTGGTGGAGACGAGGACGGCCGCCACGGTGAAGGGGACGGCCCCCAGGGCGATCCCGGCCACGCCGGAGTCGCCGACGAGGTGGACGGCGTCGTGGGTGAGGACCAGCTGTGGTCCGGTCTGGAAGGCGGTGTGGAAGCCGATGGGCGCCCACACCGACCCGGTGGTCGTACGCAGGTAACCCAGCCCGATCTCTCCTACGGCACCGGGGAGTGGGAGCGCCCTGACTGGTCGATCTTCGACGTCGTCGGCACCGACCGCTACCGGGACGCGCGCAACGCCTGGCGCTTCGAGGACCACACCCGGGCCCAGACGGGTCCGGCGAACCGCTCCCGCGCGTCGCGGACGAGGTCGCCGAGCGGGCGCTGCAGCCTCGCGGTTCGCGACCGGCAGCAGCGGAAACGCCACCGCCATCAGCATCCCCCTGGTCCAGAAGGTCGGCCCGGGGAGCACCGCAGGGCTAGAACACATGGACTGATTTCAGAACAGCTGGTCTAACCTGCGCCAGGGTCGCTCGAGCCCGATCCGGGGGCCTGGGTGCGCGGGAGCGCGTCCAGTCGTCCTGGAGGCTGCCAGGATGGCGGTCGCAGACGGTGCGCAGGTGTCTCGACGCCGGCGACCGGTCGCGGGCAGGGCACGACCGGCAGCGAGGAGAGGATGGCGATGAGGAGCTGGGCCGCACAGGTGGTCGCGGGGACGGCGGCGCTGGTCGCCACGGCGGCGGTGCTGGCCGGTTGCTCCCCGACCGGGCCCGCGCCGGACCCGGCGGGCGGCGGCCTGGACGAGGTGTACCCGTCCGCGCTGCCCGACCCCGGCGACGACCGGCTGACCGCCGGGGAGTGGGGCGAGACGTTCTCCGGGGGCAGCGCGACCTGGCGCCTGCCCGAGGGCTACCAGCCGGCGGTGGCGGGCGATCCCACCGAGGCCGTGCTCGTCGTCGACGCCCTGAGCTACCGGATCACCGTGGACGGCGACGACAGCACGGCCGAGGCCTTCGACGCGTTCGTCGACGAGACCATCGCGCGGGTGCAGGAGGCCGGCGGCGAGGCCGCGGCCGTGGACGTCAGCCTGGCCGGCCGTGACCACGTGGCACTGCTGCAGGACCTGCCTGAGGCGGACCAGAGCGTGCGCACCCTCTTCCTGCGTGGCGACGAGGCGGGGACGACCTACTCGGTGTCGCTGTCGGCGCCGCAGGCGATGGCCGAGGTGCCCGTCGAGCGTGTGGAGGAGTTCCACCAGGTCGTGGCCTCGCTCCAGCCCGTGGGGTGAGCCGACTCCCCCACACGCACCCACCCGCGCAGCGGGAGCGCACACCGGCTGGAGACGTCGGGCTGACAGGATCCGAACCTGCGACCCTTGACCCCCGAGGCGTCCGAACGGCTCGAGCGAGACCGATCTCCGAGTGATTCCGCGTCGGATCACGCAGCGCACGCCACAACCTGCATTGTTGGCAGCGTCGAGGACCGCGCCGCCACCTGCCTGATCCTGCTCTGCCCAACCCGCCGCGAAGACCGCCGCCCTGACCACCGTGGCCTCCGCGACACCGCCCGCCGTGTTCCCTTCCCTCATCGGCGTCCACGTCACACAGCCCCCCGCTGGACCGAACTCACCGGCTCCGCCTGGAACAGCTACGCCAGTACCCGCCGCTGACAGCCGCCCCGCGGCCATGACCACACCCCGAGCACCTTGCAGCATGGACACTCCGAACGCCTCGAAGATCCCTGGCGCCGGTCAAGGGTGACTCCGCTGACCTCTAAGGGACAGGGGTCGCGGTCCGCGCCGACCTACAGAAGGCAGCCCCCGCGCACAGGAGCACCACGAGTCGAGCCTTGTTCACGCGATGCCACCGCGCAACGAGCCTCGGGCGCTGCTCCGGTTCACCGGTGTCCTCCAGCAGTGGCACATTGACCGTTCCGATGAGGAGGCCAGTCAATGCTCCCGAAACTCCGGTCAGTACCGCGCCAGTGACTGCCCAGCGACGGGCCAGCCCCGGGCGTGCTCTCGCTGCCGCGACAGCCGCCGACCCAAGCACCAGCGGAGACATCGGCACGTGATAGCGAGCAGGGCTACCCGCCGCGAACGCCCCCTTGCCGCGCTCCCGTGCGAGCCGATCGGGCAACTCGATGACGTCCTCGAACAAGCTCACGGCGAACCACTGCGCGTTCGTCAGCCGCGCAATCGTCAACCATCCCCGTGACACGGTTGCTCCTGACCCGTTCGATCGATGCCGCCACTCTAGTCGCGAGCTCCTCGCACCTCGGGGCAGCGGCCGGCACGAAGAAGCCGGCGCAGGTGCCTGATGGACGTGTTCCCATGGCGCTGATCGTGTCCGCGATCGTCTGGGCCTACGGCGCCAACAGCTCCAACCCGCATCTGTCCGGGCGAGGGAGAAGACGACCCCTGGACATGACGAAGCCCAGGGGAGAAACCTGCTCTCACCTGGGCTCTTACGTCGGGCTGACAGGATTCGAACCTGCGACCCCTTGACCCCCAGTCAAGTGCGCTACCAAGCTGCGCCACAGCCCGCTCACCCGCGCCGGTCGCCCGGCGGAGCGTCGTGAACACTACCGCAGAGCGGCCGGTGGTCACCAATCCGTAGGTATCGCCGTCCGCCCCTCGACAGGCTCGAGGCTCTGTGGCTGGGTCACGGGCACCGGGCGGCGGGTGCAGATCAGGTGCGGTCCTTGCGCTTCTCCCGGGCGCGCACCTCCAGGTGGATCGGGGTGCCTTGGAAGTCGAAGTCCTCGCGCAGCCGGCGCTCGACGAAGCGGACGTACTGCGGGTCGAGGGTGCCGGAGGTGAAGAGCACGAAGGTCGGCGGGCCGGCCTGGGCCTGGGTGCCGAACAGGATCCGCGGTTGCTTGCCGCTGCGCACCGGATGCGGGTGGGCCGCGACGACCCGTCCGAGGAAGGAGTTGAGCTTGCCCGTCGAGACCCGGGTCTCCCAGGCCGCGAGCGCCCCCTCGATGGCGGTGCCGACCCGTTCGACGTGCCGCCCGGTCAGCGCCGACATGTTGACGTGGCCGGCCCAGGTGAACTGCACCATGTCCCGCTCGATCTCGCGGTCGAGGTAGCGCCGGCGCTCCTCGTCGGTGAGGTCCCACTTGTTGAAGGCGACCACCAGCGCCCGACCGGCCTCCTCCACCATGCTGAGGATGCGCAGGTCCTGCTCGGTGATCGGCTCGCTGGCGTCGATCACCACGATGCACACCTCAGCCCGCTCGATCGCCCCCTGGGTGCGCAGGCTGGCGTAGTACTCGTGCCCGGACGCCTCCTTGACGCGGCGGCGGATGCCGGCGGTGTCGATCAGCTGGTAGGTGACCCCGCCGATGTCGACCAGCTCGTCCACCGGGTCGACCGTGGTGCCCGAGGCGTCGTCGACCACCGAGCGCTGCTGTCCCGAGAGCTTGTTGAGCAGGCTCGACTTGCCGACGTTGGGCTTGCCGACGATGGCCACCCGGCGCGGACCGCGGGGTGCGTCGAAGGTCTCCGCCGGCGCCTCGGGCAGCGCGGCCAGGACGGCGTCCAGCAGGTCGCCCGACCCGCGGCCGTGCAGCGCCGAGACCGGGAACGGCTCCCCGAGCCCCAGGTTCCACATCGCCGCCGCCTCGGCCTCGGTGCGCTGGTCGTCGACCTTGTTGGCCGCCAGCACCACCGGCTTGTTGCTGCGCCGCAGCACCCGCACCACGGCCTCGTCGACGTCCTGGATGCCGACGGTGGCGTCGACCACCAGCAGCACGGCGTCGGCCGCGGCGATGGCCAGCTCGGCCTGCTCGGCGATCTGGGCCGCCATCCCCTGCGCGTCCGGGGCCCAGCCGCCCGTGTCGACCACCACGAACTCGCGGCCGTTCCACCGGGCGTCGTAGGACACCCGGTCACGGGTGACGCCCGGGACGTCCTGGACGACGGCGGCGCGGCGACCGATGATCCGGTTCACCAGGGTCGACTTGCCGACGTTGGGACGTCCGACCACGGCGACCACCGGCTTCACCACGGCGCCGGCGCCGACCTCGTCAGTGCCCGCCTCGTCGGTGCCGGGCTCCTCGCTGCTGCTCATACGTGCACCTTCCCCGCGAGCGCCACCACGGCGTCCACGACCTGCTCCAGGGTCAGCTCGGTGGAGTCGACCACCACCACTCCGTCGGCGGCCTCGGTGAAGGCGGCCACGGTCGAGTCGTCCCGGTCACGGCGGATCACCTGGTCGCTCACCGCCGCCACGTCGACCACCTCCCCCAGCTCGGCGTGCCGGCGGGCCACCCGGGCACCGGGGTCGGCCACCAGCAGCACCCGGACGTCGGCCTCCGGCGTCACCACCGTGGTGGTGTCGCGCCCTTCGAGCACGATCCCCCGGCCGCCGGCCAGGGTGTCGGCGACGATCTCACGCTGGCGGCGGACCAGCTCGACCCGCACCTCCGGCACCACCGCCACCTTGCTGACCTCGGCCGAGATCTGCGGGAGCCGGATCGCCTCGGTGACGTCGGTGCCGTTCATCCGCACCCGCGCGTCATCAGGATCGGTGCCCACCTCCAGGTCGGCCGCCCGCGCCAGGGCGACCAGGTCGGCGGCCTCGCTGACGCCGTCCTCGGCGGCCTGCCAGGCGCACGCCCGGTACATCGACCCGGTGTCGAGGAACGCCAGCCCGAGGCGGCGTGCCACGCCCTTGGCGGTGCTCGACTTGCCGGACCCGCTCGGCCCGTCGATGGCGATCACCAGGGTGCTGGGCTGCTGCTCACTCACAGCGGAGCAGCCTATCCGCTGCCACCCACACACCGGTCCGGTCGCGGGTGCCGACCGCCGCTGCGGCTCAGACCGCGGTCTCGACCGTCCAGCCCGCCTCGGTCAGCAGCGCGACCACGGTGGGACGCGCCTCGGCCTCGACGTCGAGGGACAGGTAGCCCACCCGGCGGGCGGGATCGTGCTCGATGGTGATGTCCTCCACGTTGAGCCCGGCGTCGCCGATGTCGGTGAACAGCCGGCCCAGCGCGTTCGGGGCGTCGGGGATCTCCACCACCAGCCGGGCCCACTCCACGTGCGCCCCGCCGTGCTTGCCCGGGATCCGGCGGGTGCCGGCCCGGCCCTCCTCCAGCCACGCCGACAAGGCCCCGGCCTCACCGTCGCCGGCCTCGTCCAGGGCGGTGCGCAGCCGGTCGAGTCGGTGCTGCAGCGCGGCCAGCTCACCGGCCAGCACGTCGGCGTTCATGGTGATGATCTGCTCCCACAGCCGCGGGTCGCCGCCGGCGATGCGGGTGACGTCGCGCACCCCCTGCCCGGCCAGCGCGAGCTGCTCGGGCGGCACCTCGGTCAGGCTCCCGGCCACCAGCCCGGCCACCAGGTGGGGCAGGTGGGAGACCCGCGCCACCGCGGCGTCGTGCTGGTGCGGATCCATCCGCACCAGCCGGGCCCGGCAGGCGCGCACCAGCGCCTCCACCGCGCGCACCGTCTCGGGAGCCGCGTCGGGGTGCTCGCACAGCACCCAGGTGCGGTCGAGGAAGAGGAACGGGTCGGCGGCCACCGGCCCGGCGCGGTGCGAGCCGGCCATCGGGTGGGAGCCGACGTAGCGGGCGAGGTCGACCCCGGCGGCCTGCAGCTCCTGCAGCGGTCGCGACTTCACCGAGCCGACGTCGGTGACCCGGGCCGTCGGGAAGCGCCGCAGGGCCGCGGCCACCACGCCTGCCAGCGGCCGGGGCGGGACGGCCACCACCACCAGACCCACCGCGGCCGGGTCGACCGGCTCCGCGCTGCCGGCCCCGAGCGAGGCCGCCACCTGGGCGTGGGCGGGTGCGGCGTCCTCGAGGTGGACGGTGAACCCGGCCTCGGTGAGCGCGCACCCGACCGAGGCGCCGACCATGCCCGCGCCGATGACGAGCACCGGCTCGGGGACGGCCGCGCTGCGCGCCAGCGCCCGGCTCACCCCGCGGTCGGGGCGTCGTCGAGCAGCCGCTGCAGCGCCGGCCCGGTGATCCGGCGAAACTTGCGGGACTGGCTGCGCGAGCGGTCCAGCACGGCCACCTCCAGCGAGTCCGGCCCCAGCTCGCGGACCGGCTTGTCCGGCCCGGCGTCCGAGCCCAGCGAGCGCACGGCCAGCCGGACCGCCTCGGCCAGGGACAGGTCGTCGCGGTAGCCGGCGTCCAGCGCGTCGGTGATCACCTCGGCCGACCCGCCCATCACCGCCAGGTGCTCCTCGTCGGCGACCGAGCCGTCGTAGGTGAGCCGGTAGATCTGGTCGGTGCCCGGGGCGGGCCCGAGCTCAGCCACCACCAGCTCCACCTCGTAGGGCTTCTCCCCGCCGCTGGAGAAGATGGTGCCGAGCAGCTGGGCGTAGGCGTTGGCCAGTCCCCGCCCGGTGACGTCGGAGCGGTCGTAGGCGTAGCCGCGCATGTCGGCGTGCCGGATGCCGGCGATGCGCAGGTTCTCGAACTCGTTGTAGCGCCCGACCGCGGCGAAACCGATCCGGTCGTGGATCTCGCTCACCTTGTGCAGGGCCTGCGAGCGGTTCTCCGCCACGAAGAGGATGCCCTCGGCGTAGCGCAGCACCGCCACCGAGCGGCCCCGGGCGATGCCCTTGCGGGCGAAGTCGGCCCGGTCCTTCATCTGCTGCTCGGGCGCGACGTAGAACGGAGAACTCATCAGATCACCCCTGCTGCCGGGCCGTCGGGACGTTCCATCCGGGCGGCGACCACCTCGCCGGCGATCTCGCTGGTCTCGGCGTCGCTGAGCCGGCTCACCCCGTCGGGGGTCGCCTGCATGACGACCGGGAAGATCCGCCGGGCCAGGTCGGGCCCGCCGGTGGCCGAGTCGTCGTCGGCGGCGTCGTAGAGGGCCTGGATCACCGCCATCGCGCAGGCGCGGGCGTCCAGCTGCTGTGAGTACACCTTCTTCAGCGAGCCGCGGGCGAACACCGAGCCCGAGCCGACGGCGTGGAAGGCGGTCTCCTCGTAGCGTCCGCCGGTGGCGTCGTAGGAGAAGATCCGGCCCTGCTCCGCGGCGGTGTCCCAGCCGGCGAAGAGCGGCAGCACCGCCAGGCCCTGCATGGCCAGGCCCAGGTTCTGCCGGATCATCGCGGCCAGCCGGTTCGCCTTGCCGTCCAGGCTGAGCGGTGCGCCCTCGAGCTTCTCGTAGTGCTCGAGCTCGGTCTGGAACAGCCGCACCATCTCGACCGCGATGCCGGCCGCCCCGGCGATCCCCACCAGGGAGAACTCGTCGGAGGCGAAGACCTTCTGGATGTCGCGCTGGGCGATGAGGTTGCCCATCGTGGCCCGCCGGTCACCGGCCATCATCACCCCGCCGGGGAAGGTGCAGGCGACGATGGTGGTGCCGTGCGGGCTGAGCTCGGTGGCGTCGCTCAGGGTGGCGCGGCTGCTCGGCAGCAGGTCGGGGGCGACCTGGGTGAGGAACTCGGCGAAGGAGGAGGAGCCGGCGCGCAGGAAGGCGGGCGGCAGCCCGGCCCCGAACGCGTTCGACCCGTGCGTCTGCGCGGTCACTGGCCACCCTTCTGGACGAACGAGCGGACGAACTCCTCGGCGTTGGACTCCAGCACCGAGTCGATCTCGTCCAGCAGCTCGTCGAAGTCGTCCGACGCGGTCTGGGACTTCTCTGCGGGTGCCTCCGGCGGCGGGACGTCCTCGCCCTCGTCGTGGCGGCGACCGTGGGTCTGCTCCGACATCGTGACCTCCTCTGACGTGTCGCGGTCAGCCTAGTGCGGCCGGCCGACACACCGCTGCGGTGCCCGCACCCGGGCGCGGTTCGCTTCAGGAGCCGAGCAGGTCGAGCAGCTCCGCGGCGTCGCCGGCCCGGTCGAGCAGGTCGCCGACCGCGGCGCGGGTGCCGCGCAGCGGGTCGGCCATCGGCAGTCGGACCCAGGAGCGGTGCCGGTCGAGCTGGAAGATCACCGAGTCCCAGGAGGCGGCCACCACCTGGTCGGCGAAGCGGCTCATGCAGCGTCCGCGGAAGAACGCGCGGGTGTCGGTGGGCGGCTCGGTGCGGGCGCGCTCGACCTCGGCGTCGTCGAGCAGGGTGCGCACCCGGCCGGCCCGGCGCAGCGCGTGGTAGAGGCTGCGCTCGGGGTCGATGTCGGCGTACTGCAGGTCGAGCAGGGCCAGCTTGGGGGCGTCCCAGCCCAGCCCGTCGCGCTCGCGGTAGCGCTCGACCAGCTGCTGCTTGGCCACCCAGTCCAGCCGGTCGGCGCAGCGGGCCGGATCGACGGCGAGGTCGTCCAGCACCTGCTGCCACGCCGCCACCACCTCCTCGTCCTCGGGCCCGGCGCCGTGGCGGGCCAGGTGCTCGCGGACGGCCGAGAGCACCCTGTGCTGCAGGTCCAGCGCAGTCAGCTCGCGGCCGTCCTCCAGGGCCACCGTGGCGCGCAGGGACGGGTCGTGGCTGAGCACGTGCATGGCGCGGACCGGGTCGACCAGTGCGGGCACGTCGCGCCAGCCGCCGGACTCCACCAGCCGCAGCACCAGCGAGGCGGTGCCCACCTTCAGCCAGGTGGCGTACTCGGACTGGTTGGCATCGCCGGTGATGACGTGCAGGCGGCGGTGCCGGGAGGCGTCGGCGTGCGGCTCGTCGCGGGTGTTGACGATCGGGCGGTTCACCGTCGTCTCCAGCCCCACCTCGGCCTCGAAGAAGTCCGCGCGCTGGGTGATCTGGAAGCCGGGCAGCTCGCTGCTCTGGCCGCGTCCGACCCGCCCGGCGCCGACCAGCACCCCGCGCGAGACCAGGAACGGGGTGAGCTGGACGACCACCCGGTGGAAGGGGGTGCTGCGGCTGAGCAGGTAGTTCTCGTGGGTGCCGTAGGAGGCGCCCTTGCCGTCGGTGTTGTTCTTGTACAGCCGCACCTGGCGGCCGAGCAGCCTCGACGCGGCGCGGGCGCCCTGCAGCATCACCAGGTCACCGGCGCGGTCCCACAGCACCGCGTCCCGAGGCCCGGTGACCTCGGGTGTGGCGTACTCGGGATGGGCGTGGTCGACGTAGAGCCGGGCGCCGTTGGTCAGCACCAGGTTCGCCAGCCCGTTCTCGACGTCGGTCAGCTGGTCGGCCAGCGCCTTGCCCCGCGGCACCTCGAACCCGCGCTGGTCGTTCAGCGGCGACTCGGTCTGGTAGTCCCAGCCGGTGCTGTGCTGGCGGACCAGCTCGCCGTAGGTGCGGATCACCGCGTTCGACAGGTGCATCGGGTGCAGGGCGTCCAGGCCGTCCTGCACCGGGGAGGCGCAGGCCTGGTCGGCCAGCAGGATGCCGTACTCGGTCTCCAGACCGAGCACCGTCGGGGTCACCTGCTCGGGTTCCGGCATGCGGCACAGGCTACGCAGTCGGCGGCGGGGGCTACGGTGACCCGGTGCGACCCGTGCTGGTGATGCTGACCGACGTCGCCGCCGTGCTGCTGTTCGTGCTGGTCGGACGGGCCAACCACGCCGAGGGGCTGTCCCCGCTCGGGGTGCTGCAGACGGCGGCCCCGTTCCTGCTCGCGCTGGTGGCCGCCTGGGCGCTCACCCGTCCCTGGCAGGTGCCACCGCGCCTCCCCGCCACGGCGCTGCGTGCGGCGCTGCTGGTGTGGGCGGTCACCGCCCTCGGCGGGCTGCTGCTGCGCGGGCTGCTCGAGGGCGCGGTGCCGCCGCTCTCGTTCGCGCTGGTCACCGTGCTCACCCTCGGGGTGCTGCTGGTGGGCTGGCGCCTGGTCGCGGGCGCGCTGGGCGCCCGACGGCTCCGACGCACCTGAAGGGCGGACCCCGATGCACGGCACCGAGCTCTCGCTGATCCTGCTGGCCCTGACGGTGATCGTCGTGGCGTCGGTGTCCCGACGCCTGGGCTGGCCCTCACCGCTCGTGCTGACGGTGCTGGGGCTGGTCGCCTCGTTCCTGCCCTTCACCCCCGACGAACCCCTCGACCCCGAGATCGTGCTGGTGGGCCTGCTGCCGCCGCTGCTGTTCGCCGCCGCGATCCAGGTCTCGCTGATCGACTTCAAGCGCGAGCGCCGCGCCATCGTCGCGCTGTCGGTCGGTCTCGTGGTGGTGACCATGCTCACCGTCGGGCTGACCGCCTGGTGGCTGCTGCCCGTCCCGCTGGCGGCCGCCTTCGCGCTCGGCGCCGTGGTCGGTCCCCCGGACGCCGTCGCCGCCACCGCGGTCGGCCGCCGGATCGGGCTGCCGCGCCGGGTGGTCACCGTGCTGGAGGGTGAGTCGCTGGTCAACGACGCGACCGCGATCGTGCTGCTCGGCACCACCTCGGCCGCCATCCTCGGCGCGGTCACCCCGGCCGAGGTGGGGGTCGACTTCGTGCTGTCCATCGTCGTCGGCGCAGGCGTCGGGGTGCTGGCCGCGGTGGTGCTGGGCTGGCTGCACCGCCGGCTGGGCGACCCGCGCGCCAGCACCGCGCTCTCCCTCGTCACCCCCTGGATGGTCTTCGTGCCCGCCGAGGAGCTGCACGGGTCGGGTGTGCTGGCGGTGGTCGCCTGCGGGCTCCTGCTGGCCCACCGTGCCCCGGTGCAGCAGACCGCGCTGGCCCGGCTGAGCACCCGGATCAACTGGGCGACGGTGCAGTACTTCGCCGAGAACGCGGTCTTCCTGCTGGTGGGGCTGCAGCTGGCGCCGACCTTGATCGAGCTGCGGCGCTCCTCGCTGCCGCTCGGCCAGCTGGTGCTGGTGTGCGTGGCCGTGCTGGTGGTGGCGGTGCTGACCCGGCCGCTGTGGGTGCTGCTGGTGCAGCGCTTCATCAACGTGCCCGGGATGCGCGGTGAGCGGATGGGACGCGGTGAGCTGTTGGTGGTGTCGTGGGCGGGGATGCGCGGGGTGGTCACCCTGGCCGCCGCGCTCACCCTGCCCACGGAGACCCCGCACCGCGAGGTGCTGCTGTTCGCCGCCCTGGTGGTGGTGGCCGGCACGCTCATCGGCCAGGGTGCGACGCTGCCCTGGTTCGCCCGGACGATGCGGGTGCAGGGGCCCAACGCCCGCGAGGACTCGCTGCAGGCCGCCGAGGTGGTCACCCGGGCGGCGCGCGCGGGCGTCCGGGCGGTGGAGGAGCTGGTGGCCGAGCGCCCCGAGCTGGCCGACACCTTCGACCGGCTGCGGGAGCGCTCTGAGGAGCGGGCCAACATGCTGTGGGAGGCGATCCGCGCCGGCGTCGACGAGCGCGGCACCCCCGGTGAGGGCTGGCGGACGCTGCGCTCGCACATGATCGCGGCCGAGCGGGCCGAGGTGCTGCGGATCCGCGACTCCGGGCTGGTGGAGTCGGCGGTGCTGCAGGAGGTGCTGGACGCCCTGGACCTGGAGGAGGCGAACCTGCAGGTGGTGGCGACCCGCTTCGAGCGGGCCACCGAGGCCGCCGCGCTGGGCGCGTCGGAGGGCAGTGGCGTCGCCGCCCCTGCGACCGACGGCTGCGCCCACCTCGCCCGCACCGGACCCGATCCCGAGCCACGGACCCGGGGTTGCGCCCGCTGCGAGGCGGAGGGTCTGGACTGGGTGCACCTGCGGCTGTGCCTCACCTGTGGCCAGGTCGGCTGCTGCGACTCCTCCACCGGTCGGCACGCCACCAGCCACTTCCAGCAGACCGGCCACCCGGTGATGCGCTCCTTCGAGCCGGGCGAGCAGTGGCGCTGGTGCTACCTCGACGAGCAGGTCGGCTGAGCCGGGCACCGGGCGGCGCGGGGCGTCCTCACAGGTACTGGCCGGTGTTGGTCACCGTGTCGATCGAGCGGGCCTGACCCGGCTCCTTGCGGTTGATGAGGGTGCGGATGTAGACGATCCGCTCCCCCTTCTTGCCCGAGATCCGCGCCCAGTCGTCGGGGTTGGTGGTGTTGGGCAGGTCCTCGTTCTCGGCGAACTCGTCGGTGCAGGCCTGCAGCAGGTGCCCGATCCGGATGCCGCCCACGCCGGTGGCCAGCTGCTCCTTGATCGCCATCTTCTTGGCCCGCCCGACGATGTTCTGCACCATCGCCCCCGACGTGAAGTCCTTGAAGTACAGGACCTCCTTGTCGCCGCCGGCGTAGGTGACCTCGAGGAACTGGTTCTCCTCGGAGTCGGTGTAGATGTGCTCCACCGTCCGCTCGATCATCGCCTCCCGGCAGCGGGCGGCGTCGCCGCCGAACTCCTCGAGGTCGGCCGGGTGCAGGGGCAGCGCCGCGGTGAGGTACTTGGCGAAGATCTCCCGGGCCGCCTCGGCGTCGGGCCGCTCCACCTTGATCTTCACGTCCAGCCGGCCCGGGCGCAGGATCGCCGGGTCGATCATGTCCTCCCGGTTGGAGGCCCCGATGACGATGACGTTGGCCAGCTGCTCCACGCCGTCGATCTCGCTCAGCAGCTGCGGCACGATGGTGTTCTCCACGTCGGAGGAGACGCCGGTGCCGCGGGTGCGGAACAGCGACTCCATCTCGTCGAAGAAGATCACCACCGGCATCCCGTCCGAGGCCTTCTCCCGGGCGCGGGCGAAGATCAGCCGGATGTGGCGCTCGGTCTCGCCGACGTACTTGTTGAGCAGCTCGGGGCCCTTGACGTTGAGGAAGAACGAGTGCTTGCGGCTGGGCGCCTCGCCGCGCTGCTCGGCCGACTCCTGCACCTTGACCGCCAGCGAGTGCGCCACCGCCTTGGCGATCATCGTCTTGCCGCATCCGGGCGGGCCGTAGAGCAGGATGCCCTTGGGCGGCTCGAGATCGTAGTCGGCGAACAGCTCGCGGTGCAGGAACGGCAGCTCGACGGCGTCGCGGATCTGCTCGATCTGGCGGCCCAGCCCGCCGATGCTGCTGTAGTCGATGTCGGGCACCTCCTCCAGCACCAGCTCCTCCACGTCGAGCTTGGGCACCACCTCCCAGGCCAGCCCGGCCCGGCGGTCGACCAGCAGCGAGTCACCCGGGGACGGCGGGGTGGCGCGCAGCCGCTCGGCCAGCAGCACCACGTCCTCCTCGTCGCCACGGGCCACCACGACCGCGCGCAGGCCGTCGGGAAGGACGTCCTTGAGCCGGACCACCTCGCCGGGCTCGGAGCCCTCGGCCAGCACCTCCACCGCGACCAGGCCCTCGTTGAGCAGCACCGCCCGACCCGGACGCAGCTGCTCGGCGTCGAGGTCGGGGCTGGTGGCGACCCGCATCCGGCGCCCGCCCTGGGAGACGTCGAGCAGGGTGTGCTCACCACCGTCGACCCGGTCGAGCACGAGGGCGAAGGACGCCGGCGGCTCGGCCAACGCGTCCAGCTCGGTCTTCATCTCGACCAGGCGCTGGCGGGCGTCGCGCAGCGCGTTGGTCAGCTTCTCGTTCTGCTCCGACTGCGCGGCGACGTCGCGGCGGGCCTGGGCCACCCGGCGCTCGGCCAGCTCGAGGTCACGGGGGTGGCGGGAGACCTGCTGGCGCAGCGAGGTCAGCTCGTCGTTCAGGCGGTACACCTGGGCGGCCAGCTCGTGGGCCGCACGCTGCCCGGCGTCCGGCTCGGCACGAACATCTTGGGCTCCGCGGGGCGGTTGCTCCTCGACCATGACCGTCACGGTACTCCGCGGCACCGACAGCACCGGGCTGCCGGTCCGCGGCGGGCGCGGGTCTAGGCGTCGGGCGCGGCGTCGGCCGGGTGCGGCGGCAGGTTGCGGGGCCGCGGGCCGGCGTAGTCGGGGCCGTAGGCGCCCGGGGCGGGCCGGCGCTTGC
>NZ_QPKK01000440.1 GCF_003344635.1 Desertihabitans aurantiacus
CCGTCCGGCACCCCGCCCAGCCGCCCCGCACCGACGCCGCCGGCCGCGCCGACGGCACCCGGCGGCACGTGGTGGTGGTCGGCGGCGGCATCGCCGGGCTGGCCGCGGCCTGCGTGCTGGCCGAGCGGGACGTCCGGGTGACGCTGGTGGAGAAGGAGGACACCCTCGGCGGGCGGGTCCGCTCCTGGCCGCTGCCCCCGCTCGCGCCCGGTGACACCGTGCCCCGGACGATGAGCCGCGGGTTCCACGCCTTCTTCCGCCAGTACTACACGCTGCGCTCGCTGCTGCGCCGCGCCGACCCGGCGCTGTCGGCACTCACCCCGGTCGGGGACTACCCGCTGCAGCTGGCCGGCGGGCACCGCGACTCCTTCACGACCATCCCGCGGACGCCGCCGTGGAGCGTGCTCGGGTTCGTGCTGCAGAGCCCCTCCTTCACCCTGCCCGGGCTGGCCCGGGTGGACGTCGCCCGCGCCCTGGACCTGCTGCGGGTCGACTTCCCCCGCACCTTCCTCGACCTGGACGGGGTGAGCGCCTCGGAGGTGCTGGACCGGCTGCGCTTCCCCGAGGGCGCCCGGCACCTGGCGCTGGAGGTGTTCGCCCGCAGCTTCTTCGCCGACCCCGACGACTTCTCCGGCGGCGAGCTGGTCGGCATGTTCCACAGCTACTTCCTCGGTTCGGCCGAGGGCCTGCTCTTCGACGTCCCGGTCGGCGACTACGACCGGGTGCTGTGGGCCCCGCTCGGGCGCCACCTCGAGCAGCGCGGGGTCGAGGTCCGGCGCGGCTGCACGGTGACCGGGGTCGCCGACGCCGGCGACGGCGTCGTGGTCGGCACCGACGGCGGCGAGCTGGCTGCCGATGCGGTGGTGCTGGCCACCGACCTGCGCCCGCTGCAGCAGCTGGTCGCCGATGCGGGCTGGCTGGGTGACGAGGCGTGGCGCGAGCGGATCGCCTCCCGGCGCAGCGCTCCCCCGTTCGCGGTGTGGCGGATGTGGCTGGACCGCCCGGCCCGGCCCGACGCCCCCGCCTTCCTCGGCACCTCGGGCTTCCCCGGCGGGCTGGACAACGTGACGATGGTGCACCGCTTCGAGGCCGAGGCCCGCGCCTGGGCCGACGCCGCCGACGGATCGGTGGTCGAGCTGCACGCCTATGCCGTCGGCGCCCGCGGCGGCAGCACCGACGAGCCGACCCTGCGGCGCGAGCTACGGGCGTCCCTGTCGCGGCTGCACCCCGAGCTGGACGGGGCCCGGGTGCTGGCCGAGGAGCTGCTGCTGCGCGACGACTGCCCGCTGGTCGACACGGGCCCGTGGCTGGAGCGTCCGGAGGTGGAGACCCCCGACCGCCGGGTGGTGCTCGCCGGCGACGGCATCCGCTGCGACCTGCCGGTGGCGCTGATGGAGCGCGCCGCGGTCACCGGCACCCAGGCCGCCAACGCCCTGCTCGCCCGCTGGGGGGTCCGCGGCGAGGACGTCTGGTCGGTCCCGACCCGCGGCCTCCTCGCCTGACCCACCCTGAACGCCTGTATGTCATCGCGCTCACGCCCGGCGTGTCGCGGCGTGTCGTGCCTCGTCAGGCCTTCGGCGTACACGTTCCCGGGGTCAGCGCACCAGGAGCGGGGCCCGGGCGGCTCGGGCAGGTGTGGACCGCCCTCCCGGCGCGGTGGGCGAGCGTCCCTGCGTGGACGCGTGAGGATGCCCTGACCCCGGGAACGTGTACGCCGGAGCCCGTCAGCGCCCCTCCGACCCCTGGACCGGAGCGCCTCGGAGGCCTAGCGTCGGAGGACGCGCACCCTCAGGAGGACGAGATGACCCGAGCCCGACCCGTCCGGACCCGCTGGTGGACGCTGCCGGTGGCCCTCGGCCTCACCG
>NZ_QPKK01000441.1 GCF_003344635.1 Desertihabitans aurantiacus
GCGTCCGGGCCAGGGCAGCGGCCACAGCCGGGTGAGCCCGGGGCGGACCCGGTCGATCCAGTAGTGCTGGTAGTCGGGGCCGGCGGGCCGGCCCTGCGGCGGCAGCATCGCCAGCTGGACGTCGTCGAGGATGGCGCGGGTGCCGGCCACCGCGTCCGGGCCGGTGTGCCGCAGCGCCGCCCACGGGGCGGGGGAGCCGGGCAGGGTCTGCGGGACCTCGCCCTCGGGCCGGAACCGGCGGGCCAGCCGGCCCTCGTCCTGGCCGTGCCCGCCGCGGGCGACGACGTCGTCGATGTGCAGGGCGTTGACCCGTCCGGCGAACCGCTCCCGGGCGGCCAGGTCACCGGCGGCACCCTCCGACAGCAGCATCAGCAGCACCGGGGTGTCGTCGTTGTCGTGGGCGAGGTAGGTGACGCCGCTGGGCTGGGCGTTGAGCCGGGCGTCCAGCCAGAACTCGTCGACGCGGGGCGGGTCGGCCTCGGTCAACGGGTACGCGAGCGGGCCGGTGCGGCCGCCGGCGGGCTCTTCGGGCGTCGACATCGGTCCTCATCTCATCACAGGTGCGGCTCCGGCCGACCTCCTCGGCGATCGGCGCCCATTCTGCCGTGCGGGGCAACGGAGGTCGGCCCGGTGCCCGACGGCACCGCCCGGTCGGCCCGGGTCCGATTGCGCCGTCTGCCAGAATGGGCCGGGCCCTGCCTGCACCGCGGGTGGGGCACGATGGCCACCCAGCTCCCGAGGCACCGACCACCGGGGGGACACACACGGGAGATGATGCGTGAGTACTCCGAGCAGCATCGATCAGCTCAGCAACCAGCAGGTCTCGCAGCTCCTCGGACGGGCCATCTCGCAGGTGCAGCGGGTGATCGTCGGCCAGGAGCACATGGTCGAGCAGCTGATGGTGGGGCTGCTGGCGAAGGGGCACATCCTGCTCGAGGGCGTCCCCGGGGTGGCCAAGACGCTGGCCGTGCGCAGCTTCGCGAACGTGGTCGGCGGTGACTTCTCCCGCGTCCAGTTCACCCCCGACCTGGTGCCCTCCGACATCGTCGGCACGCGCATCTACAAGGCCAGCCAGGAGGGCTTCGACATCGAGCTCGGGCCGGTCTTCGTCAACTTCGTGCTGGCCGACGAGATCAACCGCGCCCCGGCCAAGGTGCAGTCGGCGATGCTGGAGCTGATGGCGGAGAAGCAGGTCTCCCTCGGCGGACGCACCTACCCCGCGCCCAAGCCGTTCATCGTCATCGCCACCCAGAACCCGGTCGAGTCCGAGGGCGTGTACCCGCTGCCGGAGGCCCAGCGCGACCGCTTCCTGCTCAAGGTGGACGTGCCCTACCCGCGCGGCAACGAGGAGTTCGAGATCCTGCGGCGGATGAGCGTCACCCCGCCGGAGGCCGAGCGGGTGCTCGACCCCGACCTCGTCCGCGGCCTGCAGGACCGGGCCTCCAACATCTTCGTGCACAACCTCGTCGCCGAGTACGTGGTGCGGCTGGTGCTGGCCACCCGGACGCCGGCCGAGTTCGGGATGCCCGACCTCACCTCGGTGATCCAGATCGGCTGCAGCCCGCGCGCCACCCTCGGTCTGGTCGCCGCATCGCGGGCGCTGGCGCTCATCCACGGCCGCGACTACGTGCTGCCCACCGACGTCCAGGCGGTCGCCCGTGACGTGATGGCGCACCGCCTGGTGCTCGGCTTCGACGCCATCGCCGACAACATCGACCCCGCCCAGGTGATCGAGCGGGTGGTGGCGATGGTGCCGCCGCCCACCCCGGTCTGGAACGAGCAGCGCCAGCCGCAGCAGGGCCGTCAGCCGCAGGCCCAGCCCGACTTCCACTGATCGTGTCCGTCCCCAGCTTCCCGCCC
>NZ_QPKK01000442.1 GCF_003344635.1 Desertihabitans aurantiacus
TTTTGAATAAATAACGCACAAAAAAAGTGAAAAAATACAGTCTTTTGAGTTGCTTTTTATTCAGAATGCTATTATAATATATTTAAAGGTAACAAATTATTACCTTATAACAAATAACAAAAAGTATAATGATATAACCTTAAAGCAAAATTAAAAAAGGAGTGAATTAAAAAATGGCACAAAGTTACAAACACAATAATTTAACAAATGAACCAATGACACAAAAGCACGAATTTATGTACGTTGCACAAGTAAGCGCACTTGAACCAAAAACAATTTCGAAACTAACGCAAATACCAGTTGAAATTATTCGTGAGTGGCAGACACATCGAGATTTTGAGCAAGCAGAAAAACAGTATTTAGAACAACTTGAGAAGAAGTTTTATTATTTGATTATGAAAGAAAGTAAACATCAAGCCCGTCGTTTACGATTAAAAGAAAAAATAATTGAACAACAACGCGCAAAGCAAGAATTGATGGCTAAAGAAATTGATTCAAAACGGATGAAAGAAATCATCGAAGAAACACGACCAAAAATACGAAATTATAAAAAGGCATAAGCCTCATTTTAAATATGTTCAAGAAGGTAACAGATATGTACTTTATGTTATATGTGCTTTAGAATAAATACATATCAGACCTTCTTTAATAAAAGAAAGGACTGATTAAATTGAACAAAGATAAAAAATTCAAAGTCGGAACAATCATATCACAAGGTTTAGTAGCTGGATTGATGTTAGTTGGATTGGGCATTCAACATCAAGAAATTGAAGATTTGAGAGATGAAAATTTTGCAGTGCATAAGATTCTAAACAACGATTTAGAAGAAGTGGTTAAAGCACAAGACAAAAATAATCAATCGCTCAAAGATAATAAAAATGTTGATAATAGTCTCCAAAAAACATTTGAAAAAGCTGACCCAGGTGGTGGTGATAATGCTTCCGATTAAATTAGGAGGTGTAAACGGCAGGTTAAAGAGACTTGACTCGCCGTTATATATGGAAAAAAAAGGAGTATTGAAAATAACGCCAGAAGCAAAAGAAAAATTATTAAAAATTAAGCGAAAACATGAGTATACAGTGGGAGATACGTTTGAAACCTTGAATAATCACATTTTAAATAAAGTAGTTGAGGGCGATTATGACTTTATCAAACCAATCGATACGAGAAACATTAAAAAAGTGAATGTGGATTATGACATTTGGGAGAAAGCGAAAGTAAAAGCAGAGAAATTAGGTTTTACATCGTTAAATCAAATGATGAATCAAATTGCAGATGTTGAATTTTTATCGCATTTAGATGGGATTGAACATCAAAAAGCATTTGAAACAGTGGGCAATACCAAATATCGAGATATAAAAGAAAAATATATACAATCACTTGAAAATGAGCAAAATAATAAGGCGTTAGAAAGAGGGTTGTATTAATGAGTATCAAAGATGAAAACATCAAAGTCGTATCAAGAACATCAACCATTCAAATTGAAGATGTGTTAGATGAATGTATCAAGCACGTTGACAGAAGTAAAGTGAATATTAAATCGAAATCTCAACTACAACGATTGATTAACCAACAATTTGCAAAACGAGTGATGAATAATGACGTAGATTGGTTGGATGATGAAGTAGTTGAAGCATTAGAAAGTAAAGGATTTACAGCAGACACATTTGCACAAACAAAAGAATTTTAAAATCGAAAGGATGAAGAAAAATGAGCAAAATAGTAATTGATGAGGAAATGCTTAAAAAATACATTATAGGATTTGTAGAAGTGAATCTTGAAGTTGAAGAGGAAGATATAGCATGGTTAGCAAATGATATTGTTGAAGATTTAAAAGAAGAAGGATTTACAGAAGAAAA
>NZ_QPKK01000443.1 GCF_003344635.1 Desertihabitans aurantiacus
GCCGCGACCGGGCGTCCGCGCACGGCGCAGCAGGTGTCGTGGACGCCGTGGGCGCAGACCAGCAGCACCGGCGGGTGGCCGGTCGCGCCGGGGGCCTCGAGGGCGTCGGGGAGGGCGAGCAGGTCGTCCTCGTCGGCCCAGGTGCCCCAGGTCTGGCGGTGGGCGCCGGAGTCCTCGTGGTGCACCACCGCCCAGCGCAGCGCCTCGTCACCGGTGCGGCGGCCGTGGCGGCGGACCAGCAGGATGCGGGCACCCGCGGCGGCCGCGGCGAGCGCGACCCGCCGCCGGATCTCCAGAGCCAGCGGCAGGTCGATGAAGCCACGGACGGGCCAGCGTCCCGGGTGCTCCACCAGCACCCAGGACCGCCCCGGGGAGGCCGTCCCGAGCAGCGGGTCGCGCCGCTCCCGCGCCCCGTCGGCGCACCGCGGGAGGCCCGGCGCGGGGAGGGTGGTGCCGCTCACCCGGGGACGACGACCCCGGCCCGCAGCAGCGTCCGGGCCAGGTCGAGGCCCAGCTCGCCGGCGGTGCCGACGCGACCGGACAGCAGCCGCTCGACCGCCTCCAGGTCGGCCTCCTCGACCGGCACCGCGCCGACCCGGCTGGTGAGGCTGTGGTCGACCAGCCGGGCGTCCAGGGCCGGTCGGAGCCGGAGCGGGGTGCTCTCGGACAGCGTCTCCAGGGCGGCCAGCTGGGCCAACGGTCCGAGCGGGCCGGGGCGGGTCTGGGAGCGCTGGACGCGTTGCAGGGCGGGGGCCGGGTCGGCCTCGGCCAGCGCGGCGGTGAGCCGCTCGCGGACGCGCTCGGCCTCCGCCTCGACCTCCAGCGGCCCCATCGGCAGGGTGGCCCGCATCTCCGGGTCGGCCTGCAGGCTCTGCAGCGCGGCCTGCAGCAGCTGCTCGGCCACCGCGTAGCGGGTCCAGATGTGGATGCCCAGGGTGAGGTGGATGCTGACCGCGCCCTGCGCCTCGGCGGCGTGCAGCCAGCCGCGGGGCAGGTACAGCACGTCCCCGGGCTCCAGCACGGTGTCGAGCGCCGCCTCACCCCGCGCGGCATGCTCCACCGCCGGCCGGCGGTCGGTCCACGGCTGGTTGCGCAGCGGGTCGGGGTGCACCGGCTCGTGGATGATCCAGCGCTTGCTGCCCTCGACCTGCAGCACGAACACGTCGTGCACGTCGTAGTGGTCGCTGAAGCCGCGGTTCTGCGGCGGGGTGATGTAGGCGTTGGCCTGGACCGGGTGGCCGAGGTCGGCCCCGAGCCGGGCGCACAGGTCGTTGACCGGCGCCCAGGTGCGGTGCAGGGCCTGCAGCACCAGCGTGGCGCCGTCGGCGAGGTGGCGCCACAGCGCGGTGTCGTCCAGCTGGTCGCCGATCGAGGCGCCGACACCGGCCGGGGCCGTGAAGGTCGACTCGCGCAGCGTGGCGCCGTCCTTGGCCACCCGCAGGAAGGGGGTGCGCAGCCCGCGGCGGGAGACCAGCTCGTCCACCGCGTCGGAGCCGAAGAGGTCGCCGAAGCCGCCCGGTCGGGCCCGGGTGACCAGCGGCCGCCGGGCCCAGTACGCCTCGGCGAACTCGGCGGGGGAGACGTCGATCAGGGAGGCCAGGACCCCACCGTCGACGACGGTGGGGTCCTGGACGTCGTGCAGCGAGGACAAGGTGCTCAGAGGCTCTGGTCCGCGCCGCCGTCGGCTCCGCCGTCGGACACGCCGGGGACGCCCGAGGCGCCACCGTCGGCAGGGCCCTCGGCGCCGGAGTCCGCACCGCCGTCGGCGCCACCGTCGGCACCGGAGTCGGCGCCGCCGTCAGCCCCGCCGTCGGAGACGCCCGGGACGCCGGCCGCGCCG
>NZ_QPKK01000444.1 GCF_003344635.1 Desertihabitans aurantiacus
GCATGCCATTTATACCGAAGTTAGCAGTATCAGAAATCGGAATCGTAATTACATGGTTCATGCTTTTTGGTAAAGAAAAGACATTGCTTAATTCAGACCAATTCGTTGCTGAAACGACTGCAGGAGAAAGATTATTCTTAGAACGTGACTACAACAGAACACTATTTTGGTCAATGTTATTGCAATTTCCGTTAACATTTTTCGAAAAAACAGATATGAAAATGAGTGACTTTATTATTATTGTCATTTCAATGTTCATTATGATTCTCGTTCTAAGAGTTGTTGATGGTAGAATGTTAAATAGTATCAAGCAAAATCATCGTGAAAATGTTCAAGCAAAACACGAAATGAGAGAGCGTGAGCGTCAACAACGTAAACGTCGTAAGTATCAAACAAGACAAGATAATGACCGTGACTAACAAAATTAAAAGGAGATTTTGAAAATGGCTAAGAAAAGAACAATGCTATCCATTAATTACACGACAACAAGACGATTAAAAAGATTGATGAATGTGATAGAATCGCCTGTGGCAAAAAGTAATTCAAGTATCACTAATTACTATTTATATAAAATTGCAAAAGGTGAGTATGATAATGACGTAAAACCATTACCAAAACGTGAAAAAGAAAGAATTTTAGTGGATAAAGAAATTAGAGATGATGCTGATGAAAAAGCGAAAGAATTAGGTTTTAAAAGCGCGAGTGACATGTTAGATTCAGTTGTTAGATTAGAAATGCAACGTGTCAACGAAGCGCGTAAAAAATCAGATAAAGAAGATGATGAGGACGATGAATAAGATTGATGAAATCGTATTTGAATTAGATATCAGACCAATTAGTGCGAGTCGTCCTCGCGTTTTCAAAAATGGTGGGGTTTCACATAGTGAGACATATCAAAAATTTGCTAAAGATGTACCAACAAAAATAGAAAGCAACTTTAGTGAAGAGGAATTAGAGTTGATGCGTCAAAAATTACGTAATGATGAAATTAATATTGGATATAAAGTACATCAAGATTTAATTTTTAAATGCAATAACGAAGATTTTTGGGATGTACCTATGATTGTCAAACCCGATATTGATAATGTTATCAAAGCAGTATTTGACCAAGTATACAGTTATTTTGGTTTAGATGATAAGCGCATATTTAGTGTTGAATCGATTAAAAAATATGGTTCCAACGATAAAATTGTGAGTTGGATTGAAGTGTTTGAAATACCTAAATACGTATCTAAACGTAAAACGAGCAAAAGGACTAAGAAAGAACCTACTTTAGAAGAATTGAAGAAAGAATTAGAAGAATTAAAGAGAGGTTTAGAGAATGAGTAAAAAAGCAAAAATGACACTGACAATTGATTCAGAAATCAAGGAAGCGCTTAATTTAATGAAAAAAAACGTTGCTACTTACTATAGCAACGTTTCTGTCAGTTATTTAATTGAGTATATGACTAAACTTATTATATATCGTTATTTGAATGATGAGCAACTATTTATCGAATTTAATGATGAATTGAGAGAAGAACTTAAAATGCTTGGTTTTGATGAAAAAACATTTAAGACTATAACTGGTGAAGAGTTTGAGAAACGTTTAGAACTTGAAAATCAAATAGAAAAAAACGAAGAGTATATAAAAAAACAACTTGTTTATAAGGACAGGTTAGACCGTGATATCGAACAAAAAGAAGCGAAGTTTGCACGATTAGAGAAAAAAGTAAAAAATAAAGAAGAAGAAATTAAAGAACAAAAAGAAAAAGCAACAACGACGATTAAAGAAATTGAGACTCGTAAACAAAAAGAAGATAAATCGAAAGAATTAGCTGGGTCAGTAG
>NZ_QPKK01000445.1 GCF_003344635.1 Desertihabitans aurantiacus
CGTCGCCAGTCCCACCGCACCGGCGACGTCGTCGGTGCCCGACCGCAGCCCGCGCTGCTGCCCGCCGCCGTGCACCAGCGGCTCGACCCGCTGCCGGCGGTGCAGCCACAGCACGCCGATCCCCTTCGGCGTGCCGAGCTTGTGCCCCGACAGGCTGAGCGCCCGGACGCCGAGCGCCGCCACGTCGACCGGCAGCACACCCGCGGCCTGGACCGCGTCGGTGTGCACCGGGACGCCGTGCTCGGCGGCGACCGCGGCCAGCTCGGCCACCGGCTGCACCGTGCCCACCTCGTTGTTGGCCAGCTGGACGCTGACCAGGGTGGTGTCGGGCCGCAGCACCGCGCGCAGCGCCTCCGGCGTCACCCGGCCGTCTGCGTCCACCGGGAGGTGCTCGACCTCGAACCCGAACCGGGACAGGAACGCCGCCGACTCCAGCACCGCCGGGTGCTCGACGGCCGAGACCAGCACGTGGCGGCCCCGCGGGTCGGCCAGCGCGATGCCCTTGACGGCGAGGTTGTCGGCCTCGGTGCCGCCGGAGGTCAGCACCACCTCGCCGGGACGCCCGCCGAGCAGCCGGGCGATCCGGGCCCGGGCGTCCTCCAGCCCTCCCCGGGCCGTCTCCCCGACCCCGTGGTGGCTGGCGGCGTTGCCGAAGTCGCGGGCCAGCCAGGGCCACATCGCCTCCAGCACCTCCCGCCGCACCGGGCTGGTGGCGGCCTCGTCCAGGTAGATCACCGGACTCCTCCGCGACGGGGGAGGGTTGTGCACCGAACTCGGTGCAGAACCCTCCCTGCTGATCGGCTCATCGGCGCACCACCACGTCGAGACCGAGGTCGAGGGCGCGGACGCTGTGGGTGAGGGCGCCGACGGAGATGACGTCGACCCCGGTGGCCGCGACGTCGGCGATGGTGTCGAGCGTGATGCCCCCGCTGGCTTCCACCAGGGCCCGTCCGCCGATCCGCCGCACCCCTTCGCGCAGGTCGTCGAGGGAGAAGTTGTCGAGCATGATCGTGTCGACCCCGGCCTCCAGCACCACGTCCAGCTGGTCGAGCCGGTCCACCTCCACCTCCAGGTGCACCGTGTGCGGCAGGGACGCCCGCGCCGCCCGCAGGGCCGCGCCGAGGTCGTCGACCACGGCCAGGTGGTTGTCCTTGGCCATCACGGCGTCCGACAGCGAGTACCGGTGGTTGTGCCCGCCGCCGGCGCGGACGGCGTGCCGCTCCAGCGCGCGCAGGCCCGGCGTGGTCTTGCGGGTGTCGACCACCCGCGCCCCGGTCCCGGCCACCGCGGCGACGTAGCGGGCGGTCTGGGTGGCGATCCCCGACATCCGCTGGGCGAAGTTCAGCGCGACCCGCTCCGCGCGCAGCAGCGACCGGGCCGGTCCCTCCACCCGGGCCAGCACCGCGCCCGCCGCGAAGCGGTCGCCGTCGGCGACGTGCAGCCCGACGGTGACCGACGGGTCGAGCCGGGTGAAGGCGGCCGCGAACACCGCACCGCCGGCGAGGACGCCCTCCTCGCGGGCGACCAGGTCGGCCACCGCGTGGGCGTCGGCCGGCACCAGCGTCTCGCTGGTGAGGTCGCCGAAGGGGGCGTCCTCGTCCAGGGCCAGGTCGACGAGCCGGGCGATGGTGCGGTGGTCGAGCGTGGTCATGGGTTCCTCTCGGGTGGTGCGGGATCGCCCTTCGACAGGCTCAGGGCGTCGGGGGGACGGCTCGGGGCGTCGGGGGGACGGCTCGGGGCGTCGGGGGGACGGCTCAGGGCGTTAGGGTCGGGCTCAGGGCGTTGTGGGTGCGGCTGTGCGCTGGCTCGACCACCAGCGTCCTGAG
>NZ_QPKK01000446.1 GCF_003344635.1 Desertihabitans aurantiacus
CAGCGGGCACACCGGCGGCCGGGTGCCCCGTCGGGGCCAGGTCAGCCGGCCGCGCGAGCGCGGCGCGTACCCAGCCAGCCGCGCGAGCGCGGCCCGTACTCAGCCAGCCGCGCGAGCTCGGCGGCGGGCGGCGAGCTCGTCGCCCTCGTGCTGGCGGGCACCCTCCTGGATGTGCTCGCTCGGCAGCTCGAGCAGGGTGCCCTCGAGGTCGCGCCAGACGCCGCCGAGGGCGATGGCGAACATGCCCTGGCCGCCGCGCAGCAGGTCGACCACCTCGGTCGGCGAGACCGCCTCGTAGATGGTGACGCCGTCGCTCATCAGGGTGACCTCGGTCAGGTCCTCCACCCCGCGGGCGCGCAGGTGCTCGATGGCCTTGCGGATCTGCTGCAGGGAGATGCCGGCGTCGATGAGGTTCTTGATGACCTTGAGGATGAGGATGTCGCGGAAGCTGTAGAGCCGCTGGCTGCCCGAGCCGCTGGCCGCGCGCACCTCGGGGGTGACCAGACCGGTGCGGGCCCAGTAGTCGAGCTGGCGATAGGTGATCCCGGCGGCCTTGCAGGCGGCGGGACCGCGGAAGCCCTCGTCCTCGGGCAGCGGGGAGAAGTTGCCGTCGAACAGGTGCTCCTGAGCACCCACCTCGGTGGTGGGCGTCGGGGTGTCACGCTCGGGAGTCTTGCTCACGGTGCCTCACTTCGCAGTGCTGATCCAGCTGAACAGTACGCCGGACGCTAGCCAGCCGCCAGACGTGGGACGCGGCCCGACACGCGACCGGGCGGCACCGCGGCCCGAACCCTCAGGCACGGGTCGAGGGTGAGGTCAGGACGACGGCCGCTCCCCCGGTGCCCCGGGCCCGCCCTCGGTCTCGAAGTCCTCGGGGCTGACCTGGTCGAGGAACTCGCGGAACTTCTCGACCTCGTCGTCCTCCTCCTCGGGCACCTCGATCCCGGCCTCGTCGAGCACCGCGTCGGCGCAGTGGATCTCCGCGCCGGTGCGCAGGGCCAGCGCGATGGCGTCGGAGGGCCGGGCGCTGACGTCGGTGCCCTCGAACTTCAGCACCGCGTAGAAGGTGCGGTCGGTGAGCTCGGTGATGTGCACCGCGACCAGCCGGTGCCCGAGCGCCTTCAACGCGTCGGCGAACAGGTCGTGGGTGAGCGGCCGGGGCGGCACCACGCCCTCCTGCGCATTCGCGATCGCCGACGCCTCACCGGCCCCGATCCAGATCGGCAGGTAGCGGTGCCCACCGACCTCGCGCAGCAGCACCATCGGCAGGTTCTGCGGCATCTCCACCCGTACTCCGACCACGTCCAGCTCGCGCATGCGGCAACCCTACGCCCCCGGCCTCGGGCCGATCCCGACCGCTCAGCGGTCCATCGCCCCCCTCAACGCTCCATCGCACTGCGCAGCAGGGCGCAGTGCGCGACGCTGACCAGCTTCACCACCTCGACGACCGCCTCCCGCCCGGCCGCCCCGCGGCGCTGGAAGGGGGCCACCGCCTGCTCGACCAGACCGGCCTCGCGGTCGGCGGCGATCTTGAACGCCCGCAGGTGCCGGGCGTCCATGCCGTAGTCGGACAGCTTGCGGGCCACCACCGCGATGGTGAGCGCGTCGCGGTCGTAGAACCCGGTGCCGCGACGGGGGGAGATGATCATCTGCCGCTCCAGCTCGACCAGGACGGCCTCGCTGAGCCCGCTGCGGCGCAGCAGCTCCGCGCGGGAGAGCCGGATCGGCGCCTGCGGCGGGCGTGGCTGGGCCGGCGCCTGGCCGGCCGTCCCCGGACGTCCCTCCGCGGCGGGCTGGGCCGCGCCGAGCCCGGGTGGCGGGCCG
>NZ_QPKK01000447.1 GCF_003344635.1 Desertihabitans aurantiacus
ACCGACGGCCGCCGTCCCCGCCCTCCGCGGCGGGACGGCGGCCGTCGTCGTCCCCGGCGCGGCCCGGGAGGTGCTCGGGCGGCGTGGGAGGATGGGCGCCATGCAGCAGGCGCCGGACTACCTGATCGCGGAGTACACGCCGGTGGTCGCCGACGAGACCGTGGCCGTCCGGAAGCGTCGGATGATCTCGGGGATCGTCTCGCTGGTGCTCAGCCTGGTGATCTCGGCGGTCTTCGTGGTCTGGCGCTGGGACGCCTTCCGCACCGGCTGGGAGCCCTGGGTGTTCGTCGGGCTGGCGACGGTGCTCAGCGCGGCCCGGCTGGTGGTGTGGCTGGTCGGCTGGCGCCGCGCGGTCGCCGACCGGGCCAAGGTCGGGGTGGGGCCGGCGCTGGTGATCGGCCGCTTCGGCGTCGAGCTGCACGGGGTGCGGCTGTCCTGGCCCGAGGTGGCGCAGCTGGCGATCGGCCCGGGCGGCCTGGGCCGGGGCCCCGACATCACCGTGCGCAGCCACTCCGGCCCGCCGCTGACGATCGGGCTGGAGCACATCGACGTGAAGCCGGCGACCGTCGAGTCGGCCACCCGGATCTACTCCGACGGACGCGCCACCGTCGACCTCTCCCGCCTCGACGACTGAAGGCCGCTGAGCCCAGTCGCCGACCGGTATGACGCCAGTGCCGCAACTGGTCCGAACCAGTGCGAGACCGGCGGGTGGGACCCGTCCCGGTTTGCAAGACTGGGCAGCGCACCGTCTGTCGAAAACGAAGAGAGGCACCCATGCCCATCGCTACTCCCGAGGTCTACGCCGAGATGCTCGACCGGGCGAAGCAGAACCACTTCGCCTACCCCGCGATCAACGTCAGCTCCTCGCAGACCCTGAACGCCGCCCTGCAGGGCTTCGCCGAGGCGGGCTCGGACGGCATCGTCCAGGTCTCCACCGGCGGCGGGGAGTACCTGTCGGGGCCGACCATCAAGGACAAGGTCACCGGCGCCGTCGCGCTGGCCGCCTACGCCCACGAGGTCGCCAAGAACTACCCGGTCAACATCGCGCTGCACACCGACCACTGCCCGAAGGACAAGCTGGACTCCTTCGTCCGCCCGCTGCTCTCGATCTCGGAGGAGCGTGTGGCCCGCGGGGAGAACCCGCTGTTCCAGTCGCACATGTGGGACGGCTCGGCGGTGCCGGTCGAGGAGAACCTGCAGATCGCCGCTGAGCTGCTCGAGCGCACCAGCAAGGCCAAGATCATCCTCGAGATCGAGGTCGGCGTGGTGGGCGGTGAGGAGGACGGCGTCGCGCACGAGATCAACGAGAAACTCTACACCACCGTCGAGGACGGCCTGGCCACCGTGGAGGCCCTCGGCACCGGTGAGCGCGGTCGCTACATCACCGCGCTGACCTTCGGCAACGTGCACGGCGTCTACAAGCCCGGCGCGGTCAAGCTGCGTCCGGAGGTGCTCAAGGAGATCCAGCAGGCGGTCGGGGAGAAGGTCGGCAAGACCGACCCGTTCGACCTCGTCTTCCACGGTGGCTCCGGCTCCACCGCGCAGGAGATCTCCGACGCCGTCGACTACGGCGTGGTGAAGATGAACATCGACACCGACACCCAGTACGCCTTCTCGCGTCCGGTGATCGACTTCATGCTGCGCAACTACGACGGCCTGCTGAAGATCGACGGCGAGGTCGGCAACAAGAAGCAGTACGACCCCCGCGCCTGGGGCAAGGTCGCCGAGGCCGGTATGGCCGCCCGCGTCGTGCAGGCCTGCGAGGCGCTGCGCTCGGCCGGTCAGACCCTCAAGGCCTGACGCCTCCGACGCACCCACCGACG
>NZ_QPKK01000448.1 GCF_003344635.1 Desertihabitans aurantiacus
CGCCGCGGGCCCGGTCGGCTCAGCCGCGCTGCGGGAAGGCGCGGGCCGCGCTGCGTCCGAGGGCGGTGGTCAGGGCGGCGTCGGCGGCGCCGTTGGCGAGCCCGCCGACCACCGGCACCGCGCGCAGCACGGTGCTGGCCAGCTTCACCCCCGAGCGCTTGCCGAGCTCGCCCAGCAGCCGCTGCGGACCGCCGCCGCCGAGCACGAGCGTGCTGATGAGGTCGAGGGTGGCCGGGTCGGCGAGGTCATGGCCGCGGACGTGGGCGATGCCGCCTACCATCCGGGCGTTGACCACCAGCGAGCCGGCCACGTTGGCGGGCAGCGCGACCGGGACGGTGAGCAGTCCGCCCACCCCGGTGAGGAAGCCGGCCGAGGCGGCGGCCACCGTGGACTGCTGGACCAGCCGGTCGACGGCGGCCGCGACGTCCCCGCCGACGCGGTCCAGGACGTCCTGGGCCCACGGGCGCGACGGCGTCACCGGTCCGATGCCGTCCTGGACGGCGCGGCGCACCAGGTCGCCCATCACCCCGGTGATGGGGTCGCTGCTGCCGGTGGTGCTGTGCTGGGTCATGGGTCCTCCTGCTCGGGTGCTGGTCCGTCCCGGACGCTAACCCCGCTCCCGGGGCACCACAACGGCCCGCGGTCGGGGGCGGGTGGGCCCACGGTGGTACCCGGTGGGCGGTCCACCGGCCGGCCGCTCCCGGGATGCTTGCTTCTGCTAGCACCAGCAAGCACACTGGAGGACGTGGCGACCCGGAACGGACGCCGACGGCTCACCCAGCCGCTCGGCGACCAGATCAGCACGGTGGGTGAGTTCATCGCCGCCCAGCGCCGGCAGGCCGGGGTCTCGCTGCGCCAGCTGGCCGACACCGCCGGGGTGTCCAACCCCTACCTGAGCCAGATCGAGCGCGGCCTGCGCCGGCCCTCGGCGGAGGTGCTGCAGCAGCTGGCCTCCGCGCTGCGGGTGTCGGCGGAGACGCTGTACGTGCGAGCCGGGCTGCTCGACCCCGACGAGCACGTCGCGCCCACCGGTGAGGTCGTCACCGTGCCCCGGGCGATCGTGACCGACCCCCGCCTGACCGGGCGCCAGAAGCAGGTCCTGCTCGACGTCTACGACACCTTCGTCGACGCCGCACCGGCCGAGAGCCCCTCGCCGGAGGAGCCGCCCGTCCACCCGTCCACCCGCACCGACCAGGAGTGACCATGGCAGAGCAGAACAAGGACCCCAACGAGCTCAACACCGACCGGGTGGTCGAGGCCGCCACCAACACGCTGTACGCCGCGCTCGGCGCCGCCGACTACCTCGTCGCCAAGGCGACCGAGCGCTACGAGGCGGCGGTCGAGGACGCGAAGGCGCGGCGGGAGCGGCGCGAGGCCCAGGCCGCCGAGATGCGCCGGCGGGTGGTGGGGCTGCCCGAGCAGGCCCGCACCCTCCCCGACCAGGCCAAGCACTTCCCCGACGAGGCCCGGGCCCAGCTGGAGAAGTGGCTGGCCGAGGCCGGCGAGGTCTACGAGGAGCTGCAGAAGCGCGGCAAGGCCGCCTTCACCAAGGGCCGCGGGCAGGCCGGTGACGTGGCCGAGGACGTGGCCGAGCAGGCCCGCGAGGCCGGGGAGAAGGTGGCCGAGACCACCGAGCCGGTCCGCACCGGGGCGCAGGAGACGGCCGAGCGCGCCAGCCGGCTGGCCGAGGACGGCGAGCCGAAGCCGCGCCGCTCGACCGCGAAGACCACCACCACCCCGCGGGCCCGCAAGACCTCGGCCAGCCGCCCGCCCGCCTCGCCGACCACCAGCAGCGCGGCCGCGCCCACCCCGCCG
>NZ_QPKK01000449.1 GCF_003344635.1 Desertihabitans aurantiacus
CCGACGGGCTGCGCTGGACCCCGCCCGAGCAGTGGCACCTCACGCTGGCCTTCCTCGCCGCGGTGCCGGAGCGCCGCACGGAGGACCTGCTGCGCCGGCTGGAGCGGGCGGCTGCGCGCCGTCCACCGCTCGAGCTGGCAATGGCCGGCGGCGGCTGCTTCCCGCGACCGAGCGCGGCCCGGGTGCTGTGGGCCGGGCTGGAACCGGGCGAGGCGGTGACCGGGCTGGGCCGGTTGGCCACCGGCGTCCGGGCGGCGGCTGAACGGGCCGGTGCCGAACCCGACCACGGACGCTTCCGGGCCCACCTCACCCTGGCCCGCCGCAACGTCCCCGCCGACCTCACCCGCTGGGTGGAGGCGCTCGCCGGCTACCGGGGGCCGTCCTGGCGGGCCGGTGCGGTCGAGCTGGTGCGCTCCGAGCTGGGTCGGGGTGAGAGCGGGCGTCCCCGGCACGTGGTGGTGCGCTCCTTCCCGCTCACCGGGTGAGCGACGGTCTCAGAGCCGCGATGTCACCGGCGCGTTCTGTCGGCCTTCTGTGGTAGGGCCGCCTATGCTCGCCATCAGGCTGAACACGGCCTCCTTCCCCGACCGTGTACGGAGCTGAACGTGACCATGACCAGCATGCGCGACCCCCTGGTCGGCCATGCCCTGGACGGTCGCTACGAGATCCTCGAACGCTTCGCCCGCGGCGGGATGGCCACCGTCTACCGCGCCCTCGACACCCGGCTCCAGCGGGTGGTCGCGGTCAAGGTGATGCACGAGGGGCTCGGCGAGGACGGCGACTTCGCCCGCAAGTTCGACCGCGAGGCCAGGGCAGCGGCCAGGCTCTCCCACCCCAACGTCGTCTCGGTCTTCGACCAGGGCCACGGCGGCGGGCGTCCCTACATCGTCATGGAGTTCGTCGAGGGCACCACGCTGCGCAACGTCATCGGCCGCGAGGCCCCGATGACGCCGCTGCGCGCGCTCGACCTGCTCGACCCGGTGCTCTCGGCGCTCGCCACCGCCCACGAGGCCCACCTGGTGCACCGCGACGTCAAGCCGGAGAACGTGCTGATCTCCGACCGCGGCCAGGTCAAGGTGGCCGACTTCGGGCTGGCCAAGGCGATCAGCAACCAGACCAGCACCGCCACCGCCGGGGTGCTCATCGGCACCGTCTCCTACGTGCCGCCGGAGCTGGTGGTGCACGGCCAGGCCGACACCCGCGCCGACGTCTACAGCTTCGGCATCGTGCTGTTCGAGCTGCTCACCGGGCGCAAGCCGCACGTGGGCGACTCCCAGTACGAGGTGGTCTTCGCCCACGTCAACAAGGACGTCCCGCCGCCGTCGTCGGTGATGGGCACCTCCTGGCGGATCTCCCGCGACGCCATCCCGCCCTACCTCGACGTGCTGGTGCAGACCGCCTGCGCCCGTGACCCCGAGCGCCGCCCCCGTGACGCCCGGGTGCTGCAGGCGATGCTGCGCGAGGCCCGCTCCGCCCTGCTGGCCGGGGTGATGGACGACCCCGAGCTGACGGTGCGGATGACCCAGCCGCTCGGCTTCGCCGACGCCACCGCACCGCACGTGCCGACCCTGACGACGCCCACCTCGCCGAGCAGCCCGGACCACCCGGCGGCGCCGGTCCGGCACGGGCTGGCCGAGCCGGTCGAGGCCGCGCTGCCCGAGCCGCCGACCACCGCCTCGGGCCGGATCCGCACCACCTTCACCGAGGACGACCTGCCCCGGCTCCCCCGACCCGAGCGACGTCCCACCGACCGGCGTCCCGCCGAGCGCCGTCCGGACGCGCGGGCCCGG
>NZ_QPKK01000045.1 GCF_003344635.1 Desertihabitans aurantiacus
AGGACACCCAACGGCTGCCGGCCGTCCCGGCGGGGGAGCCCGCGACAGGCCGGTTCGCCATCGTCGACCGTCCCGGGCGCGACGACCGCGACCCGGGCTCGCCGCGGCGCGCGCTCGACCCGGCGCCGGCGGACGCGGCCACCGGGAACGGCACGCTGCTGCCGATCCCCAGCGACATGGGCTCGGCGGCGGTGATCGTCGACGACGTGCACGTGGAGTACAAGGTGTACGCCAGCGGCAAGGCGCTCGACAAGGCCGGCCGCAAGCTGCTCACCCGCACCCGCGGGGTGCGCACCGTGCACGCGCTCAAGGGCGTCTCCTTCACCGCCGAGAAGGGGGAGTCGATCGGGATCATCGGCTCCAACGGCTCGGGCAAGTCGACCCTGATGCGCGCCATCACCGGCCTCACCCCGCCCAGCCGCGGCGCGATCTACGCCTCGGCCCGGCCCAACCTGCTCGGTGTCGGCGCCGCGCTGCTGCCCGACCTCTCCGGTGAGCGCAACATCGTGCTCGGCGGGCTCGCGCTCGGCTTCAGCAAGGAGGAGATCGCCGAGATGCGCGACGACATCGTCGCCTTCGCCGAGCTGGAGGACTTCATCGAGCTGCCGATGCGCACCTACTCCTCGGGCATGCAGCAGCGGCTGAAGTTCGCCATCGCCGCGGCCAAGCAGCACGAGATCCTCATCGTGGACGAGGCGCTGGCGGTCGGGGACAAGAAGTTCCGCGAGCGCAGCGAGAGCCGGATCCGCGAGATCCGTGAGCAGGCCGGCACGGTGTTCCTCGTTTCGCACTCGATGGGTTCGATCCGCGACACCTGCAACCGGGTGATCTGGCTGGAGAAGGGCGTCCTGCGCGAGGACGGCGACCCCGACGAGGTCATCAAGGCCTACGAGGGCTGGAAGAAGTAGCCCCGTCCGGCGCGCCGCGGTGCAGACTGACCCGCATGACCGCCGACGAGACCACCTACCAGCCGCCCGAGACCCCGCTCAGCCAGGAGTTGCGCCTGCCCGACGGCCCGGTCGACCTCGCCAGCCACGATCCCCGCGCCACGCCCGGCTACCCGGGCAAGGGCAAGAAGGACGCCGACGCGGTGCGGCTGGCGATCGAGCCGGAGCTGTCGGAGCTGCAGGAGCGGCTGTACGCCAGCGGCCGGTCGGGGGTGGAGGGGACGCCGTCGGTGCTGGTGGTGCTGCAGGGGATGGACACCTCCGGCAAGGGCGGGATCATCCGGCACGCGATCGGCATGGTCGACCCGCAGGGCGTGCAGCTCAAGGCGTTCAAGGCGCCGACCGAGGAGGAGCGCGCCCACCACTACCTGTGGCGGATCCGCACCGCGCTGCCGCAGCCCGGGATGATCGGCATCTTCGACCGCTCGCACTACGAGGACGTCCTGGTGCCGCGGGTGCGGGGCGAGCTGGACGAGGACGCGGTGGGCCGGCGGCTGGCCGAGATCGCGCAGTTCGAGCAGGAGCTGGTCGCCGGCGGCACCCGGCTGGTCAAGTGCTTCCTGCACATCTCGGCCGACAAGCAGCTGGAGCGGCTGATGGAGCGGCTGGACAACCCCGACAAGCACTGGAAGTACAACCCTGGCGACGTCGACTCCCGCCGCGACTGGCCGGCCTACCAGCGGGCCTACATCGAGGTGCTGGGCGCGACGTCGACCGCGACCGCGCCCTGGTACGTCATCCCGGCCGACCGGAAGTGGTACCGCAACTGGGCCGTCGCCCAGCTGCTGCTGGAGCAGCTGCGCGCCCTCGACCTGCAGTGGCCCCGCGCCGACTTCGACGTGGCCGTCGAGAAGAAGCGCCTCGCCGCCACCCGCGACGTCGCCGCGTCCTGAACGCCGCAGGCACCCAGCCTGCAGGGAACGCCCTGAGCCCGACGAAGGGCGAGCGAACCCGCCCCGCCGCTCAGGCGCCGACGACGCTGAGCCGCGGACGCTCCTCGGTCGCGGCGGCGGGACGGGTGTCCTCCTCGAAGGTCACCAGCTCCATCGCCGCCACCACGTAGCGGGCCAGGGCGAGGTCGAGCAGCTCGGGCTGGTCGCCGAAGGGCCGGCTGACCGCCCGGACGCCCAGCGCGCGGGCGGCCTCGGCCTGGGCCTGCCAGACGTCGTCACCCACCAGGTGCCAGGAGCCGACGGCGATGTGGCGACGTCCCTGGGCCCGCAGGTTGTTCACCGCGGCCACCAGCGCGCCGGCGCCCTCGGTGTCCTGGGCGACCACGCACGGCAGGCGGTGGTGCTGCGACCACTGCCGCGCCCGGCGGCCGAGGATGGCGGTGCTGCGGACCTCGTCGGTGCTCGAGGCGGCCAGCACCAGGCCGTCCAGCTCGGTGGCGTGCACGCGGCGCAGGGCCTCACGCAGCTGCCGGTCGACCAGGGTGAGCAGCTGCGCGCCCGGTCCGAGCGGCTCCGAGGCGGTCACGGCCAGCCCGGGGTGGGCGGCGCGGACCTTGGCCAGCAGCGCCTCCACGCGGTCGTCGACGCCGAAGGCCCGGCAGATGTCGAGGGGGACGAACACGATCTCCTGCACGCCGGCCCGCGCCAGCTGGCCCACGACCTGCGGACCGCTCGGCGGGCAGTGGTCGAGGAAGGCCACGTGCACGTCGAGCGCCGGGCGCATCGCCTTGATCCCCTTGCGCATGCAGTGGGTGACCTGGGCGACACCCGGGTCAGAGCTACCGCTGGCGAGCAGGACGAGGGCAGGGGCCGACATGACAGTCCTTCCTGGAACAGGGTCTTGCGTGCTGAGACAGCGCCGCTGCCGCACACTCTTGTGCTGGCGCTCCTGACTGGCAAATCCAAATCCCAACATGTGGGACGCCATATCAAGATGCGGACGAATCGGACACCTGTCGGTCTGGGGCGGCGCCATCGTGAAGTCCCGAGAGGTGCGGCCACACCTTGTCCACCGCCGCGTTGAGGGCCGCGCCGAGCAGCACGGCGATGGACACCAGGTACAGCCACAGAAGCACCGCGATGGGTGCCGCCAGCGGCCCGTAGACCGAGGCGGTGCCGGTGGTGCGGCCGAGGACGGCCCGGAGCAGCGCGCTGCCGCCCAGCCACAGCAGCACGGTCAGCCCGGCTCCGGGCAGGTCGCTGCGCCACCGGCTGCGGTGCGGCACCGCGAGGTGGAAGACGGTCGCGAGCATGCAGACCGAGAGCAGCAGCACCACCGGCCAGTAGAGCAGCCCGACCGCGCCGAGGGCGTCGGGTAGTGCGAGGTCGATCAGCGAGGGCCCGGCCAGGATCAGCGGCAGCACCACCACGCCGATCAGCAGGAACACGAGGTAGGCCAGCACCGACAGCAGCCGCGTGCGGACGATCCCGCGCTCGCCAGCCATCCCGTACATGATGGTGATGGTCTCGATGAAGACGTTGGTCGAGCGCGACCCGGCCCACAGCGCGAGCAGGAAGCCGACCGAGACGACGTCGGCGCGGCCGCTGGCCAGGACGTCGTCGAGGGTGGGTGCGATGACGGTGCTCACCGCGTCGCCCGTGAGCGCGGCCGAGGCCAGCCGGAGCAGGTCGGCGCGGAAGGTGCTGACGGCGTCCACCTCGAAGACGCCGGCCACGAAGCCGACCGCACCGGCCAGCCCGAACAGCATCGGCGGCAGCGACAGGATCGCGAAGAAGGCGGCTTCGGCGGCCAGCCCGGTGAGCCGGTGGGTGAAGGCGACGGCCAGCGTCTGCCAGACGACCCGGAGCGCTCCGGAGGCCTCGCCGACCCGCTGCACCAGCGACCGCACCAGCCGGGCCCGGGCACGGAGGCGCCCGAGCAGCGTGCGACGGCGCTGCCGCACGGGGTCGGGCACGGAGTGCGGCACGTCTGCAGCGTAGGGCCGTGCCCGCGCCGAGGCACGGTGCCGGGCCGGTCAGGGGCGGATCAGCACCTTGACCCGGGCCGGGTCGGCGCTGGCGGCCAGCTGGTAGGCCCGCGGCACCTCGTCCAGGCCGAGGACGTGGGTCACCACCGGGGCGAGCGTGTCGGCGTGGCGGCGGACGTGCTCGACGCCGGCGGCGAGGAAGCGGGTCCAGTGCTGGGTGGTGCCGGTGTGCAGCACGACGTTGCGTCGGAAGACGGTGCGCAGCGGGAAGGGGTAGTCGTCGGTGTCGGGGACGCCGAAGACGACGAGCCGGCCGTCCATCCCCACCAGGTGGCAGGCGTCGACGAAGGTCTGCGTCTGGTGCCCGACGGCCTCGAAGACGAGGTCGAAGCGGGCCCCGTCGGCGACCAGCACGTCGGAGGTCGTCCGCACCACCTCGGCCACGCCAAGCCGGGCAGGCAGGTCGCCGCGGTCCAGCGGGTCGACGCCGGTGACCCGGGCCCCCTGGCTGGCCAGCACCGAGGCGGCCAGCAGCCCGGTGCTGCCCAGTCCGATGACGCAGACGCTGCGGCCCTCGACCGGACCGACCCCGCGGAGCGCGCTGAACACGGTGCCGGTGGGCTGGGCCAGCACGGCCACCTCGTCGGGCAGCTCCTCGGGCAGCGGGACGGCGTGTGCGGCCGGCAGCACCTGGCGCTGCCGGAGCCCGTTGTGCGTGGTCGACATGGCGAGCACCCGGGTGCCGACCGGCAAGCGGTCCGAGCCGCTGGCCAGCACCCGTCCGACCAGCTCGTGGCACGGGAACGCGGCCGCCGGCAGGGTCTCCGGGACGTCGGCGGCACCGGTGTAGCGCGGGATGTCGGAGCCGCAGATCCCGGCCAGCAGCAGCTCGAGGAGCACCTGGTCGCGGCCCACCGCGGCGGGGTCGGGGTCGGGGACGCTCCCGCGCTCCATCGTCCTCGGGGCGGTCAGGTCCCAGCTCCAGCAGCGTTCCGGCATGCGGCCCACTGTGGCAGCCCCGGCGCATCGGCGCCCGGTGGGGTCACTTCAGCGGGTCGTGGCCCCAGTTCATCAGCGAGTACCGCCACCTGGTGTCGGTGACGTCGCCGTCGGGGCGCTGGGCCAGGTGGCGTTTGACGTAGCCGTTGACCTTGCGCATGTGCTCGTGGTCGTCCTCGGTCAGGTCGCCCTTCCTGGTGCGCAGCAGCTCCACGATCCGGCGGCCGCTGCGGTGCCCGGTCGACTCACCGCCCTCGGACTGGCCGACGCTCTTCGACTCCTCGGTCTCCAGCCACTCCTCGAGCTCCTTGGGCGTCATGTTGACCGCCTCGTCGAACTCGTCGCGCGTCTCCTTCTCCTCGTCATCGCTCATGGCCGACCTGTTCCCCCGATCGCCGCGGCCCACACCGGGACGTCCCCGCGGCTCCCACCGGCTGTCGGTGGGGTGGCCCATACTCGGGTCCGTGACCGAGGTGACCCCCCGCACCCGCCGCACGACCTGGCTCGACGTGCGCGCCTGGCTGGCCGGCAGCGTCCAGGAGCACAGCGTGCTCGTCTCCACCCTGACCATCGGTCTGGCCTGGGTGGGCTCGGTGATCGGTATCGCGGTCTCGGAGGAGGTCGGGCCCCGGCGGTGGCTGATCGCCGCCGTGGTGGTGCTGGGGCTGGGCGTCGCCGTGCTGGAGGTGCTCAACGCCTGGGCCAAGCGCCGGGCCGACGAGGCCCAGCGGGGAGCGGCGGCCCGGCTCGGGGTGGCGGTGAAGGACGCCCTGCGCCCGGTGGCCGAGCTGATGGCCCAGATGCCCGGGGCCGGCGCGGAGGACCGCGAGCGGCTGCTCTACCAGGTCTCCCAGCAGGCGGCCTCGGGGTTGTACCTGCTGTTCGAGGTGGACGGGGTGCGGTCGGTGGTCTACCGGCTCGACCCCTCCGGCGATGTGCTCACCCACCTGGCCTACCACGGCCGGGGTGAGACGCCGGGCTCGTTCGAGCGCCGCGACGACCCGCCGGATCCGGCCTTCGAGGCGCTGGTGCAGAACCGGACCCGGGTGGTGCACGACACCGGCGCCGAGCCGGGGGAGCGTGGCCGCGAACGCGGCTACCGGACCTACATCGCGGTGCCGGTCGTCACCGGGGCGACGCCCTACGGGATGCTCACGGTGGACGCGCCCGAGCCGTACTCCTTCACCGAGACCGACGTGGCGGTGGCAGAGTTCACCGCCGAGATGCTGGCGGTGGCCTTCGCCACCGCGGCGCAGCAGCCGTAGCTGTCGGAGGCCCCTGGCAGCATCGGCGTAGCATGGACGAGCAGCAGGAGGAGGTCCGATGTCCTTCACGGTGAAGAACCCCAAGGTGGTGGCTCCGCGGAGCCTGTCCGAGGCCGAGGTCCGGCGCATCCGCCGCGAGGCGCGGGAGCAGGTCCGCGCCGAGGAGCGCACCCTGATCCGGCGCCAGATGCAGGTCCGCCCGGCGTCCTGACGGCCTCAGTCCGCGTCGGGTTCCCAGCGCAGCAGGTCGCCGGGCTGGCAGCCCAGCACCTCGCACAGCGCGGCCAGGGTGGTGAAGCGGACGGCCTTGGCCCGTCCGTTCTTCAGCACCGCCAGGTTCGCCGGCGTGATGCCGACCCGCTCGGCCAGCTCGCCCACCGCCATCTTGCGCCGGGCCAGCATGACGTCGATGTCCACGACGATCGGCATCAGATCACCTCGTCCAGCTCCGAGCGCAGGTGCTCGGCCTCGGTCCGGGTGCTGACGGCCTGGGCGAGCAGCGCCCGCATCACCCACACCAGCATCGCCACCGCCGCCACCGAGGCGGCCAGCCCACCGATCACCAGCACGATCCCCGGCGCCACCTCGGTCGGGGCCAGCACCGCCCCGAGGGCGAGCAGCAGCCCCGCGGCGACCGCGAGGGCGACGATGATGACGTGCACGTAGCGGAACGCGGCGGAGGTGAACACCGTCCCGCGGCGCACCAGCGTCAGCAGCTGCCACACGCACACCACGACGACCTGGCCGCAGAGCACCCCGAGCACGAGGATCGTCACCACCGCCGTCCGCAGCCAGCCCGGCGCGCCCGCCTCGGCCATGTCCACCCCGAGCAGCGGGGCGAGCACCCCCTGCAGGTACAGCGACCCGCCCAGCAGCAGCACCGACAGCACCCGCAGCACCGCGATGGATCCCTTGCCCATGACCGTCCTCTCGATCGAATGTCGGCCGCAATCTATCGAAAAACAATAGGTACGGGCAAGAGGTGCTGGGGACGAGAGCCAGGAGGGAGACGACGAAGGGCCCCGACCGGCGTCTGCCGGGCGGGGCCCTTCGTGCTGGTGGGCGATACTGGGTTTGAACCAGTGACCTCTTCCGTGTCAGGGAAGCGCGCTACCGCTGCGCCAATCGCCCTCGTGTGGAGTCGTCCTCCGAGTGAGGTGGGTACGGGATTCGAACCCGTGTACACGGATTTGCAGTCCGTTGCCTCGCCTCTCGGCCAACCCACCGGAAAGTGGTAGACCTCCAGTGGAGACCACTCCGAGCGGACGACGGGATTCGAACCCGCGACCCTCACCTTGGCAAGGTGATGCTCTACCAGCTGAGCCACGTCCGCATGCTCCCCGCTCTGGCCCGTCCTACCGGCCTCGTCGAGGTGCGGGTAGAACCATACCGACATCGCTGGTGTTTGCCAAAACGTCACCGGAGGCGCGGCATGATGGCCGTCATGACCGTCCCCGCCGAGCCCGACCAGACCCTCCCCGACACCAGCCCAGCACCCCGTCGGGTCTGGGTGGACGACCGGCTGCTCGAGGCAGACGAGGCCAGCGTCTCGGCGGTCGACCACGGCCTGGTCGTCGGCGACGGGGTCTTCGAGTCGCTCAAGGTGACCCCGGCCGGGGCGTTCGCGCTCGGCCGGCACCTGGCCCGGATGACCCGCTCGGCCGAGGGGCTCGGTCTGCCCGCCCCGGATCACGACCGGGTCCGCGAGGCGACCGACGCGGTGCTGGCCGACCGGCCCTACGAGCTGGGGCTGCTGCGGATCACCTGGACCGGGGGAGCGGGGCCGCTCGGTTCCCAGCGCGCCTACGGTCCGCCCACCCTGGTGCTGGCCGACACCCCGGTCGAGCCCGCACCGGCCTCGACCGCGGTCGTCACCGTGCCGTGGACACGCAACGAGCACGGGGCGATGACCGGGGTGAAGACCACCAGCTACGCCGAGAACGTCCGGGCGCTGCGGCACGCCTACGACCGCGACGCCACCGAGGGCCTGTTCCTCAACACCGCCGGGCACGTCTGCGAGGGCACCGGCTCCAACCTCTTCTGCGTGCTCGACGGCGAGGTGGTGACCAGCCCGCTGGCGTCGGGCGCGCTGGCCGGGATCACCCGTGAGCTGCTGCTGGAGTGGGCCGACGTCACCGAGCGCGACCTCACCCTGGCCGAGGCCCAGCGTGCCGACGAGGTCTTCCTCACCTCCTCGCTGCGCGACGTGCAGGGCGTGCACCGCTGGGACGGGGTGACCTTCGACGCCCCGGGCCCGGTGACGCGGCGTCTGCAGCAGCTCTTCGCCGAGCGCTCGGCAGCCGATCCGGACCCGCGCTGAGCGGGCCCCGACGCCGATTGGCGTCGGCCCGAGAGCTCATGTACCTTTGGGCGTCGCAAGGGCGATTGGCGCAGTGGTAGCGCGCTTCGTTCACACCGAAGAGGTCACTGGTTCGAACCCAGTATCGCCCACCAGCACCAGCTGCGGCCCGACCGGGCACCACCCGGTCGGGCCGTTGTCGTGTACCCGACGGTGGGAGGCAGGCAGATGCGCGTCGTGCAGGTCGGTCTGGGCGGTTTCGGCCGCAACTGGGCCCGGGAGGTCGTCCCGAGGGTGCCCGAGGTGGAGGTGGTCGCGACCGCCGACGTCTTCGAGGGGTCCCGCGCCGCCGCACTGGCCGAGGGGCTGACCACCGAGGACCGCTGCTTCGCCACGACCGAGGAGGCCCTGGCGGCCACCCGTCCCGATGCGGTGCTGGTGACGGCCAGCCTGGTCGGCCACGTCCCCGCCGCCCGGGCCGCCCTGGAGGCCGGCTGCCACGTGCTGGTGGAGAAGCCGTTCGCGCCGAGCGTCGCCGAGGCCGAGGGGCTGGTGGCCCTGGCCGAGCGGCAGGGACGGGTGCTGGCGGTCAGCCAGAACTACCGCTTCTTCCCGGCGCCGCAGACGGTGCGCGAGATCGTCGCCGACGGGCGCTACGGCCCGCTGCACGGCATCGCCATCGACTTCCGCCAGTTCTCCGGCGCAGACGGGGTGGCCACGCCGCACCACGCCCTGGACGAACCGCTGCTGGTGGACATGTCGATCCACCACCTCGACCTGCTGCGGTCGGTGCTCGGCCGCGACATCACCGCCATCAGCTGCCGCACCTGGGACCCGGGGTGGTCGATGTTCTCCGGTCCCTCGGAGGGGGTGGCGCTGATCGAGAGCGGCGACCTGGTCACCAGCTACCGCGGCAGCTGGGTGAGCAGCGGCGAGCGGACCACCTGGGCGGGGGAGTGGCGGATGGACTTCGCCCAGGCCGAGGTGTGGTGGACCAGCCGCGGCGACGGGCCCGAGGGCTGGCGCAGCGACGAGGTCCGGGTCCGCCGGCTGGGCGAGGTGGAGACGCTCACCCTCCCGCGGGTGGAGCGGACCGACCGCACCGGCTCGCTCACCGAGTTCGCCACCGCCATCGCCGAGGGTCGGCAGCCCCACATCTCCGGCCGGGACAACCTCGGCACCCTCGCTGCCACCTACGCCGCCGTCGAGGCCGCCCGCACCGGGGAGACGGTCCGGGTCGCCGCCCGTTCCTGAGCCGACCCGGTCGGACGGTCACTGCCGTCTGCCGCTGCCCTCCCGGGCGGCTCAGCGCGTCGCGTCGCGGACGTCCTTCCCCTCCTCGGCGAAGGCCTTGAAGTCCTCCATGTGCTGCTGGGACTGCCGGTGGAAGGCCCGGCGCATCAGACCGCCCGTCAGTCGCATCAGCGGGTTGTCGAAGCGGTACTCGCTCTCGCTCTCCCACAGCGTGGCCCCGCGACCGGTCTCGGTCAGCCGGTCGCGCGCGGCGTTCCACATCCCGCCGCCGACGATCTCGCGCTCGAAGTGCACGACGGCGCCGGAGGGGATGTCGTGCAGGTCGGCCGGCTCGCGGCGGGTGACGGTCTCGGTCGCCTCCATCGTCTGCTTCCCCGACCGCAGCACGACCCGCGACCGGGTGCCGACCGCGCCGTGCGCCCCGTCCAGCGGCTCGTGCACCACCAGGCCCCTCAGCCAGCTGGGCAGGTGGGCCGGGTCGGACAGCAGCTGCACCACCCGCTCCCGTGGCAGGGCGATCTCGATCGTGTTGGTGTACTTCACGGCACGCCTTCCTCCGGTGCGGTCCGGATCACTGCCGGTCGGGCACGTAGAAGCGGGTGGTCGCCTCGACGGCGGCGGCGACCTGCTCCGGCTCGCCACCGGCGGCCAGGTGCGCCTCGCCCCAGGCCGCCGCGCTGCGCCGGGCGAACTCCCGTCCCTCGGGCGACGTCTCGAACTCCTCGTGGTCGACGACGTCGCCGCCGGCCAGGAGCCGGGCGAGGCCGAGCAGGGCCAGGTCCCAGCCGACGCCGCCGGCACCGGGCCCGTAGGTCGGGAAGGACGGGTCGGCGAGGACCGCGGCGTGCACCAGCTCGAGCTCGGTGCCGCCGTCCGGACCCGGAGCCAGGCGCACCTCCACCTCGCTCGTGCCGGGCCAGGCGTCGGCCTCGGGGCCGTAGAGCCAGGACACCTTGAGCAGCTGGGGCGGCTCGCACCGGAGGATCTCGCCGTGCTCACCGCCGTCCAGCTCGTAGCTCCCGCCGGGCCGCAGGTCGCCGGTGACGGGCTTGAGCCAGCGACGCAGCCGCTCGGGGTCGGTGACGGCGTCCCAGACGTCGTCGACCGGTGACCCGTAGTGGCGCCGCAGCTCGACGGTGTAGGCCTCGCCGGCGGGCACGTCGCCCCGGCCCATGGTCCGGCGCGCAGCCGTCAGCTCGTCCAGCACGTCCCTCATGTCAGTTCCCTTCTCTGGTCGGTTCTCTGGTCGGTCGGTTCGGCCCGGGCCCCGGCCGGTCAGGGGCCGACGGTGTCCGGGCGGCACGTCTGCCCCGGGCCAGCTCGGTCTCCAGGGCGTCGAGGTGGTGGTCCCAGAACCGGCGGAACCGGTCCAGCCACGCGTCGACCTCGCCCAGCGGCGCCGGCTCGACGGCGTAGATCCGGCGTGCGCCGTCCGCCTTCACCGACGCGAACCCGCTGTCCCGCAGCACCCGCAGGTGCTGCGAGACGGCCGGCTGGGAGATCCCGAACTCGGCCCGGATCACGTCGGTGATCGCGCCGGAGGTCTGCTCGCCCTCGGCGAGCAGCTCCAGGATCCGCCGGCGTCGGGGATCGCCGAGGACGTCGAACGCGTGCACGAGGACGACAGTACCGGTCACAACTTATATAAGTCGAGAGCGGTGTCCGGGTGGGCTGTCGGACGGCTGTGGTTGGCTGCGTCCGTGCCTACCCAGCGGGACGGCCAGCCCGTCCGGATCGTCCCCGACGCCGAACGCCGGGCGCGGCTCGCCCGCCGCCACGGTGTCGACCCCGCCGCCCGGCTTCCCGACCCGGTCGCGGCGACCGAGGCGATGACGGTGCTGCACGCCACCGAGCCGGCCACCGTCCACCTCTCGGTGCACGCGCGGGTGCACGACGTCACCGTCGACGAGATCGAGCACGCGCTGTACACCGAGCGCAGCCTGGTCAAGCAGCTGGCGATGCGACGGACTCTGTTCGTCTTCCCCCGCGGCCTGCTGCCCGCCGCCTGGGGGAGCGCGAGCGCCCGGGTCGCCGTCCAGCACCGCTCCCGGCTGGTCAAGGACGTCGAGCAGGGCGGGATCGCCACCGACGGCGCCGCCTGGCTGGCCGTCGCCGAGCAGGCCGTCCTCGACCGGCTGGCCGACGGGTCGGCCCACGGGGCGAAGGAGCTGCGCGAGGCCCTGCCCGAGCTGGCCGGGCGGATCGGCGGGCGGACCGACAAGAAGTACGACATCTCGATCGCCATCGCCCCGCGGGTGCTCACCCAGCTCGCGGTCGAGGGACGGATCGTCCGCGGCGTCAACGGCGGGCACTGGCGCACCTCCCGCCCGCGGTGGACGTCCATGGCCTCCTGGCTGGGTGAGGTGCCGCAGCCGTGGCCGGCGGCCGAGGGCTACCGCGAGCTGGTCCGGCGCTGGCTGCGCACCTTCGGGCCCGGCACCGAGGCCGACCTGGTGTGGTGGCTGGGCAGCACCAAGGCCGTGGTCCGCACCGCACTGGCCGAGGTCGGTGCGGTGAGCGTGGCGCTCGAGGACGGGCGCCCCGCCTTCCTGCTCCCCGACGACCTCGACCCGGTCGGCCCGGTCGGGCCGTGGGCCGCGCTGCTGCCCGTCCTCGACCCCACGGTGATGGGCTGGAAGGAGCGCGCCTGGTACCTCGGCGACCACGGCCCGGCCCTGTTCGACACCAACGGCAACGCCGGCACCACCGCCTGGTGGGACGGCCGGGTCGTCGGCTGCTGGGTGCAGGACGAGGACGGCACGGTCCGGGTGGTCGCCCTGGAGCCACTGCCGGCCGAGGCCATCGCCGCCCTGCAGGCGGAGGCCGACCGGCTGACCACCTGGCTGGCCGGCGTGCGCGTCCTCACCGTCTACCCCTCACCGGCGATGGTCGCCGCGCGCTGAGCGGCCACGCCGACCTCGGGACGGCGACCCGCGGGCCCGGTCCGGCGATATCGGCTCGGGCGGTCGCGCCGGGTGCGGCAAGATGGTCGCTGCCTCCCGGCAGCCGCCAGGAGCTCACCCAACGGAAGGTCGAAGCAGTGTCTGGACGTCTCATCCTGGTCCGCGACGGAGAGCGCAGCGAGCAGGAGCTGGGGACGACCACCACCGGGCTCGACCTCTTCGGCGACGACCGCACCGTGGTCGCGATGCGCGTCGGCGGTCGGACCGTCGACCTGGCCACCGAGCTCACCGACGGCGACGAGGTGGAGCCGGTGCTCGTCAGCTCTGACGAGGGGTTGTCGATCCTGCGCCACTCCGCGGCCCACGTCACCGCCCAGGCCGTCCAGGCGCTGTTCGCCGAGGCCCGCCTGGGCATCGGCCCGCCGATCACCGACGGCTACTACTACGACATCGACATCCCCACCCCCTTCACCCCCGACGACCTGCAGGCGATCGGCAAGGAGATGACGCGCATCGTCAAGGAGCGCCAGCGCTTCGTCCGCCGCGAGGTCAGCGACGCCGAGGCCGCCGAGGAGCTGGCCGGCGAGCCGCACAAGCTCGAGCTCATCCAGCTCAAGGGCAGCGCCAGCGACGACGACGGCTCCAGCGTCGAGGTCGGCGCCGGGGGGCTGACGATCTACGACAACGTCCGCCGCGACGGCAGCGTCGCCTGGAAGGACCTGTGCCGCGGCCCGCACGTGCCGCACACCGGCTACCTCGGCAACGGCTGGGCCGTCACCCGCAGCTCGGCCGCCTACTGGCGCGGCGACCAGGCCAACGCGCAGCTGCAGCGGGTCTACGGCACCGCGTGGCCGTCCAAGGAGGAGCTGAAGGCCTACCAGACCCGGCTGGAGGAGGCCGCCAAGCGCGACCACCGCAAGCTCGGTCGCGACCTCGACCTGTTCTCCTTCCCCGACGAGATCGGCTCCGGCCTGGCGGTCTTCCACCCCAAGGGCGGCATCCTGCGCCGGGAGATGGAGGACTACTCCCGGCGCCGGCACGCCGAGGCCGGCTACGAGTTCGTCAACACCCCCCACGTCACCAAGGGCGAGCTGTTCGAGATCTCGGGCCACCTCGGCTTCTACGCCGACGGGATGTTCCCCCCGATGCACCTCGACGAGGAGCGCCACCCCGACGGCAGCATCCGGCGGCAGGGCCAGGACTACTACCTCAAGCCGATGAACTGCCCGATGCACTGCCTGATCTTCCGCTCCCGCGGCCGCTCCTACCGCGAGCTGCCGCTGCGGATGTTCGAGTTCGGCAGCGTCTACCGCTACGAGATGTCCGGCGTGGTGCACGGGCTCACCCGGGTGCGCGGGATGACCCAGGACGACGCCCACATCTACTGCACCGAGGAGCAGATGCAGGACGAGCTCATCTCGCTGCTGCAGTTCGTGCTCAACCTGCTGGCCGACTACGGCCTGGAGGACTTCTACCTCGAGCTGTCCACCCGCGACCCGGAGAAGTCGATCGGCACCGACGAGGAGTGGGAGCGAGCCACCCAGACACTGCGCAACGCCGCCGAGGCGTCCGGGCTGGAGCTGGTGCTCGACCCGGGCGGTGCGGCGTTCTACGCGCCGAAGATCAGCGTCCAGGCCCGGGACGCGATCGGGCGCAGCTGGCAGCTCTCCACGATCCAGGTCGACCTGATGCTGCCCGAGCGGTTCGGGCTGGAGGTGACCGGCTCCGACGGCACCCGGCAGCGTCCGGTGATGATCCACCGCGCCCTGTTCGGCTCGATCGAGCGCTTCCTCGGGGTGCTGGTCGAGCACTACGCCGGCGCCTTCCCGCCGTGGCTGGCTCCGGTCCAGGTGGTCGGCATCCCGGTCGCCGCCGAGTTCGACGGCTACCTCGGTGAGATCGCCGAGCAGCTGCGCGCGCAGGGGATCCGGGTCGAGGTCGACACCTCCGACGACCGCTTCCCCAAGAAGATCCGCAACGCGCAGAAGGAGAAGGTGCCCTACATGCTCATCGCCGGCGGCGACGACCGTGACGCGGGTGCGGTCTCCTTCCGCTACCGCGACGGCACCCAGAAGAACCAGGTGCCGGTCGCCGATGCGGTGGCCGAGATCGTCGACGCCGTCGCCCGCCGGGTCCAGGTCTGAGCCCAGGCGGGGCTGGGGCGTGAGGACCGGGGCCGTGCGCGGGCTGCCGCTGCTGGTGGCGCTGGTCTGCCTGCTGGCCGGGTGCGGGCTCAGCATCCCGTCCGACCCGGACTCCTCGCTGGAGCGGATCCGCAGCACCGGTGAGCTGCGGGTGGGGGTCTCCCCGCACCCGCCGTTCACCGACTTCCCCGACGGCCTGGACGCCCCGCCCACCGGCACCGAGGTCGACCTCGTCACCGGCTTCGCCGAGCAGCAGGGCGCCCGGCCGGTGTGGACCCCGGGCGGGGAGGAGCACCTGGTCGAGCTGATGAAGAGCCAGCAGCTCGACATCATCATCGGCGGCCTCACCTCCCAGACGCCGTACTCCACCGACGTCGGCGTCACCCGCTCCTACCTCACCCAGGACGAGCCCACCTCCGACGGCGGCACCCGCAGCCGCTCCTACGTGATGGCGGTGACGATGGGGGAGAACGCCCTGCTCACCGAGCTCGAGCGCTACCTGGACCGGGTGCAGCCGTGAGCCGGCACGACCTCGGCCACCCGGCCCTGCCCGAGGAGCGCCGTCACGACGTGCGCCGGGCCGTCCGGCTGGAGGTGGTCAGCCTCGGCTACCTGCTCACCTGCGTCGCGGTCGTCGCCGCCACCATGGGCAACTCCCAGGCGATGAAGGCCGCCTGGATCGAGGACCTGCTGTCGCTGATCCCGCCGACCGCCTTCCTCATCGCCGTCCGGGTCGCCCGCAAGCCGCCCGATCCTGAGCACCCCTACGGCCACCACCGCTCGGTCGCCACCGGGCACCTGGTGGCCGCGGTCGCGCTGCTCACCATGGGGCTGTACCTGCTCTACGACAACGTCACGAAGCTGGTCACCGCCGAGCACCCCTCGATCGGCACCGTCCAGCTGTTCGGCCTCACCTTCTGGCAGGGGTGGCTGATGGTGGCCGCGATGGTCTACACCGGTGTCGGCCCCGTCATCCTCGGCCGGCTCAAGCTGCCGCTGGCCGAGCGGCTGCACGACAAGGTGCTGCACGCCGACGCCGACATGAACAAGGCCGACTGGATGACCGCCGGCGGTGCGGTCCTCGGCGTCCTCGGCATCGGGCTCGGGCTGTGGTGGGCCGACGCGGTGGCCGCCCTGGCCATCTCGGTCAGCGTGCTGCGCGACGGCTGGCGCAACGTCCGCCACGCCGTCGACGCGCTGGTCGACGCCCGCGCGCACACCGTCGACGACACCGAACCGCACCCGCTCAACGAGGCGGCCCGGCAGCGGCTGTCCGAGCTGGACTGGGTCCGCGAGGTCGGCATCCGGGTGCGCGACCAGGGCCACGTCTTCCATCTCGAGGGGTTCGTGGTGCCGCACCAGGGGCAGGTCACCGTGGCCCAGCTGGAAGGTGCGGCGCACCTGCTGGAGGAGCTGGACTGGAAGGTCCACGACGTGGTGGTCACCGTGGTCAGCGAGCTGCCCGAGGGCAAGGTCTTCGTCACCCGGGGCGACGACCGCTCCTGAGCCGGCGACCGGGCGTGGCCGCCGAGGATGCCGACTCCAGTCCGCGTGTCGGTCGGGGCGGCGCGGCGCGTCTAGGATCGGTCGACATGAGCGAGACCGGTGCCGACGACCGCGCCGTCGGGGTGCCGGACGCCTTCCAGCGGCTGTGGACCCCGCACCGGATGGTCTACATCGGCGGGGAGAACAAGCCCGCCGACGACTCCGCCGAGCAGTGCCCCTTCTGCCTGGGCGGGGAGTCCGACGACGAGGCCGCCCTGGTGGTGCACCGCGGCGAGCACGCCTTCGTGGTGCTCAACCTCTACCCGTACTCCCCGGGGCACCTGCTGGTCTGCCCGTACCGCCACGTCTCGGACTGGACCGAGGTGACCGACGCCGAGCGCGACGAGACCAGCCGGCTCACGCAGACCGCGATGCGCACCGTGCGCCGGGTCAGCGCCCCGCACGGGTTCAACCTCGGCATGAACCAGGGCGCGGTGGCCGGGGCCGGGATCGCGGCGCACCTGCACGCCCACGTGGTGCCGCGCTGGGCCGGCGACGCCAACTTCCTGCCTGTGGTCGGGCGCACCAAGGCGGTCCCGCAGCTGCTGGGCGACACCTGGCGGCTCCTCCGCTCGGCCTGGGGCGACATCGACCCGCGCCCCGGTCGGGGCGACGACCCGAGCCCCGACGCCACCTGATGCTGCAGCACCTCCGCTCGGGCTGGGCGGCGGCGATGCGCCCGCCGGCGTCCCTGCTGCTGCGTCTGGGCGTGCACCCCGACCTCGTCACCTGGACCGGCACCGCCCTCACCGTGGCGGTGGCCTGGACGTTCCTGCCGCTGGGCTGGCTCTGGCAGGGAGCGCTGCTGCTGGCGCTGCTGGTGCTGTCGGACGGCGTGGACGGCCAGATGGCGCGGATGTCGGGACGCTCCACCGCCTGGGGCGCCTTCCTCGACTCGACCCTGGACCGGATCGCCGACGGGGCCCTGCTCGGCGCCGTCGCGCTGGTGCTGGCGCTGCGCTCCTCGCCCGGCTGGGCCGCGCTGGCGATCTGGGCGCTGGTGGCCGCCCAGGTGACCTCCTACATCGCCGCCCGCGCGCCGTCGGTCGGGCTCACCACCTCCGCCGGGCTCGCCTCGCGCGCCGAACGGCTGGTGCTGCTGCTGGCCGCCCTGCTGCTCGACGGCCTCGGGGTGCCCGGCGCGCTGCCGGTCGGGGTGGCCCTGCTGGCGGTGCTGGGCACCATCACCGTCGGCCAGCGGCTGCACGCGGTCCAGCGCTCGGTCGCCGCGGCGGGCACCGGGACCGGACCGGGGGACGGCACCGGTGGCTGAGCTGCGCGACGCCGTCAACCGGGCCCTGCTG
>NZ_QPKK01000450.1 GCF_003344635.1 Desertihabitans aurantiacus
CGCCGACCACGGCGGCGCGCAGCGAGCCCAGCCCGAGCTGGGTGACGACGTTGACCGCGGGGCCGGCCGTCTGCACCGCGGCGGTGAACCCGCCCGCGTCGGTCCAGCTCCAGCCGAGCTCGGTGCCGAGGAAGCGGGTGGCGCGCCGCACCCAACCGGCGTCGTCGACCGGGAACGGGCTGAACCCGCAGTTGCCCACCACCAGGGTGGTGACGCCCTGGGCGAGCTGGGTGTCGGCGGCCGGGTGCGCCTCGACGGTGAAGTCGGCGTGGGAGTGCAGGTCGATGAACCCCGGGCACAGCACCAGCCCCCGCCCGTCGACGACCTCACCGCCCCGGTCGCGCCAGCCGGGGCCGACCGCGAGCACCCGGTCACCGGCCACCGCGACGTCGGCCACCACCGGCTCGGCGCCGGTGCCGTCGACCACCAGCGCGCCGGCGACGACGAGGTCCGGACGTCCTGCTGCGCCCACCGCTCAGTCCTCCCCGAGGTGGTCCTGGGTGACGAAGTCGATGAGCTTCTCGACCTCGGTGTTGAGCCGCGGGTCGAGGTCGTCCCAGCTGCGCACCCGGCCCAGCACGTGCTGCCAGGCGCGGGCGATATCGGCCTGGTCGCGGTGCGGCCAGCCCATCCGGGCGCAGGTGCCCTTCTTCCAGTCCTCCCCGCGGGGGACGTCGGGCCAGGCGGCGACATCGAGGCGTTCGGGGCGGACGGCCTGCCAGATGTCGATGAAGCGGTGGCCGGTGACCATGACGAAGCCGCCCCAGCGGCTGGCGGCCACCTGCTCGGCGATCCGGGACTCCTTGGAGCCGGGCACCAGGTGGTCGACCAGGACCCCCAGCCGGCGTCCGCGGGCGGGGGCGAACTCGTCCACGAGGGCGGGCAGGTCGTCGATGCCTCCGAGGTACTCCACCACCACGCCGACGTGGCGCAGGTCGTCGCCCCAGATCTTCTCCACCAGCTCGGCGTCGTGGCGGCCCTCGACGTAGATCCGGCTCGGCAGCGCCACCCGCGTGACCTGGCGGGTGCCGACCCGGGAGCCGGACGCGGTGTGGGTGGCACTCCGGGACGCCCGGGCCTGGGTGGAGCGCGACGGCGCCCGCAGCGCCACGGGCTCGCCCTCGAGCAGGAACCCCGCCCCGAGCGGGAAGCTGCGGCGCTTGCCGCGGCGGTCCTCCAGCACGACCAGGCCGTTCTCCCAGTGCACCACCGCCCCGCAGAACCCGCTGCCGGCGTCCTCGACCACCAGGTCCTTGCTCAGCACGTGGTCGACCGAGGTCTTGCGCCCCTGCTGCTGCCAGCCGGGGCGGAGCACGTCGGTGCGGTAGCGGTCGGTGGGGGAAGGCACCCCGGGATGCTAGATCAGCCCCGCTCCGGAGGGCGGGGCGCCACGCCCACGGGCTGCTCGGGGGTGCCCGTCTCGTCGAGCCGGCGCAGCCGGCGCCCGAGCAGCAGGTCGACCACGGTGCCGAGCACCAGTGCCCCGGCGACCCCGACCAGGACGGCGTTGAGCGGGCGGTCGTCGAACCAGTGCCCGGCCAGCGCCCCGATCAGGGTCGAGTAGGTGGCCCAGGTGAGCGCGGCGGCGCCCGCCACCGCGGCGAACCGGCCGCGGGGGTAGCCGGTGCTGCCGGCGGTGAGGTTGACCACCACCCGTCCGACCGGGATGTAGCGGGCGGTGAAGATCATCGCCGCCCCGCGCCGGTCGAGCCCGCGGGCGGCCCGTTCGCGCAGCGCCGCCCGGCGCGGACCGCGCAGGAACCGCGGCCCCCAGCGGCGTCCCACCG
>NZ_QPKK01000451.1 GCF_003344635.1 Desertihabitans aurantiacus
ACCGATGTCGAGGTGCTGCAGGACGTCCCCGCCCGGCGGGCCCAGCTGCTGGCCGACGACCGGACCGACCTGGCGGTGCTGCCGGCCGCCGCCGACGTGGCGCGCTGGCGCGTCCCGCTCGGGCTCGGGTCGCGGGAGGACGGCCCGCCGCTGCACCTGGAGTCGCTGCGTCCCGGCCGCGGTGCCGGCAGTCCGCGGCTGCTCTGGCTGCTACCCGAGGACGACGTCACCCACCTGCGCGACCCCCTCGAGCGCTACCGCGACCGGCACGGGCTGGCGGCCTCCCAGCTGCGGCGGGCCGGCTCGGTGGTGGCCGCGGTGCACCGGGTGCTCACCCGGGACGACCTGGTCCTCACCACCCGCGTCGACGCGGCCCGCTGCGGGCTGGGCTGGCGACCGCTGGCCGGCCTCACGCTGGTCCGCGGACGGCTGCTGGCCAGCAGCGACCCGGGACGTCCGGCCAGCACCGACGCCGACCTGGTCGAGCTGCTGGGGACGTTGCTGACCGGGCCCGGGGACACGAGCGAGGAGGACGGCCGTGCTGGCTGAGGAACGGGCGCTGCGGGAGGTGCGCCACGACCTCGCGGCGGCCGGGCTGACAGCGGGGATCTGCGTGCGCGACCTGCGCACCGGGCGGGAGCTGGCCCTCGACGCCGACCGCCAGCTGCCGCTCGCGTCGGTGGTCAAGGTGCCGCTGGCCGCCGCCGTCCTGCTGCGGGCCGAGGCGCCCGGAGCACCGTTCGCCCTGTCGGACACGCTCACCGTCACCGACGAGGACCGCACCCCGGGTCCGAGCGGTCTCTCCCGGTTCCGCCACCCGGCCGAGATCGCGGTCGAGGACCTGCTCTACCTCGCGCTCGGGCTGAGCGACAACACCGCCACCGACCTGCTGTTCCGGCTGCTGCCGCCGGCCGCCGTCACCGCGGAGCTGCGCCGGCGCGGCCACGTCGACGTCACCGTCCGCCACCCCATCCAGGCTCTGCACGACAGCCTCCTCACCCGGCTCGGGGCCGACCAGGAGCACCTCGCGCTCGCGCTGGCGGCCCGGGCCGCGACCGGTGAGGGCGGCAGCCTGGTGCCCCAGCTGGACGTCTCCCACGCCAACAGCGGCAGCGCCCGGGGCCTGGTCGGGCTGCTGGCCGACACCTGGTCGAGCACCGGGCCGTGGGCGGAGCGGCTGCGGGCGCTGATGGGCACCAACCTGCTGCGGCACCGGCTGGCGCCCGACCTGGAGAGCGACGCCGCACGCTGGAGCTCCAAGACCGGCACCTTCCTCACCCTGCGCCACGAGGCCGGGGTGCTCGAGCACGACGACGGCCAGCGGTTCGCGATCGCGGTGCTCAGCGAGTCCCGGGTCGCCGCCACGGTGCAGCCCGCCGCGGAGGCCGCGCTGGGGGCGGCGGCGCGTCGGCTGCACGACGTGCTCCGCGACGCGGACTGACCCGCACGGCTCAGAGCACCGGCAGGTGGACGTCCTCGCTCGGGGTGCGGCCGGTGGCCAGGCGGATCCAGTCGAGGTCGTCGGCCGGCGACGGGTCGCTGCCGGCCCGCTCGCGGTACGCGTCCCGCAGGGCGGAGGCGACCTCGGCCGCCGCGGGCGGGAGCACCGGCGTCGGCCCGGCGGGGTCGAGGACGCGGTGCAGGTCGTCGGCGTGCACCACCAGCTCGACCAGCCGGGTGCGCAGGTAGTCCTCGGCGGTGAGCGGGCCACGGCGGCCCAGCACCACCGGGGCCAGCCCGCCGCGCGTCGGGTCCGCGGGGTCCAGCACGGCGAACGCCTCGG
>NZ_QPKK01000452.1 GCF_003344635.1 Desertihabitans aurantiacus
CCCGGGTCCGTCGCGGCGGCCGCACGCATCGCCACCGCCCGGTCACGGCCGCCGGCCAGCGGGGCGAGCCGCTCCACCAGCCACCCGCCCCGCGCGGCGGTGCACAGGTCGTCCAGGTCGGCGAAGAAGCGGTCGACCGCGTCCGGCGGCACCCACCGGCTCGTGGTCCACAGCAGGTCGCCCGCAGCGGAGAGGAACCGCCGCCAGCGGGCCGGTCCGACCAACACCGGCCCGAGGCGGTGCAGCTCGAGCGCCAGCGGGTGCCAGCGGGGGTCGCGGGCCGGGCACGCGGTGCCGTCGGGCGGCTCCGCACCGGCCAGCAGCTGCAGCAGCCGCGTCAGCACGAACACCCGGGTGTCGGTGAGGTGGACCGCGCCGTGACCGGGCAGACCCGAGCCGGGGCCGAGCAGCCACCGCAGGGTGTCCCGGCGCCCGGGGAGCCGCAGCCGGGACGCCTTCAGCTCGCCCCCGCCCCAGCCGAGCCGGCGCCGCACCTCGGCCACCAGGGCGGCGGCCTCGGCCGGGTCGAGGGTGAGGCTGGCGTGGGCGAAGAACCGCTCACCCCGGGCCAGGTTGCCGCCGTTGAACCCGGACTCGTCGCAGGCGACCACCCGGGCCGGCGGTGGGCTCACTGCCCGACCCGCCCGTCCACCCGTTCGCGCAGCAGGTCGGCATGGCCCATGTGCCGGGCGTACTCCTCGATGACGTGCACCAGCACCTCGCGGAGCACGTCGCCGTGCGGGCCGCGCCACCCGAGGTCCTCGGTCGAGGCCACCAGACGCTCGGCGAAGGCCACCTCGGCCCGCCACGTCCGCCAGGCCTCGGTGACCACGGCGGCCCGGGGCTCGGCGCCGGCGAAGTCGTCGTCGCGGGCGTCATCGGTGCGGTAGAGCGGGGGGACGTCCGCACCGGCCATCCGGCGGCGGAACCAGATGCGCTCCACCCCGGCGAGGTGGCGCACCAGGCCGAGCAGGGACAGGTCGGACGGCGGCACCGAGCGCGTGGCCAGCTGGGCGGCGTCCAGACCGGAGCACTTGAGCTCGAGCGTGAGCCGGTAGTTGTGCAGGTAGCTGGTGAGCACCGCGCGCTCGGTGGGGGAGCCGACCTCCTGCGGGCGGGGGTCGGCCTCGGGCGGGACGAACATGTCCTCCCAGCCGAAGCGGCGGGGAGGGAGGTCGGGTCGTGACGTGGGCATGGCGATCCTCTCGGCGTGGTCCTGCTGGGCTGCCCTGACACGGATCGCAGCTCCGACGGTCACTCCACCGGGGTGTGCGTCGGCGACACTACGCCGCGAGGACCGCCGCCGCCACGGGATAAGCGCGGACGCCCCGGGGCTCAGAGCAGCGGCAGCCAGCGCGAGAGGTCGGCCCGGTGGCCGCTGGCGCTGACCTGCCCGGTGGCACGTGCCTCGGCCCAGACCAGCCGTCCGGACGCCAGCCGCAGGAACACCGCCGGCGTGGTCTCGACGACGTTGGGCGGGGTGCCGCGGGTGTGGGTGAGGGCGGTGCCCTCCACCCCGCACTGCACGGCACCGTGCGGGGGCACCCGGACCTCGACCGTCTGCCCCGGGTGCGCCTCGGCCAGCCAGCGCAGCAGGTGGCGGACGGCCGTCGCCTCCAGCGCCCGCACCACCGGCGGGGCGCCGGGGACGGAGCGGACGAGGTCGTCGCCGTGCACGGCCAGGTCGACCGCCCGGACCGCCACCCAGTCCGCCGCCGTCAGCGCACCGGTCCCGGCCGGCACCACCGCGGCGGCCCGGGCCGGGTCGGCG
>NZ_QPKK01000453.1 GCF_003344635.1 Desertihabitans aurantiacus
CGCCCCGGCCGGGCCGGGCGGGACCGGGCCCGGGGCCGGCGAGCCGGACGGGGTGCCCGGACGTCCGGGCTGCGTGGCGCTGCGGGTGGCGTCGTCGTCCTCCCAGCGCGTGCTCACCGGGGTGGAGGCCGAGCTGGCGACGGGACCGCCCTGCGGCTGCGGCGAGACCGCCCGCCCGGACGGGACGTCCGAGCTCCACGGCGCGCCAGGACCCACGGTGGGTCGCTGCGCGCCGCGGTCGTGAGGGGGCTGCTCGCTCACAGGGGCACCTCCGGGAGTCGACTCAGGCGAACGCTAGCAGCCGAGCCTGCCACCTCCGGCGGCCGGAGCCCCCGCAGCGGCGGCCGTCGTGGGCCGGTGGGGACGCCCACTAGGCTCGGCGCGAGCACGGCGTGGACAGGAGGACCGAGGGTGAGTGACCAGGACGGTCTGCGTGGCCGGCGGTTCGAGGCGGTCATCTTCGACATGGACGGGACGCTGATCGACTCCACCCCGGCCGTGCTCCGGGCCTGGACCGCGTGGGCCACCGAGCACGACATCACCGCCGAGCAGCTGGCCGGCAACCACGGGATGCCGGCGGCCAGCATCGTGGCCCGGCTGCTCCCCGAGGACGCCCACGTCCGCGCGCTGGAGCGGATCAACACCCTGGAGCTGACCGACGTCGACGACGTGGTCCCGCTGCCCGGCACGCTGCACGCGCTGGCGGCGCTGCCGGCCTCGCGGGTGGCGATCGCGACGTCCTGCACGCGGCCGCTGGCCGACGTCCGGATCGAGGCGAGCGCGATCCCGCGGCCCGACGTGGTGGTGACGGTGGACGACGTCGAGCGCGGCAAACCGCACCCCGACCCCTTCCTCACCGCCGCCCGACGCCTCGGCGTCGACCCCAGCCGGTGCCTGGTGGTGGAGGACGCCCCCGCCGGGCTGACCGCCGCCCGGGCCGCGGGTTGCGCCACCCTGGCCGTGTGCACCACCACCCCGCGGGGTGAGCTGCGCGCCGACCTCGTCGTGGAGTCCCTGGCCGACGTCGACTGGCACGTCGACGCCGACGGCATCAGCGTCACCCCGCTCACCCCCTGACCCGCTGCCCCCGCTTCCTCCGCCGGTTCTTCCTCCGCCGGTTCGAGGTAATAGCGGACGCTCTGGCGCCCGCCATCACCTCCACCCGCGGACGTCTCCCGCTGGTTCGAGGCAGCAGGGGACGTCCTGGCGCGCGCGATCACCTCGAACCGCAGGATCCGGGCGCCCACCCCTCCTCCCGCGGTTCGAGGTGATCCCGCGTGCGCGGGCGTCCGAGATCACCTCGAACCGCGGAGGGGTGGGTGCCCACCCATGCGGCGGGGCGGGCGGTGGCGGGGTGGGAGGATGGCGCGATGAGCGACGCGGGGGTCACCGGGCCCAGGACGCTGCTGGTCTTCCTGCACGGGCTCGGCGACACACCGGCCGGATGGCAGCCGCAGGTGGGCTCGTTCCCCGCCGGGCAGCGGATGGCCGTCCCCTGGCTGGCCGGGCTGAAACCCACCGACCGCCGTCCCTTCGACCTGGACGAGGCGGCCGGGCAGGTGGTGGCGCTGGCCGAGGAGCACCGCGCCGGACGGCTGCGGCTGGTCGGGCACGGCCTGGGGGCGACGGTGGCGCTGCGGGTGGCCGGCCGGCATCCCGGCCTGGTCGACCGGCTGGTGCTCTCCGCCCCCTCCCCGACACCGCCGCGGTGGGTGCTGCGGCTGCAGCGCGCCCTGGTCGGGCTGGCGCCGCGGCCGCGTC
>NZ_QPKK01000454.1 GCF_003344635.1 Desertihabitans aurantiacus
CGCCTCCCGCGCCCGCACCCGGCAGCGGGCCGGGAGCCGGAGTCGCGGGCTCAGGCGGCGGCGTCGCGGCGCTCGCCCGGAGCCCGCAGGGCCGGCGCCACCAGACCGGCCACCGCGACCAGCACCAGCACGACCAGCAGGGCCCGCAGGACGCCGACCGCCTCGCCGACGAAGCCGATCACCGGCGGCCCGACGAGGAAGGCGCAGTAGCCGATGGTGGCGACCGCGCTCACCCGGGCGGCGGCGTGGCGCGGGTCGTCCGCGGCGGCCGACATGCCCACCGGGAAGCCGAGGGAGGAGCCGAGGCCCCACAGCGCGATGCCGACGAAGGCCAGTGGCACCGACGGGGCGAAGATCGCCAGCGCCAGCCCGAGCGCGGCCAGCACGGCCGTGGCGCGGACCACCACCACCCGGCCGAGCCGGTCCAGCAGCGGCACCCCCGCCACCCGGCCGACCGTCATCGCGGTGACGAACACGACCAGCGCCACCCCGCCGACCTCGTTGGTCACCCCGTAGCCGTCCACCACGGCCAGCGCGACCCAGTCGTTGGCGCTGCCCTCGGCCAGGGCCATGCCCAGCACCACCAGCCCGATCAGCCAGGTGGCGGGGCTGCCCCAGACCGACAGCCGCTCCCGCCAGGAGGTCGGCCCGGCCTCGGCCTCGGTGTGCTCGAGCACCCGCTCGGACTGCGTCCAGCGCAGCGAGACCAGCACCAGCGCCAGCAGCAGCACCGCGAGCACGACCATCTGGGTGGTCACCGACACCGCCAGCCGTTCGGCCAGCGCCCCGAGCCCGGCACCGGCCACCGTGCCGAGGCTGAAGAAGGCGTGGAACAGCGGCATCACCGTCTGGCCGAGCGCCCGCTCCGCGACCGCCCCGTTGAGGTTCATCGAGACGTCGGTCGCACCCTGCCCGGCGCCGGACAGCACCAGCCCGACGGCGATCACCAGGAAGCTGCCCAGGGCCACCCCGACCCCGGCCACCACCATGCCGAGGGCCATCAGCGCGAAGGAGACCGCGATGGTGCGCTGGGAGCCGATCCGGCTGATCACGTGGCTGGAGGCGAGCAGCCCGACGATCGAGCCGATCGCCAGGAACAGCACCAGCAGACCCATCGTCGCCGAGCTGGCGTCGAGGACGTCGCGCACCCGCGGCAGCCGCGCCGCCCAGGCGGCGAACCCCAGCCCGGTGGCGAAGAAGACCGCGAAGACGGCGTTGCGCCACCGCACCGTGGTCGCGCGGTCGAGGGTCTTCTCGATCGTTCCAGACACGACCGGCAGTCAACCACACGGGGCCGTCGGCACGGCCCGCCGCGGACGGGTCAGCCAGACGCCACCCGCGGCACCTGCCCGGACCAGTCGACGGTGTGCGTGGCCACCACCCCGCCGTCGGCGAGCCACTCGGCGGTGACCACGTCCCCGGCGACGTCCACCCGGACCAGCTCGTCCAGCGCGGCCTCCTCGGCCGCGTCGTCGGCGGCGGTCAGCGCCGCCAGCGCCACCACCAGAGCGCCGTCGGCGTGCCCGGACAGCTCGGGCACCAGCGTCCACGGGCCGAAGGCGGTCCCCGCCGGCGCCCGCTCGACCCGTGCGGCGTCCAGCCCACGGACGGCGACCAGCCGGGAGAGCAGACCGGCGCCGCGGACCTCGCAGCGGTCCGCGCCGGTGCCGGCGGTGAGCCCGTCCAGGGTGCCGGACAGCGCCCAGCCGGCCACCCGCAGCCGGGTGCCCGGCTCG
>NZ_QPKK01000455.1 GCF_003344635.1 Desertihabitans aurantiacus
CACCCGCACCGCCGCCTCCCCCAGCCCGGTCGCCGCGCCCGACGGCGGGTCGAGGTCGCAGCGCGCCGGCGCCGGCACGGTCAGCCCCACCAGGGTGCCCGGGTCGGCGGCGCGCAGCCGGTACTCCACCACGTCACCCAGCTGGACGCGGTGCCCGCTCAGCCTGCCCTCCGGCGCCTCGGACGTCCCCGGCCGGCGCAGCACCCCCAGCGCGGCCCAGGCGGCGAACGGGGCGGCGAGCACCAGCAGCGCCACCTGGGAGGTGAGCACGGCCAGCGTCCCGGACAGCACCAGCAGCACCACGGCCCGGACCAGCGCCGGAGACGGCCGCAGCCGCACGGCTAGTCCTCCGGCCGGTACTCGGCGGGCACCGGCACCCGCTCCAGCACCGAGCGGACCACCTGCTCACCGGTGACGTTGCTCATCCACAGCTCGGGCCGGACGGTGACCCGGTGGGCCAGGGTCGGCACCGCCAGCGCCTTGACGTCCTCCGGACGCACGTAGCGGCGGCCGGCGATCAGCGCGTGCGCCCGGGCACAGGTGAGCAGGGCCAGCGACCCGCGCGGTGAGGCCCCGACCAGCAGCGCCGACTCCTCCCGGGTGGCCGCGGTGACGGCGACGGCGTAGCGGCCGACCTCGGGGTGGAAGTAGATGTCCTCGCAGGCCCGCTGCACCTCCAGCAGCTCCTCGGGGGTGAGGACGGCGTCCACGCTCTGCTCCTCGGAGCGCCGGCCGATCCGGCGAGCCAGCACCTCCCACTCCTCCGCCTCCGACGGGTAGCCGAACTGCAGCCGCAGCAGGAAGCGGTCGAGCTGGGCCTCCGGCAGCGGGTAGGTGCCCTCGGTCTCGACCGGGTTGGCGGTGGCGAGCACGTGGAACGGCCGGGGCAGCCGGTGGGTGACGCCCTCGACGGTCACCTGCTTCTCCTGCATCGCCTCCAGCAGCGCCGACTGGGTCTTCGGGGGCGTCCGGTTGATCTCGTCGGCCAGCAGCAGCCCGGCGAACAGCGGCCCGGGACGGAAGTCGAACTCGGCGCGGCGCTGGTCGAACACGTAGCTGCCGGTGAGATCGGCGGGTAGCAGGTCGGGGGTGAACTGGGCGCGGCGGAAATCGAGCCCGAGGGCCTGGGCGAAGCTGCGGGCGGCCAGTGTCTTGCCCAGCCCGGGGAAGTCCTCGATGAGCACGTGCCCGCCGGCGACCACCCCGGTGAGCACCAGCTCGAGCGCCTCCCGCTTGCCGACCACGGCGCGCTCGACCTCGGCCAGCACCCGCTGGCAGTGCTCGGTGGCGCGGGCCAGCGTCTCCGCGCTGGGAGGGCTGGTGGTGGGGTGGCTCACAGGGACCGGATCTCCTCGAGGATGGTGCGCAGCTGGCGCCGGGTCGGCGTCGGCGGCGGGTCGGCGGACAGGTAGGCGGCCAGGGTCGGCGGCAGCGGGCCCGCGCCCGGCCGGCGCCGGCGGGCCTCGACCAGGTCGGTGAGGGTGGTGTGCAGGGGGCGCAGGTTCATCCCGCGCTCGGCACCCCACAGCTGGGACTCCAGCACCCGCACCCGCGGGTCGGCCTGGCGGGTCGGCGCTGGTCCGCCGGGTTCGGGGAGGACCGCGAGCGGCGGGTCGGCGGGCTCGACGACGTGGCGGACCAGGAAGGCGCCGGCGGCGACCGCGGCGGCCAGCAGCACCCAGAATGGCAGGTGCAGCCCGAATCCGACCAGTGTGGCGACGAGCC
>NZ_QPKK01000456.1 GCF_003344635.1 Desertihabitans aurantiacus
CGCCGCGGCTGGCGCCGGGGTGGCCGAGGTCCTTGTACGCTGGCCGGCATGTCGGTGCAGGCCTCCCACGGCGACGTCGATCGGCGGCGCGCACGTCGGCGCAACGGCCTACCGGTCCCGCGCCGGGGCGACCTGGCCCGACGCCTCCTCACCGACCCGTTGCTGTGGCTGACGGTGGCGGCGTTCGTGCTGTTCATCATCTGCGGCGTGCTGATGTGGTACCAGATGGTGCCCGACCGCGAGGTGCCCGGCGGCACCCTGATCGGGCTCGGCACCGACGTCATCCCGTTGGTGGCCCGCTATGCCGCCTACAGCCTGGTGCCGATCACGCTGCTGTACTTCTGGGCCGACCGCTGGCGCCCGGTCTACGTCTGGGCCCGGGTGGCGTTCTGGCTGGTCGCGCTCGGCTGGGGCGCCTTCGTCTCCACCTTCCTCTCCGCCCAGATCAACACCTGGGCGGCCTCCCACCTGGCCGTGATGGGCGACGGCGACCCGGCTTCCAGCGCGCGGGCGGCGGTGTTCGTGGCGCCGTTCGTGGAGGAGTCGACGAAGGCGACGATCCTCTTCTTCATCGCGATCCTGCTGCGCTACCGGTGGGTCAACCGGCTGTCGGGGATCATCCTCGCCGGGCTCTCAGGCGCCGGCTTCGCCTTCACCGAGAACATCCTCTACTACGGACGCGCCTACCGGTACGCCGCGCAGACCTTCGGCCAGCAGGACCCGGACGAGGTGCTGCAGGAGATCTTCTTCCTGCGCGGGGTGATGACGCCGTTCGCGCACCCGCTGTTCACCATGTGCGCCGGGATCGGGCTGGCGGTGGCGGTGCGGGCCAAGAGCAAGCTGTTCCGGGTGCTGGCGCCGCTGATCGGGTTCCTCGCCGCGGCCCTGCTGCACATGATGTTCAACGCCTCCTCGACGCTGGTGGATGGCCCGCAGCTGCTGCTGCTCTGGGGTGGCGCGCTGCTGCTGCTGGCCACCGTCATCGGCTTCATCATCCGCCAGCTGTTCCGCGAGGGCCGCAGCGTGCGGGCGCGGCTGGAGGACTACGTGCGGGCGGGCTGGCTGCGCGAGGAGGACGCGGCCGCGGTGAGCCGGCTGCGCACCCGGATGCGGGCGCTGTGGCACGCGCTGTGGCGGGGCCCGCGCTCGTTCTGGTCGACGATCGTGCTGCAGGTCAGCCTCACCGAGCTGGCCTACCTGCGTGACTCGCTGACCCGCGGCCTGGTCGACCAGGCCGGGGTGGACCGCGAGCACGAACTGCTGGGGGTGGTGGAGCGGCACCGGCCACTGGCGGTCGTCACCCCGACCGGGCGAGCGCCCTACCCGCGGCTGCGTGGACGTCGCCGCGCGGTGGAGCAGTGGGCGCCGCCGTCCTACCCCGGACCCGCGGGTCTGGGAGGCAGCTGGCCGGCACCGCCCGGCCCCGCGCAGCCGCTGGGGCAGACCGCGACCACCTACTCCGAGGTCGACCCGCGCTGGAAGCCGCCGTCGTCCTGACGCCGGCTGCCGGTCCGCCCGGGCGGCCGGCGGTCCGGGCTGGCAGGATCGCCCTAGCGGTCGCCCGACCGCATCGGCGGGCGGGAGGAGGCACGGTGGACCACGACCCCGGGGCGCCCTCCCAGCCGGAGCCCGCGCAGCTGGTCACCGCGCTGGTCGGGCTCCGCGACGCCCTGGCCCCGGTCCGGCTGCCGCTGCCGCTGC
>NZ_QPKK01000457.1 GCF_003344635.1 Desertihabitans aurantiacus
GGGCGCGGCCGAACCGGGCGGCCAGGAAGCGTCCGTGCTCGACCAGCGCCCGGGCGTCCGCGCGGACGGCGGCGTCGGCCAGCTGCTCGGTGCTCGCCGCCAGCAGGTCGAGCTGGTCCACCAGCAGCATCAGCGCGGTCCGGCCGCGGTCCAGCGGCCGCTCGTCGGCCCAGGACCGCGGCAGCCGCAGGTAGGCCTCGAGCGCCTCGGGCAGGTAGCTGGTGGCGGTGGCGACCACCGCGTGGCCCTCGACCGAGCCCAGGCCGAAGGTCCGCAGCCGGGGCAGCGCGGTGCGCACCGAGGTGTCGATCCGGGCGATCCGCGAGCGCACCGCCGGCGCCAGCCGCTCGGCCTCGGCGCGGGCCAGCACGCGGTCCAGGGCGGCGCGGACGTCGTCCTCGTCCGGGGCGGGCGGTGCCGGCTCCGGGTCGGGTGCGGGTGGCTCGCGACGCCCGGTGAGCCAGTCCCAGAAACCCATCGCCCGTTCAGCCGTCCAGGTCGAGCTGGGCCTCGACCTTGCTGCCCTCGTCCCGGCGCACCCGCTCCAGGTAGGCCCGCGACCGGACGACCTCCGACTCCAGGGTCCCGATCGTGGTGGACATGGTGTCGAGGGCGCGCAGCTTGAACTCGTCGATGGAGTCCATGGTGGCGTAGATGTTGGCGAAGGCGGCCTGCAGCTGCGGCAGCCCCACGCTGGAGGAGGCGGCCTGCTGCTGGATCTCCGCGGAGTTGTCCCGCAGCATCTCCGAGGTGCGCTGGATCAGCCCGGAGGTGGTGCTGTTGAGCGCGCCGATCTGGTCCAGCACCAGCTTCTGGTTGCCCAGCGCCTGGGCCACGATGACGGCGGTGCGCAGCGCGGAGACGGTGGTCGTGGTGGCCCGGTCGACGCCCTTGATGAGCTCGAGGTTGTTCTTGATGACGACGTCGATGGCCAGGTAGCTCTGGATCGAGACCGCCAGCTGGGTGAGCAGGTCCTGGTGCTTCTGGCGGACGTAGAAGAGCACGTCCTGCTGCAGCGAGCGGGCCTTGTCCGGGTCGCTCAGCTCGAGCTCGGCGATCTGGGCGGCCAGCCGGACGTCCAGGCGCTCGGCGATGTAGACGTACTGGTTGAGTCGGCCCATCGAGGCCCACAGGTGCTGCTTCTCCAGGTTGAGCGCCACGTTGTCGCGGGTCAGCTCGTCCTGGCCGTTGCGCAGGCTGTGCAGGATGCCGTCGAGCTGGGCCTGGGAGGACTGGTAGCGCCGGAAGTAGTCGACCACCTGGTCACCGAAGGGGATCAGCCCGAACAGCTTGCGGGTGCCGGTGGCGCGGCTGGGGTCGAGGTCCTCCACGGTGCGGCGCAGCTCCAGCAGGGTGCGACCCACCTTCGAGCCCTCGGCCAGACCGCCCTCGCGCAGCGCCTTCACCGGCGTCTGCAGCAGCCGGTTGGAGGTCTCGGCGGCCTTGCGGATCTCCGCGTCGCCCATGGTGCGCACGGCGTCGGCCTGGGCGGTCACCTCCGGCGAGCCGGCCTCGGCAGCGGCCAGCGTGCTGAGGAAGGACTCCACCCGGGCGTCCAGGGCGGGCACCTGGCTGGCCTCGACCGCCGGCGCCATCGCCGGCGCCTGGGTGGCGGTCACCACCGGCGGGGCGGGCGGGGGCTCGAGGGCGAACGCGGACGCCGTCGGCTCGGGCGGCGTGAGCGGGGCGGGGGCG
>NZ_QPKK01000458.1 GCF_003344635.1 Desertihabitans aurantiacus
CTGGAGATGTTTTACAAGTATATTTTGTATGCTGTCTGCAATTTATTGCTGTTCCAATTTGAGCTCCGATTTTCCATGGATTTGGTAACTTCAACTTTTTGCTTTTTGCCATATAAAATTCCTCCTTCTCCTTGATAATGCTATTCTAACATCTTTGATTTTATGTGTCATTTATTTTTGTATAATCCTTGTAATTCAACCATTTGTTTATATTTTTGATGATTGGTTAATAGTTCATCATGTGTTCCTGAGCCAGTAACTTGTCCTGAATCAATAAAAATTATTTTATCTGCGTTTATTATTGTGGAAAGGCGGTGTGCTACTATGATAGTTGTTCTATTTTGGCTTATATTTTTGATTGATTGTTGAATGACATTCTCACTTTCGCTATCTAAATTAGATGTGGCTTCATCAAGTAGTAGTATATTGGGCTCCTTTATGAAACTTCTAGCAATGTCAATTCTTTGCTTTTGTCCTCCGGAAAGATTGGTACCTTTTTCGCCGATTATAGTATTATAGCCATTTTTGAACGATTTTATAAACTCGTGCGAGTAAGCTAATTTAGAATAATGTATAATATCGTTTGAATGTTTTTTGTTTTTAGTTGAATATGCAATATTGCTTTTTATAGTTCCATTTATTATGCTGTTATTTTGCATAACATAACCTATGTTATTTCGCCATTCAGTTAATGAAAAGGTATAAAAGGATTTATCACCATATTTAATATCTCCTTCGTCGATTTCATATAAGCGGGATATGAGATTTAAGATAGTTGTTTTACCTGAACCTGAAGGACCTACTAAAGCTGTAGTTTTATTTTTGGGTATAGAAAAAGATATTCCTTTAAAAACAGGGGTCTGTTTGTCATAACTGAAAAAAACATTATCAAAATGAATAGAAGAATTTTCTATAACATTGTCTCCTGAATTTAATTCTTCTTCTTTTTCGTTCATAATTTCATACAGACGTTTACTAGCACCAACAGATTTTTTATATCCAGTAAAGATACCAGATAATTTTTCGATTGGTTCAGTAATTTGGGTCATATAAAATATGATGGCTATTAATGTTCCAGGTGTTATTGCTCCAGAAGCAACTCTGTAGCCTCCAAAACCTAATACACTACCCATAGATAATAAAACAATGATAGTAGTAATGGGTCCTATTATTGCGTTTATAATTCCTTCTTTGATACCTAGATTGTAAATATTTAATAGATAAGAATTAGATTTATTGAACTCTTTGTGTATAGAATTGGAAAGTTTAACTAGTTTTATTTCTGATAAAACATGAGATATAATACCGCTAATTTTAGCGGTTTGTAATTGTGTATCGTAAGATAATTTTTGCATTATATTACTTATAGGTATTATCATCGCGACATATATTGGAAACGATATAAACGAAACTAAGGCTGTAGGCCAATCTAAGTAGAATAAAAATAATACAGAACCTAATAAGACTATGATTGATGGAAAAAAGGAGGGGATTGTGTCAGTAATGAAATTGTTAATGGATTTAGTATCGTCGATAATTCTACTTAACAATTCCCCTGTGCTATTTCTATCAAAGAATGAACTTTTTAATTTTAATATATGTAACCAAACTTTTTTTGTTAAATCATAAATTATACTTTCGCCAATTTTGGTTATTAAATAGATACTAAT
>NZ_QPKK01000459.1 GCF_003344635.1 Desertihabitans aurantiacus
GCCAAGAAGTCGGCGTCCACGTCGGCCTCCCGCCCGACCTCCACCGGGACCGGCTCCCCGGGCGACCGCCTCGCTGGCACCCGGAAGAGCGCGGCGAAGAAGACGACGACCACCGCCAAGAAGGCCCCCAGCGCCCGCGCCGCCACCACCGCGCCGGCGGCCGCTACCCGTCCCGCCGACGACGCGGGCACCTCGGACACGGCCCCGTCGTCGGCGCCCGCGACCGACCCGAGCCCCGGCAGCACCGGGGCGGGCACGGAGTCCTGACCCGCGGGTACCGCACGCCCTCAGCGCCCTCCCGGCTCACCACCGGGAGGGCGCCGGCGTCTCAGCTGCCGCGCTGGATGGTCCGGTGCACCAGCCCGCGGACCGGCTCGGGCAGCTCGCGCTCGCTGAAGGTGACGTCGACCTCCACCCGCACCGCCACCAGCCGGTAGACGAAGGCGTCGGGCTGCGGCTCGGGCTCGGGGAGCGCGGTCCAGAAGCTGCGCTCGCTCAGCAGCGTCCGCCACTCCTCGGAGTCGGGCGGGTCGAGCTCGTCGGGCACGAAGGTGGCCCGCCGGGTCGAGCCCACCAGACCGCCGGAGCGGGTCAGCTCCACCGGCCCCGTACCCGGATCGGGCGCGGTCCGGCCGGCGTCCGTCTCCGCGGGCTCCGGCGGGCCGGTCGGGATCGGCGGCTCCTCCGGCGGCTGCACCGGTTCACCCGGCTCGGGGTCGGGTGCCGGCACCGGCTCGCTCGGTTCCGGACCCAGCGGCACCGGTCGGCGCGGCTCCTCGCCCGGGGCGGCGGTGCTGGTGACGCCGACCTCCTGCCAGGCCCGCGCGACGGCGGTGACCTCGGCCGAACCCTCGCCGAAACGCGCGACCGCGGCCCGCCGGGTCAGGTCGGCGAAGGTGGTGAAGTCGCAGTCGGCGGCCAGCTCGCCGCCGGTGAGCACGTCGTACCAGATCTGGCCCGCCGCCTCCCAGGCGTTCCCGCCGATCGCGGTGGCCGCCAGGTGGAAGGCCCGGTTGGGGATGCCGGAGTTGATGTGCACCCCGCCGTTGTCGTCGGTGGTCTCGACGTAGTCGGCCATCGAGCCCGGCTGCGGGTCCTTGCCGAGCACGTCGTCGTCGTAGGCCGTCCCGGGGGCCGCCATCGAGCGCAGCGCCACCCCCTGCACCTGGTCGGTGAACAGCTCGGCGCCGATCAGCCAGTCGGCCTGCTCGGCGCTGTGGCCCAGCAGCCGCTGGCGCACCAGCGCCCCGAACACGTCGGCGATGCTCTCGTTCAGCGCTCCCGACTGCCCCCGGTAGACGAGCGCGGCGGTGTGGTCGATGACGCCGTGGGTGAGCTCGTGGCCGATGACGTCCACGGCCAGGGTGAACCGCTGGAACACCTCGCCGTCACCGTCGCCGAAGACCATCTGGGTGCCGTCCCAGAAGGCGTTGTCGTAGTTCTGGTCGTAGTGCACGGTGCCCAGCAGCGGCAGCCCGGCACCGTCGAGGCTGTCGCGGCCGAAGGCGTCCCAGAACAGCTGCCAGGTCGCGCCGAACCCGTCGTAGGCCTCGTCCACCGCCGCGTCGCCGGTGGCCGGCGCTCCCTCCTCCCGGGCCACCCGGCCCGGCAGCGAGGTGCCGTTCTCCGCGTCGTGCACGGTGCGCCGGGGCGCCGGCT
>NZ_QPKK01000046.1 GCF_003344635.1 Desertihabitans aurantiacus
CCCCAGCGCCCTGAGCCGACCTCGTCCCAGCGCCCTGAGCCGACCTCGTCCCAGCGCCCTGAGCCGACCTCGTCCCAGCGCCCTGAGCCGACCTCGTCCCAGCGCCCTGAGCCGACCTCGTCCCAGCGCCCTGAGCCTGTCGAAGGGCCCTCCGTCCCCGTGAGCGCGCGGTGACCGCCCGCGCCACCGGGATCGGCTCCTGGCCGGGCACCGACCCCGCCGGCGCGATCCGGCTCACCCTCGGCGAGCTCGGCGAGAACGGCAGCCCGGGTGTGCCCTACCTGCCCGAGCTGCCTGACCGGGGGACGCACGCCGGCACCACCGGGCGCACCGCGGCGATGCTGGTCGGGCTCGGGCTCGACCTGCAGCCGGCCGGCTGGCGGCTCACCGACGCCCCGGGCATCGACCACCGGCGGGCGATCTCGCTGCTCCGCCAGGACCTCGACCTGCTGGAGGAGGAGGCGCAGGGCTACACCGGTCAGCTCACCCTCACCGCCGCCGGGCCCTGGACCCTGGCCGCCACCGTCGAGCGTCCGCGCGGTGACCGGGTGCTGGCCGACTCCGGCGCCCGCCGCGAGCTGGGGGAGAGCCTGGCCGAGGGGCTCGGTGACCTGGTGGCCGAGCTGCGCCGCCGGCTCCCCGCCCTCACGCTGACCGTGCAGCTCGACGAGCCGGCCCTGCCCGCCGTCCAGGACGGCCGGATCGGCACCGCCAGCGGCTTCTCCCGGCACCGGGCGGTGGAGCCGGCCGAGCTCTCCTCCGCCCTCGAGACGGTGACCGGCGCCGTGCGCGACGCCGGCGCGGAGCAGGTGGCGCTGCACTGCTGCGCCGCCGGGCTGGACGTCCGGCTCGTCCTCGACGCCGGCGTCGGACGGCTGCTGCTCGACGTCGACCAGCTCACCCGCGCCGACGCCGACCTGCTCGCCGAGACGCTGGACGCCGGCCGCGCCGAGATCGGGCTCGGGATCCAGCCGACCGGGGTCGCCGACGCGGTGCTCAGCCCGGACCGCCTCACCGACCGCGCCCTCCACCTGCTGCGACCCCTCGAGCTGGGCCCCCAGGTCGCCGAGCGGCTGCTGCTCACCCCCGCCTGCGGGCTCGCCGGCTGGACCGCCGGCCCGGCCACCGCGGTGCTGCGCCACCTGGTCCGGGCCGCCCAGCTCGTCACCGACGAGCTCAGCCGCTGACCCGAGCGCCAGCGCCCTGAGCCGGTCGAAGGGCCGAGCTCGGACGGCCCTGTCCACGTGCGCGTGGCCGGTCTACCGTGCGTTCGTGGGAGTTCGCGACCGTCTGCTCGCCTACTACGCCGAGGAGCTGCCGACCCGGCGCGACCGTCCGCTCGGCCCGGAGCGCACCGCCCGGCTGACCGACTTCACCACGCGCTGCCACAGCGAGGGGCTCGGGTCCGTGCTCGAGGTCGGCTGCGGCGCCGGGCGGGACGGGGTCGCGCTCAGCAGATCCGGACTCCGCTACGCCGGTGTCGACCTGTCGCCGGTGGGCGTGGCGTTGTGCCGGGAGGAGGGGCTGACGGCGGTGGTGGCCTCGGCGACCTCCCTCCCGTTTGCCGACGCCTCGGTCGACGCCGCCTGGACGATGAGCACCCTGATGCACCTGGAGGGCGACGACCTCGACGTGGCGGTCGCCGAGCTGGGCCGGGTGGTCCGACCCGGTGGCCTGCTCGACGTCGGCCTGTGGGGTGCGGACACCGCGCAGGAGCGGACCGACGAGGCCGGCCGCTTCTTCCAGCAGCGCACCGACGACGAGGTCGTGGCGTTGCTGGGCACCGTCGGCACCGTCGAGTCCCTCACGGTCTGGGACCGGTTCGCCGACGGCGGGCACTACCAGTGCGCCCGCGTCCGCATCGCCGGGTAGACCGAGCCGCTCCAGCGCCGTCCCGGGCGGCCTGGGCCGGTGCCGGTGGCTGTCCAGGTCGACGGTGATGCCGCGGTCGGTGCGGAGGTCGTCGAGGAGGCAGGGTGTGGGCGGCCAGCCGGGCGCCGCGCCCGCTCCTCGCCTTCAGAGCGTGGTGCTGAGGACTCCGCCCTCTGCGCGCAGCGCGGCACCGTTCGTGGCCGAGGAGAGCGGGCTGGCCAGGTAGGCGACCAGGTGCGCGATCTCGTCGGGCTCGATGAAGCGCTGCAGCAACGAGGTCGCGCGAGCGGCCGCGAGGGCACTTCTCATCTCATCGGCGGGGACTCCACGCGCCTCGGCCGCTTGCTCCACCGCGGAGGCGACCCCTGCGGAGTACGTCGGCCCGCCCAGGACCGTGTTGACGGTGACAGCGGTGCCACGGGTGGTCTTGGCCAGCCCGTTGGCCAGTGCGAGCACGCCCGCCTTGGTGGTCCCGTAGTGGGTCATGTCAGCCGGGACGTCCACGCCGGCCTCGCTGCTGATGAAGATGATCCGGCCCCATCCCTTGCCCAGCATGCTCGGGAGGGCGTGACGCGACAGGCGGACACCGCTCATGACGTTGATGTCGAAGTACCGCTGCCAGTCGCGATCGCTGATGTCGCCGAAGGTGCCGATCTCGAAGACACCGACGTTGTTGACGAGGATGTCGATCTCGTCGAGCCCGTCGAGCAGCTCTCGCACCTGCTCGGCGTCGGCGAAGTCGGCCGCAAGTCCGGAGACGGTCCCGCCGGGCACGGCCCCGCTCAGCTCGCGCACCGCAGCGTCGACCCGCTCCGCGCTGCGTCCGTTGACGACGACCTCAGCACCCTCCGCCAGCAGGGCCCTGGCGATCGCGTAGCCGATCCCCTGCGTCGACCCGCTCACGAACGCCCTCTTGCCGTTGAGCCCGAGCTCCACCGCCCCGCCCCTCTCGTTTACTTGCCCAGGAAGTCAGTTCTCAACCTAGTGACTTTCCTGGGCAAGTCAAAGTGTCGAGGTCGGGCCGGCGCTGCACCTAGGCTGTCACCATGGGCGATCCTCGGGAGACCGGTCCACCGGCGTCGCTCACCGGTGACGACCTCGAGACCTGGGCCGCCCTCGCGACCCTGCTGGAGTGGTTGCCGGTCGCCCTCGACAGCCAGCTGCAGCGGGACGCTCAGCTGACCCACTTCGAGTACGGCGTGCTGTACGCGCTCGCCCAGGCGCCCGAGCGCACGCTGCGCATGAGTGTCCTGGCGGGCTATGCGAACAGCACGTTGTCGCGGCTGTCGCGGGCGGCGGCACGCCTGGGCGCTCGGGGTTGGCTGCGAAGGACGCCTGACCCGGTTGACGGGCGCTACACGTTGGCCGTCCTGACCGACTCCGGCCATGCGAAGGTCCTGGACGCCACCCCTGGCCACGTGCAGGTCGTGCATCGGCTCGTGCTCGACCGGCTGACGGGAGCGCAGGGACGTCAGCTGCGCGAGATCAGCCGGCGCATCACGACGGCGATCCGTGAGCAAGGCGCCTGGGAACCGTCGTGAGGTGCTGCTGCAGCGCCGCTGTCGACCGCAGGTGCTGATCCCGCGGTACGGCTACGCCCCTGCGGCGGTCGTCTCGGCGGCCTCGATCGCTGACCTGAAGTCGGGGGAGGCTCCGAGCTGCGCGAGCCACACATTCGCCGCGTTGTAGCAGCTGAAGGTCTCGATCCTCCCCTCACGGAGGTGCCAGAGGTCAGCCGTCGGCACGTCGATCCGGCGGCCGGTCGGAGGGATGGCGCCGACCGGGGTCGGGAACGCGCCGAGATGCGTCCCCTGGATCCGCAGCTCGACGGCGACGACATCACCGACCGCATGCACGCTCAGCAGCTCGCGGTGGATGTCGGGGAAGGCGCTCGCGAGGCCAGCCAGTGCGTGCGGGATCTGGTCTCCGCGGAAGGTCAGCGAGTTCGGCATGTCGTTGAACGTCCCGTCCTCGGTGAACAGGGCGCGGAATCCGGGTCCATCGAGGACGTCCCCCTCCGCCAGCCGGTAGGCCTCACGGACGACCTCTTCGTTGCTCGTCACTTCTGCTCCTCCTCCGTGCGTATCCGCCAGGTCCGCCCCGCATGACCGGCGATCCACCGGGTCCTGGTCATGAGCTGGCTGCGGACTGACCGAGCGCGTAATTGACTGTCCCGTCCAAAACGCTAATCGGTAATGGACTGGATCGTCAACAACGGATAGCCTGGAGGCGTGGCCAGACCGAGGGAGTTCGACGAGGAAGCGGTCCTCGAGCGTGCGCGCGAGCAGTTCTGGACCACGGGCTACGCCGGGACGAGCATGGACGCCATCGTCGCGGCGACCGGCCTGGGCAAGGGCAGTCTGTACGGCGCCTTCGGCGGGAAGCGGCAGCTGTTCCTGCGGGTCTTCGACGCCTACTGCGCGCGCATCGCCGACGCAGTGGCGGACGGGTTGACCGGCCCGGACGACGGTGCCTTCGTCCGACTGTGCGTCCACATCCGTGCGGCGGCGGCCGGGGTCGCCGCCGACGAGCTCCGTCGCGGATGCCTCCTGGCGAAGGGCACGGCCGAGCTCTCCGAGCACGACCCCGACGTCACCGCTCGATCCCGGCGGGCGCTGGAGCGCATCGCCACGGCACTGGCCGATGACATCCGCGCCGCGCAGCGTCACGGCGACCTCGACCCCGCGGCCGACGCCGACGAGCTCTCCACCCTCGTGCTGGCCGTTCTTCGTGGCATGGAGGCCCTCGGCAAGGCAGGGATGGACGGCGACCGGCTGGAGAGGGTGGCCGAGACCGCCATCGGCCTGCTGCCGCGGACCGGCCAGGCGAGCCGGGCAGTCCCCGCGAGCAGGTAGGGAGCGGGGAAAGGGGAGGCGAGGCGCCCTGGTCGGCGCTAGCGTCCGGTCCGATGGGCACCGAGGAGCAGATCCACCGGGCGGCCGCGGAGGCGGTGGCGCCCGGCAGCCGGGTCGAGCACGTTGAGCCCTACCGCCGGTACCCGTCGCCGTTCCCGGCCCGGCTGACGGTGGCCACGCCGGCCGGGCGGCTGGAGTGCGTGGCGAAGGCGGCTCCTGCGACGTCCAGCCGCCTCGACGTCGAGGCGACCGCCCTGCGGCTCCTGTCCGAGGTCGGCGCGCGCTCCCCGCGTCTGCTGGTCGGCCCGGTGCCGGTGCAGACCGACAGCGGTCCCTTCGAGGTCGTCGTCATGACGACGCTGCCAGGGGAGGTGCTGCCGTGGTTGCAGGTGCCCGATCTCGCCACCGGAGACCGCACCTGCCGGCTCTGGAGCACCGCGGTCGATGAGCTGCACGCCCTCACCGCGCAGCTGGCAGCCCTGCCGGAGAGCCGGGCACTGGCCCGCCGGACCCTGGACGAGGAGCTGGCCGACGTCCTCGCCGGCGACACCGCCTGGGCCGCCACCCCGCTCGTCGACCGGGCGATCGACCTGCTCGGTACGCACCTCGCCGACCACCGCAGGCCGCTGGTCTTCACCAGCGGTGACCTGAACCCGCTCAACGTCCTCGTCGAGGACGGTGGCCGGGTCGGCTGGGTCGACTTCGAGCACGCCGCCTTCGAGGACCCGCTGATCGGCCTGCCGAAGTTCTGGTTCTGGGCCGACGACTCCGGTTGGGCCACCGGCGCCCGGCTGGGACTGGTCGAGCGGTACCTCTACCGCCACCGCGTGCCCGCCGAGACCTTCGCGGTGCGCATCCTGCTGCGCGGGCTCACCCACCTGCGCGACAGCGCACCCGAGGACCCGCCCGCGCAGCTGCTCGCCACCCTGGAGCACGCGGTCGACGTCCTCCGGCGCTGACCTCTCACGAGCGACCCAGCACCCGCAGGCACGCGGGTCTGCCCGGCGACGGCCGCGTCTGGCACGATCGGTTCGTGGTCGACGTCGACGTCTTCGCCCGGCAGTCCCGGTTCTCCGACCCGGGGCGCCACGCCGCGCGGCTGCAGGAGGTGCCGGACGACCTGTCCAACCTGTGCGCCGTCTCGCGCAACCTGGTGGCCCACTACCGCGCCGAGCTGCCCGACCTGCCGCAGGAGCGCTGGCCGGAGGTCGACAGCCGTTGGGTCGAGGCCATCCTCGACCTCGACTCCCGGCGTCACCCCGACGACCTCACCCGGCCCCGGGCGACCGCCGACAAGGTGGCCGGCTGCTGCCGCGACCACTCGCTGCTGGTGGTGGGGGCCCTGCGCCAGCGTGGCGTCCCGGCCCGGACGCGGGTCGGCTTCGCCCACTACTTCGCCTCCGACTGGGCAGCCGACCACGTCGTGGCCGAGCGTTGGCAGGACGGGCGGTGGCGGCGAGCGGACCCCGAGCTGGGCGACGGGCACCCCTTCGACGTCCTCGACATCCCGGCCGGTCACCACGCGCCGTTCGAGACCGCGGCCGAGGCCTGGCTGGGCTGGCGCGCGGGGGACCGCGACCTCAGCCGGTACGGCGTCTACGGCGCTCCCGAGCTCGCCGGCCCCGACTTCGTCCGCACCTACGTCGTCTTCGAGGTGGCGCACCGCTTCGGCGACGAGATGCTGCTGTGGGACGGCTGGGAGGCGACCGAGCACCCGCTGGAGCCGACGGAGACCGACGAGCTGGCTCGGCTTCTCGTCACCGCGGACGCCGGCGACGCGTCCGCGGAGGACGAGCTCGCCGCGCGCTACCGCGAGGACGTCCGGCTGCACCCCGGCGACCACGTGACGACCTACTCCCCGTTCGACCTGCCTCCGCGGACGGTCGACCTGACGCCCCGGGTGTGAGGGACCCAGATGGCACGTCCGGTCAAGGGCGGGTCGTCGCCGCCTCGAACATCGCCAGCGCCGCCGCGTGACGCTGCCGGGCGTAGGTCTGCAGCGCGTGGTCGGCCCGGCCGCGGCGGTCGACGAGCACCGACAGCGGGTAGGTCGAGGCGAGGGTGTAGGCCGCACCGACGGCCAGCACCGCGTCCAGGTCGGCCGACGGCACCGTCGGGTGCGCGGCCCGGTAGCTGTCGAGGAGACCAGGCAGCTCGGCCCGCCAGCGCGGCACCGCGAGGGTGCGCGGGTCGCCGGCGATGCGGGCGACCTCCCAGGCCAGGAACCCCCTGGTGGGCGGCTGGAAGTCGATCACCGCCGCCACCTCGTCGCCGCGCAGCAGGACGTTGGGCGCAGCCAGGTCACCATGCAGGATCTGGGTCGTCAGCGGCGGCAGCCCTCGGAGCAGGCCGACGACCTCGGGCAGCAGGGCACGCCGCTGGCGGAGGGCGTCGAGCGCCCAGCGCGTGAACTCGTCCCGAGTGGCGCCAGGACGGCGGTACTGCTCGATCAGCCGGTCGTAGCCGGCGGCGGTGGCACCGGGGTCGATCAGCTGCACCGGATCAGCGAGGACGGGCCGCCCGGACGGATGGGTCGCCAGGTGGCGGTGCAGCCGTCCGAGCACGGCCCCGACCGCGTGCCAGCGGGGACCTCGCAGGCCGGTCTCGGCGGTCTCCCCGTCGACGTACTCCCACACCGAGAGGGCCAGACCGTGGCTGCGCGCCACGACCGCACGGTCGACGCTCCGGCGCAGGCCCGGCACCGGCGTCCCGCCACGCCGCGCGAACTCGGTCAGCTCGACCGCCCGGGCAGCGGCCGCCGCCTCGCCGGCCGACCGGTGCACCTTGGCGAACCACCGTCCGCCGTCGCGGGCGGTGACCCGGAAGTTGTCCGAGGCGGTGCCGGCGTGGATGCGCTCGACCCGGTCCACGGCGATGCCGAAGGCGTCCTCGAGCGCAGCCCGCAGCGGGTGGGCGATCGGCTCCGAGCCTTCGGCGGTCGACGTCTCCACGCCCTGACCCTCAGTGGGGCTCGCGTGCACGCCGTGCCTCAGCCGCGGCGGCGCACCGACACCGCCACCGGCCGCACCACGGGACGCTCCCGCTCACCGCGGCGCGGCATCCGCCGCAGCAGCTCGACGGCATCGCGGCGGGCCACCTCCACCTCGTCCCAGCCGACCTGCTCGGCGGCCAGCAGGTCGAGCTCGCGGGCCAGCGCGTCGTGCGCGCGTCGGACCAGGTGCCGCTCGGCCCGCAGGTCGGCCGCATCGTCGGTGCCCGGCGCGGCCTGCTCGGACGAGGCCAGCTCGGCCTCGAGCAGCCCGAGGCAGCGTTCGGCGCGCTCGGTGCCGACGAGGTAACCACGGCCGTACCGCAGCAGGCGGTTGAGCCCGACCGCCGCCAGCGCGCACAACCAGGCGGGGAACGCGGCACCGGAGTCGGTCACCCCGAGCGCGAAGCGGACGAACAGGGCGACCACCCCGAGCACCACCAGCAGCAGCCCGATCTCGGTGGCCTCCGGACGTCCGAGCGCGGGCCGCACGGAGCGCTCGGCCCGGCGCGACGGACTGACCGTGACCACCGCCACCGTGACGGCGAAGGCCAGCATCGACAGCAGCGTGGCCCCGCCGAGCCCGAGGTAGATCGACCCGATGCCGAGCGCACCGACGGCGGCGAACAGCGCCAGCCGGATGACGTCGACCGGACGGGAGGGTCGTGCGTCCCGCGTGCCCATGTCCCGCTCCTTCGCTCGTCCGCCCCGCCGGGTCACCCGAGCCCGGCCGGCCCCTGCTCCAGCAGGACGACGAACTGCTCCTCGGTCAGGACGGGACGTCCCAGCTCGCGGGCCTTCGCCTCCTTGCTCCCCGCATTCTCACCGACGACCACGTAGTCGGTCTTCTTCGACACGGACCCCGACGCCTTCCCGCCCCGGCTGAGGATGGCCTCCTTGATCTCGTCGCGGGTGAACCCCTCCAACGAACCGGTGACCACCAGGGTCAGTCCCTCCAGCGTCTTCTCGGTGGCGGTGTCGACCTCGTCGGCCATCCGCACCCCGGCGGCGGCCCACCGCTGGACGATCTCGCGGTGCCAGTCGACGGTGAACCACTCCTGCACCGACTCCGCGATGATCCGGCCCACCCCGTCGGTGTCGGCCAGCTCGTCGGTGCTGGCCGCCCGGATCGCCTCGATCGAGCCGAAGGCCTGGGCCAGCGCCCGCGCCGCGGTCGGACCGACGTGGCGGATCGACAGCGCCACCAGCACCCGCCACAGCGGCTGGCTCTTGGCCTTCTCCAGCTCCTCCATCAGGGTCAGCGTGGTCGCCCGCGGCGCCGGCGGGTTCTTCGCGTTGCCGGCGGTGTAGAAGAACGGCTCGAGCGCGGGCGGCTGCTCCACCCCGCCCCGCTTGCGGCGCCGCCACACCCGCACGTCGGCCAGGTCCTCCACGGTCAGGTCGAACAGCCCGGCCTCGGACGTGAGCACCGGCGTCTGCCGCGGCTCGGTGGCGTCGTCGGGACGTCCGTGCTCGGGGTCGACCAGCGCGATCGAGGCCTCCCAGCCGAGCGCCTCGATGTCGAAGCCGCCGCGTCCGGCCAGGGCGAACACCCGTTCCCGCAGCTGGGCGGGGCAGTGCTGGGCGTTGGGACAGCGCCAGTCCTTGTCACCCTCGCGCACCGGGCCGACCGGGCTGCCGCAGGAGGGGCACTCGGTGGGCATCACGAACTCGCGGACGTCGTCGGTGCGCAGCGCCAGCACCGGGCCGAGCACCTCGGGGATGACGTCGCCGGCCTTGCGCAGCACCACGGTGTCGCCGATCCGGACGTCCTTGCGCTTCACCTCGAAGGCGTTGTGCAGGGTCGCCAGCTCCACCGTCGACCCGGCGACGGTGACCGGCTCCATCACCGCGTACGGGGTGACCCGGCCGGTGCGGCCGACGTTGACGTCGATGTGCAGCAGCTTCGTGGTCACCTCCTCCGGTGGGTACTTGAAGGCGATCGCCCACCGCGGGGCCCGGCTGGTGGAGCCGAGCTGGCCCTGGGCGGCGAACTCGTCCACCTTGACCACGACCCCGTCGATCTCGTGCTCGATGTCGTGGCGGTGCTCGCCCCAGCGCTTGATGTAGCGGTTGACCGCGTCCAGGTCCGACAGCACCTCGGTGTGCGGACTGGTGGGCAGCCCCCAGCCGGCCAGCAGGGCGTAGATCTCGGACTGGCTGCGCACGGCGACCCCCTGCCGGGCGCCGATCCCGTGCACGTACATCGCGAGCTTCCGCGACGCCGTCACCGCCGGGTCCTTCTGCCGCAGCGAGCCGGCGGCGGTGTTGCGGGGGTTGGCGTAGGGCGGCTTGCCGGCCGCGGCCTGGGCCTCGTTGAGGCGCTCGAACTCCGCCACCGGGTAGAACACCTCGCCCCGCACCTCGACCAGCGCCGGCGGGTCGTCGGTGGCCAGCCGCTGCGGTACCGAGGCCAGGGTGCGGACGTTGGCGGTGATGTCCTCACCGACCCGGCCGTCGCCGCGGGTGGCCGCCCGCACCAGCTCGCCGTCCTCGTAGACCAGGGCGACCGCCAGGCCGTCGATCTTCAGCTCGGTGAGGTAGGAGAAGGCCTGCTCGCCCAGCTCGCGCCGGGCACGGGCGTCCCACTCGGCCATCTCCTCGGCGGTGAAGGCGTTGTCGAGGCTGAGCATCCGCTGCAGGTGCTCCACCGGTGCGAAGGAGGCCCCGACCACGCCGCCGACGGTGCGGGTGGGGGAGTCGGGCCGGCGCAGCTGGGGGTGCGCCTCCTCCAGCGCCCGGAGCTCGCGCTCGAGCCGGTCGTACTCGGCGTCGGACATGATCGACTCGTCGCGGTCGTAGTAGGCCAGCCGGGCCTCCTCGAGCCGCGCGGTCAGCTCGGCGACCCGCTGCTGGACCTCGGTCGTGCCGGCCTCGCCGGCCACCCCGGGCCCACCTTCGTCGGTGCTCGTCACGTGCTCATTCTGCCCGGACGCTCCGACAGCGGCGGGCTACCGCGCCCGGCTACGCTGCCGGTGTGCGCCTCTTCTCCGACCTCAACCTCAACGGCCGCACCCCCGCCCAGGTCCGCCCCAACCTCGGTGACTGGGGTCCCGAGCTCGTGCCGAGCACGCGGAGCAAGAAGCGCGCGCGGTTCTGGGTGGTGCTGGCCTTCGTCGGCGCACTGCTGGTGGTGGCCGGGGTGTTCTGGTTCCTGGTCACCCAGCTGACCACCGGCTGACCGCCGGCTCAGGCGCTGGCGACCATCCCGCAGAGGTGCTTGAGCCGGGCCAGCTCCGAGGCCAGGAACTCCGGCCCGCCCTGGCGCCCGACCACGATGCTCAGCCCGTCGCCGACCGGGGCCACCGCGGCGGTGGTCTCACCCCACGACGGCAGCCAGTCGCTGGGCAGCTCGACGGTGTGCATCTCCTCCAGCAGCCCCAGCGCCCGCATGCCCTCGGGGGTGAGCTCGGGCGCCATGTCGGTGCCGAACACCACCTCACCGGCCCGGCCGTCCACGAGCAGCGCCCAGTGCCCGTGGAAGACCAGCGGGGCGGACTCGGTGAGCAGCTGGGCGGCCTGGTCGGGGTGGCGCTGCATCCGCTCCAGCGCCTCGATGTCGGACTGCAGGCTGCCGCCCTCGGGGTAGCGGGAGAACCACAGCACCCGCACCCCCTCGATCGCGGTGCAGGCGCTGACCAGGTTGTCCGGCATCGCCCCGTTCGGCAGCGTCAGGGTGAAGTCGTCGATGGCTTGTCCGTGCTCCTTGCCGACGATCTGGATCGAGCGGATGTCGGCGCCCACGGTGCCCACCGCGCTGGCGATGAGGCCCAGCGAGCCCGGACGGTCGGGGAGCGAGACGCGCATCAGGAACACGGGGTCATTCTCACCCATCGGTGTTGCGGGGGTGTCACGGTCCGGTCCCCGGCCGGCCGCCGGGGCGTCCGCGACCACGCGCACCGGCGGTGTTCCCCTAGGATGAGCAGCCGGTCCGGCCGATCCGCCGGAACCCGTCCGACCACCCGAGGGGAGCCCCTGTGGCGTTGACCACCGACGACGTGGCCCGGCTGGCGAAGCTGGCCCGGATCGAGCTGAGCGAGGCCGAGCTGGAGCACCTGGCCCCGCAGCTGGACGTGATCCTGGAGTCGGTCGCCTCGGTGCAGCAGGTCGCCGGGCCCGACATCGAGCCCACCTCCCACGCCCTGCCGCTGACCAACGTCTTCCGCGAGGACGAGGTGCGACCGTCGCTGCCGCGCGAGGACGTGCTGGCCGGTGCGCCGGCCGCGGAGGAGGAGCGCTTCCGGGTGCCCCGGATCCTGGGGGAGGAGGCCTGATGAGCGAGCTGCTGCACCGCACCGCGGCCGAGCTGGCCGCCGGGATCGCCGCCGGCGAGCACTCCAGCGAGGAGGTCACCCGCGCCCACCTCGACCGCATCGAGGCGGTCGACGAGGTGGTGCACGCCTTCCTGCACGTCGACGGCGAGCGCGCTCTCGAGGCCGCCCGCGCGGTCGACGCGAAGGTCGCCGCCGGGGAGCCGGTGGGCCCGCTGGCCGGCGTCCCGCTCGGGCTCAAGGACGTCCTCACCATGCGCGGCGCGCCGACCACCTGCGGGTCGAGGATGCTGCGGGACTGGCACCCGCCCTACGACGCCACCGTCACCCGCCGGCTGCTCGAGGCCGGGCTGGTCGTGCTGGGCAAGACCAACATGGACGAGTTCGCGATGGGCTCCTCCACCGAGAACAGCGCCTACGGCCCGACCCGCAACCCGTGGGACACCAGCCGGATCCCTGGTGGCTCCGGTGGCGGCTCGGCCGCCGCGCTGGCCGCCTTCGAGGCCCCGCTGACCATCGGCACCGACACCGGTGGCTCGATCCGCCAGCCCGCGGCGGTCACCGGCACGGTCGGGGTCAAGCCGACCTACGGCGGCACCTCCCGCTACGGCCTGGTCGCGCTGGCCTCCAGCCTCGACCAGCCCGGGCCCTGCGCGCGCACCGTCCTCGACGCCGCGCTGCTGCACCAGGTGATCGCCGGCCACGACCCGCTCGACTCCACCTCCATCGACGCCCCCGTCCCCGACGTGGTCACCGCTGCCCGCTCCGGCGACGTGGCGGGGATGCGGATCGGCGTGGTCCGCGAGCTCGGCGGCGAGGGCTACGCCCCGGGTGTCGAGCAGCGCTTCACCGAGGCCGTCGAGCTGCTGTCGGGGCTGGGCGCGGAGGTCGTCGAGGTCTCCTGCCCGAGCTTCGACGCCGCCCTGGGGGCCTACTACCTGATCATGCCGAGCGAGGCGTCCTCCAACCTGGCCCGTTTCGACGCCATGCGCTTCGGGCTGCGGGTCGGCGACGACGGCACCCGCAGCGCGGAGGAGGTGATGAACCTCACCCGCGAGGCCGGCTTCGGCGCGGAGGTGAAGCGGCGCATCATCATCGGCACCTACGCGCTGTCCAGCGGCTACTACGACGCCTACTACGGCTCGGCGCAGAAGGTGCGCACCCTGATCAAGCGCGACTTCGACGCCGCCTTCGAGCGCTGCGACGTGCTGGTCTCGCCCACCACCCCCAGCACCCCGTGGCCGCTGGGGGAGCGGGTGGACGACCCGCTGGCGATGTACAAGGCCGACCTGTGCACGCTGCCGAGCAACCTCGCCGGCAACGCCGCGGCGTCCTTCCCCGCCGGGCTCGCGCCGGAGGACGGGCTGCCGGTCGGCGTCCAGGTGATGGCACCGCCGATGGCCGACGACCGCCTCTACCGGGTGGGCGCGGCGCTGGAGCGGGCGCTCACCGAGCAGTGGGGCGGCCCGCTGCTGAACCGGATCCCCCAGCTGCAGGAGGTGTCGGCGTGACCGCGACCGTGATGGGATACGAGGAGGCGCTGCGCTCCTTCGACCCGGTGCTGGGCCTGGAGGTCCACGTCGAGCTGAGCACCCGCTCGAAGATGTTCTGCGGCTGCTCCACCGCCTTCGGCGCCCCGCCCAACACCCAGACCTGCCCGGTCTGCCTGGGGCTTCCGGGGGCGATGCCGGTGGTCAACCGGACGGCGGTGGAGTCGGCGATGCGGATCGGGCTCGCGCTCGGCTGCTCGATCGCCGACTGGTGCCGCTTCGCCCGGAAGAACTACTTCTACCCCGACATGCCGAAGAACTTCCAGACCTCGCAGTACGACGAGCCGATCGCCTTCGACGGCTTCCTCGACGTCGACGTGGACGGCGAGCCGTTCCGGGTCGAGATCGAGCGGGCGCACATGGAGGAGGACACCGGCAAGTCGCTGCACGTCGGCGGCTCCACCGGACGCATCCACGGCGCCAGCCACTCCCTGCTCGACTACAACCGCTCCGGCGTGCCGCTGATCGAGATCGTCACCAAGCCGATCACCGGCACCGGCGCCCGCGCGCCGGAGGTGGCCCGGGCCTACGTGGAGGCGCTGCGCGACCTGCTGCGGGCCCTCGACGTCTCCGACGTCCGGATGGAGCAGGGCTCGCTGCGCTGCGACGTCAACGTCTCGCTGCGCACCGACCCGACCCAGCCCCTCGGCACCCGCACCGAGACCAAGAACGTCAACTCCTTCCGCAGCGTCGAGCGCTCGGTGCGCTACGAGATCACCCGGCAGGCCGCGCTGCTGAGCGAGGGCACCGCGATCACCCAGGAGACCCGGCACTGGCACGAGGACACCGGTACCACCTCCCCGGGCCGCTCCAAGGAGACCGCCGAGGACTACCGCTACTTCCCCGAGCCCGACCTGGTGCCGATCGCGCCGAGCCGGGAGTGGGTGGAGCAGCTGCGCGCCACCCTGCCCGAGCCGCCGGCCGAGCGGCGACGCCGGTTGCGCGAGGAGTGGGGCTACTCCGAGCTGGAGATGCGTGACGTCGTCAGCTCCGGCGCGCTGGACCTGATCGAGCAGACGGTCGCCGCCGGCTGCGCCCCGCAGCCCGCCCGCAAGTGGTGGGTCGGTGAGCTGGCCCGGCGGGCCAACGAGTCCGGCACCGAGCTGGACGCCCTGGCCATCACCCCGGCGCAGGTGGCCGAGGTGCAGCAGCTGGTCGAGGCCGGCACCGTCAACGACAAGCTGGCCCGCCAGGTCATCGAGGGCGTGCTCGCCGGCGAGGGCTCGCCGGCGGAGGTGGTCGAGGGCCGCGGGCTGGCGGTGGTCTCCGACGACGGGGCCCTGGGCGCGGCGGTCGACAAGGCGATCGCGGCCAACCCCGACGTCGCGGAGAAGATCCGCGGCGGCAAGGTGCAGGCCGCCGGCGCGCTGATCGGTGCGGTGATGAAGGAGATGCGCGGACAGGCCGACGCCGGCCGGGTGCGCGAGCTCATCCTGGAGAAGCTGGGCTGAGCGTGGCGGCGGGACGGGCCCCGGCCGGGGAGGTCTGGCACCTCAGCGAGGACCCCACGATCACCGGGTTCGTCCCGCACGTCGCCGCCACCGCGCGGCAGCCGGAGGCCTACGTCTGGGCCGTCGACGGGGCGCGGTGCCCCGACTACTGGTTCCCCCGGCAGTGCCCGCGGGCGATGGCCTGGCGCGAGCCCGGCACCGACCCCGCCGTCGCCGACCGGCTGCTCGGCCGCGGGACGGAGCGCGTCCACGTCATCGAGCACGGCTGGCTGCGGCCGCTGCTGACCACGACGCTGTACGCCTACCCGTTCGACGCCCGGGACTTCCGGCCCTTCGGCACGCCGGTGCACGCCTCCGTCGCCGAGCGGCCGGTCCACCCGCTGCGGGCGCCGGAGGCGCTGGACGACCTGGCCGGGCTGCACGCGGCGGCCGGGATCGAGCTGCGGGTCACCTCCGACCTGTTCGGCTGGTGGGCCGAGGTGGTCGGGTCGGGGCTGGGCTTCTCCGGGATCCGGCTGCGGAACTCCCCGCACCACCGCGACCCCTGACCCTGGCGCCGGCGCCCGCGGGCCCCTACCGTGACCGGCAGGCAGACCGGCACGAGGGAGGACGAGGATGAGCGGACCGCTGCGCGGGCTGGCGCAGGTCAACCTGGCGGTGGAGGACGTCGCCGCGGCACGGGACTGGTACGCCCGCTTCCTCGGCGTCGAGCCCTACTTCCAGCGCCCCGACGCCGACCAGCCGGCCTACGTCGAGTTCCGGATCGGCGACGCCGAGGACGAGCTCGGCCTGATCGACCGCCGCTACCTGCCCGAGCCCTGGACGTCCGCCACCGGCGGGGTGGTCGCCCGCTGGCACGTCGACGACCTCCCCGGCACGGTGCAGCGCCTGCTCGACCTGGGCGCGCGCCCGTTCGAGCCGGTGGTCGAGCGCGAGGCCGGTTTCGCCACGGCGTCGGTCATCGACCCCTTCGGCCACGTGCTCGGGCTGATCCACAGCCCCCACTACCGCGAACGCGCCGACGGCCCGTCGGCGGGATGAGGGCTGCGGCGGGTCTCAGTCCTCGTCGAGGGGGACGTCGCGCCACTGGTCGCTGACGTCGGCCGGGTCGGCCTCGGCCGGCAGCCGCTCGGGGGCGTCCGGGCTGGGGTCGGTGGTGGGGTCGAGGTCGCGGGCCTGCTCCTGGGCGTCGGCCTCGTCGCGCTCGCGGTACACGTCGGACATCGGGTCCTCCTCTGCTCGGGGGGTCACAGGCTGAAGTCGGCGTCGGTGAGGGCCCGCACGGGCTCGTCCTCACCGATCACCTGCAGGTCGGCCACCGCGCCACGGCCGTGGCCGTAGAGCAGCAGCTCCGAGGGGCGACCGACCAGGGTCACGGTGTCGGCACCGGAGGAGACCCGCAGCTGCCGGTCGTCGCCCGAGGCCTGGCCGTCGTCGGAGCGCTCCAGCACCACCCCGACCGGGGCCCGGCGGAAGAACGCCCGCCCCAGCAGCTTGAGGCGGCGCCAGACCCAGTCCTCGGTCTCCGCGCCCAGGTCCCGCGGCGGCGCCGGGTCGGGCCCGGCCCGGCGGACGTCCTCATGGTGCACCAGGAACTCCGTGGCGTTGGCCGGCTCGTCCACCCCGGGCAGGGCGAACACCGAGAACCGTGCGGGCCCCTTGCGGATCTTGTCGACCAGCTCGGCGTACTCCCAGCGCTCCTTGGTCTCGCTCATCCGCTTCTCGGTCAGACCGGCCAGCGGTCTGGCCACGATGCCGGGCGCGCCCAGCGGGTCGGTCTCGCGCACCCACAGGTGCGCGGCCAGGTCGTGGGTCGTCCAGCTGCCGCACAGCGTCGGCGCCGCGGGACCCACCGAGTCGAGCAGGTCGCAGAGGGCGGCGCGTTCTGACTGGGCGAGATGCACCCTGGCACTGTAGTGCCCCGGTCCCCAGCCTCCGAACGGTCAGCCGGACCGGTGCGGACGGTGCAGCTCGGCCCGCTGCAGCGGCCAGCCCGGGCCCTCCGGCAGCACCTCCGAGGTCACCACCGACAGCCCGTCGCGGGCGAACCAGCCCATCTCCTCCCGGGTCAGCAGCCAGGGCGGGCCCGCCCCGTCGTCGTCGGCCGGTGCGAGGCCCTGCACCACCAGCAGCGTGCCGCCCGGCGCCACCAGCGAGACCACCGCGGCCACCGCCTGTTCACGGAGCCCCCGTGGCAGCGCCTGCACGGTGAACACCTCCACCACCAGGTCGAACCGGCCGCGCCAGCGCTCCGGCAGGGCGAGCAGGTCGGCGACCTCGAGGGTGACGTCGTCCCGTCCGGCCGCGGCCAGCCGCACGCCCGCCTCGGCGACCGCGCTGGGGGAGACGTCGAAGGCGGTGGTGGCGAAGCCGAGCCCGGCGAGGAAGGCGGCGTCGGCCCCGAGCCCCGCCCCGACCACCACGGCCGGACGCCCGTCGCCGCGCACCCCGCGCCCTGCCGCCCACGCGGCCAG
>NZ_QPKK01000460.1 GCF_003344635.1 Desertihabitans aurantiacus
CGGAGACGTAGAGCTGGCGGACCCCGCTCTCCTGAGCGGACTCCAGCACGCTGTCGAGCAGGGTGTCCCCGCCGGTGCCGCCGGTGATCTGGCCCTTCGTCCGCGCCAGCGCCTCGCTCACGCGCGGCGGCACCGCCACCGGCGGCACGGTGGCCGCCGACATCGTGCGCAGGTGGCCCACCGACTGCTCCAGCACCGACTGGACGCCGTCGACCAGGGTGGTGCCGTAGGCCAGCCCGAACCGCGACACCTCGGCGGCGACCACGTCGAGGACGGCGCCGTGCAGCTGCTGCAGCCACTCGTTCGCCCAGCGGTAGGCCTCGGCGTCCAGCCGGGCGCCGTAGCCGGCGGCGGTGCGCCGCAGCGCCTCCCCCACCACGCCGCCCCAGTGCACGGCGGTCTGGCCGAGGCTGCCGGGCAGCTGGGGCCGCAGCACCTCCTCGACCACCCCCGTCACCCGGCGGCCGACCTCGGCCTGCGGCAGGGTGCTGAGCAGCCACTGCTTGACGACCTGCTCCGATCCCGACTCCGGGACGCCGAGCCGCGGCGCCAGGTGCGTCCACTGCGAGCCGACGAGGTCGCGGGCCTGCTGGTCGCCGCCGGCGGGGTTGCCGGGCTGCAGGTGCCCGTCGAGCATCCGGTCGACCGTCATCCGGGCGATCCGCTGGGCGGCGTACTCGGCGTAGCGCTCCCGGCCCATGGTGAGCGAGGCGTAGCCGAAGGAGCCCCAGGCCAGCGTCCGGCCGTCCGAACCCCAGCCGAAGACCGAGGTGTCGACCGGGGCGGAGGCGTTGGTGAGGTCGAAGGCGGCGAACTCCGCCGACGCGGTGCCGCTGGCCACCAGCGCGGCCAGACCACGCCCCAGCGCCCGGTAGAGGTCCTTGGGCTCGGTTCCGAACCGGGCGCCGCCGTGGCCGCTGAGCCCGACCGGGAAGACCCGCTTGAACGGGACGTCCTGGCCGGAGTCGTCGGTGATGCCGATCGCACCGAGCAGGGCGTTGTCGTGGCGCCGGGCCGCGCCGGCCTGGGCGCTGACCACCTCCCCGACCATGCCGAGCCCATTGGCCCGCACCCCGGGGCGCTCGGACTCCGGCAGTGCGTCGAAGGTGTCGGGGGTGGCGAGGAAGGTGGCCACGTCGTCCTGGCGGATGCCGAGCTGGACGAGCATCCGGCACAGGTCGAGCGTCATCGACGAGCCGGCGCCGCCGGCCATCGAGCCGACCACCAGGACGAGGGCGGCGTCGTTGGGCGAGTAGCTCTCCCCCAGCTGGCTGCTCACCTGCTGCAGGTCGGCGTGGGCGCGGGCGTCGTTGACCCGCTCCCAGGCGGCGCGCAGCTCGTCGCGGACCCGCTCCGCACCGTTGAGCAGCACCATCCGGCCGACCGCGCGCAGCTGGCCGGCCCCGTTGGCGACGCTCTGCGGCGGGGCGGTGGGGTGCCAGCCGCTCTCGGTGCGCCGCGGCGCCCAGGTGCCCAGCTCGGCCAGCGCCCCGGCGGCCCGGGCGCTGACGTTCTCGTCGCAGTGGCTGTAGGCCAGCCCCTGCCGGCCCAGCCCGAGGTAGGCCCCGCCGGCCTCGCGGACGGTCGGTAGCGCGTCGGGGGCGCGGTCGGGTGAGGAGGGGACGTCGACGCAGAGGAACTGCCAGCC
>NZ_QPKK01000461.1 GCF_003344635.1 Desertihabitans aurantiacus
TCGCGTCCGCGGGTGGCCCGCGCCACCGCCCCGCCGTCGCGGCGGCGGGTGGCCCGCGTCACGGCGGCCACCGGCGCCGAGGGCACCATCCGGTCACGCCTCACCGCTGCCCCCGCCCCCGGTCCGCGCCACCCCGGGGTGGGCGTGCGGGCCCGGGCAGGACGCTGGTGCTCATCCGGGGGTCGGCCTCCTGGTCGGACGGACGGGTCAGGGGGTGGGGGTGCCGCCGACGTGGCGCCGGGGAACCCGCGCCCCGACCCTGGTGACGATCTCGTACCCGATCGTGCCACACACCCGACCCCACTCCTCGGCGGTCGGTGCCGGGGCGGTCCCGAACAGCACCACCTCGTCCCCGATCCGGTCCTCGGCGTCCGGTCCCAGCTCGACCACGAACTGGTCCATGCAGATCCGGCCGCGGACCGGGGCGCGCCGGCCACCCACCCACACCTCGGCCACCGAGCCGGCGTGGCGCGGGACGCCGTCGCCGTAGCCGAGCGGGACGAGCCCGACCACGGTGTCGTGCGGCGCCACCCAGGTGTGGCCGTAGGAGACGCCGCCGCCGGCGCGGACCGGCTTGACGTTGACCAGCTGGGCGCGCAGCCGCATCACCGGGCGCAGCGCCACCCCGGCCGCCACGGCCACCCCGTCGCCGGGGTCGACGCCGAAGGTGGCGATCCCGACCCGGACCAGCTGGTGACGGCTGCGAGGCAGCTGCAGCGCGCCGGCGGAGTTGGCCAGGTGGTTGGTGCGCGGGTCCAGGCCCTCGGCCCGGGCGACGGCCAGCGCCTCGTCGAAGGCGTCGAGCTGGGCCGCGACGCTGGGGTGGTCCAGCTCCTCGGCGCTGGCGAGGTGGGACCACACCCCGACCACCTCGACCGCGCCGAACCGTTCGGCCTCTGCGGCCGCCCCGACCACGGCCGGCCAGTCGTCGGGGTGCGCCCCGTTGCGGTGCAGGCCGGTGTCGATCTTGAGGTGGACGCGGGCGGTGCGCTCGGCGGTGGCGGCGGCGGCCACCAGGTCGCCGACCTGCTCGACCGAGGACGCCGACACGTCGACGTCGGAGGCGACCAGCGCCGTCAGGTCCTCCTCCGGCCCGTACAGCCAGCACAGCAGGCGTCCGGTGTCGCCGGCCTCGCGCAGCGCCATCGCCTCCCCCGGCGTGGCCACCCCCAGCCAGGGGACGCCGGCGGCCCGGGCGGCGCGGGCGCAGGCCAGCAACCCGTGGCCGTAGCCATCGGCCTTGATGACGGCCATCAGCTCGGCCGGGGCGACGTGCGCCGCCAGCGCGGTGAGGTTGGCGGCGTAGGCGTCGAGGTCGATGTCGGCCGAGGCGGTGACCGGGTCGATCCATCCGCCGACGGGCTGGGCGTCCATCCCGCCATTCTGCCGTGCGGGGACGGCCCCGGTCGGCGCGTCCGGCCCGCGTCCGACGGCGGTGGCTGTGCTCACCGGGTGAGCTCGGCGACGATGTCGGGGACGGCGCCGACCACGTGCTGCGGCGGGTGCGGCCCTGGTCGGCGGGCCGCGGCCAGCGCCTGCAGGGACGCCCCCACCACCGCTGCGTCGCCGGCCGGCAGCCCGGCGGCCAGCAGGGCACCGCACAGACCGGCGAGGACG
>NZ_QPKK01000462.1 GCF_003344635.1 Desertihabitans aurantiacus
CTGCGCTGGCTGCCGCGCACCGACCCGCACGCGGTGCCCGGGGCGCTGGCGCTCGCCGCGGTGCAGCAGCTGCCCGCGCCGGACGCCGGCGGCTACGCCTGGGTGGCGGGGGAGTCCGCGCTGGCCACCGGCGCCCGCCGGCACCTGGTGCAGGCCGGGCTGGCGAAGGACCGCGTCACCTTCGTCGGCTACTGGCGCCACGGCCGCGCCCAGTACTGAGCGCTGGGGCGGCGCGCCCCTCAGTCGTGCAGGATGCGCTGGAAGAGCCGGTGGTCCTGCCAGCGGCCGCCGATCCGCAGGTAGCGCTCGGCGACCCCGATCTCGGTGAACCCGCAGCGGCGGAGCACCCGCTGGGAGGCCGTGTTGTGCAGCAGCGTCCCCGCCTGCAGCCGGTGCAGCCCGAGCTCGTCGCGGGCGATCGCGGCGGCGGCGTCCACCGCGCGGGTCATCAGCCCGCGGCCGGTATGGGTGGCGGCGGTCCAGTAGCCGAGGTTGGCGCTCTGGAAGGCGCGGCGGACGATGCCGGTCAGGCTGACCCGGCCGACGACCGTCGTCTGCTCGACCAGCACCAGCCACAGCCCAGCACCCTCGCCGGTGGCGCGCTGGTGCGCCTCGACCTCGCGCCGCTGGCCATCGGCGGTGAACCAGGACGCCGGCCGCTCCGGCTCCCACGGGGCCAGGTGCAGCCAGCTGTCGGCGTAGGCGGTGGCCAGCGCCGCGGCGTCCTCGAGGGTCACCGGGCGCAGCACCACGTCCTCGGTCAGCTGCCGTGTCCAGCGCACCCGCCGATCGTAGGGCGACGGGATCAGCCGACCCGGGCGGCGCGGCGCAGCACGGCCAGGACGGGTGCTCCCAGGAGCAGCAGGGCGACCGCGTTGGTGACCGCGCGCCCGGTGTCGAAGGTGGCGGTCGAGGTGAGCAGGGTGAACACCGCGAACCGTCGCAGGTTGTCCAGCAGCGGCGCGCCGGGGACGAGGTCGAGCGCGCCGGTGGCCTCGCCCGGCACCGCGATCCCGGTCAGGAAGGGCCACACCGACAGGTTGATGAGCAGCCCGAACAGGTAGGCCGAGACGACGCCGTAGCCGATGAGCAGCGCGAGCTCGGCCGCGCCGCGCGCCCGGGGGAGCAGCCCGGCGCCCAGACCGATCCAGGCCGCGCAGAGCATCTGGTAGGCCAGCCACGGGCCCATCCCGGCGGTCAGCAGCGCCGAGGCGAACAGCGAGGTGCAGCCGAGCAGGAAGCCGAACCCGGGGCCGAGCACCCGTCCGCTGAGGATGAGCAGGAAGAACACCGACTCCACCCCGGCGGTGCCCGCGCTGAGGGCGGGGCGCAGCGCGGCGTTCAGCGCCGACAGGACGCCGAGGACGGCCAGGGTCCGCGAGTCCAGGCCGCGTTCGGTGAGCTGGGCGAGGGCCAGCAGCAGCACCAGCGGCACCAGCGCCACCAGCAGGAACCCCGCCCCTTCGTCGGCGCCGGCCGCCGGCACCCACAGCGGCCAGGTCAGCGCCCCGAGCCCGAGCAGGCTGGCCAGCGCCACCACCGCGGCCGACCAGCCGCGCAGCCGCACCCCGGTCGCAGCCGCGCCGACCGCCACCACCGGCAGCGGCTCGA
>NZ_QPKK01000463.1 GCF_003344635.1 Desertihabitans aurantiacus
GGCGAGCAGGGCGGTCGCCCCGCGCGGCGACACCCCGGCGCGCAGCGACGGCGCGGCCCGGGTGGCTCGGCAGACGTCGACCACGTAGCCGAGCACCGCCGGGTGCACCTGCACCGAGCGCACCTCCGCCCGGGCCCGCGCGACGTCCTCGGCACCGGCCACCGGCCGCAGCCCGGCGGCGTCCAGGTCGGAGGGGTCGAACCCCTCGGCGTGGCGGCGCAGCACCTCCAGCTCGGCCTGCCGCGGCGGCAGCTCGACCTGCACCTTCATGAGGAAGCGGTCCAGCTGGGCCTCCGGCAGCGGGTAGGTGCCCTCGTACTCCACCGGGTTCTGGGTGGCGGCGACGAGGAACGGCTCGGCCAGCCGACGCGGCTCGCCCTCGACGGTCACCTGCCGCTCCTGCATCGCCTCCAGCAGCGCGGCCTGCGTCTTGGGCGGGGTGCGGTTGATCTCGTCGGCCAGCAGCAGGTTCGTGAACACCGGCCCCTCGCGGAAGACGAACTCGGCGCTGCGGCTGTCGTAGACCAGCGAGCCGGTGATGTCGCCCGGCATCAGGTCGGGGGTGAACTGCACCCGCTTGCTGTCCAGCGCGCAGGCCGCGGCGAAGGCCCGCACCAGCAGCGTCTTCGCCGTGCCGGGGACGCCCTCGAGCAGCACGTGCCCGCGGCAGAGCAGTCCGATCAGCAGCGCGGTCACGGCCGGCTCCTGACCGACCACGGCCCGGGCCACCTCCTCCCTGACCAGCCCGAGGGCGCGGCGGGACGGGCTGGGCTGGCGGGCCGCCGGGGGAGCGGGAGGGGCGGGCTGGGTCATCGGGAGGTCCTCTCGACGGTGGTCTCGGGGGTGCGGGCAGCGGGACGGTCGGGCTCGTGCACCCGGCGCTCGACCTCGGCGAGCTGGAGCGCGAGCCGGGCCAGGGCCTCGTCGTCGGGCGGTGGCGGGCCGGTGAGCACCTCGCGCAGCCATGCCGGCTCGAGTCCGGTCGAGGCCTGCACGGTGGTGACCAGGGCGAGCGGGTCGGTCGGGCCCAGCCGGCGGGAGAGCCGGCCGACCGTGCCGGCGCGCAGCACCGCCGCGGCGTGCTCGCGGGCGCCCATCCGGTGGTAGAGCCGGCCGTGGCCGGTGACGGCCTCCCCGGCCGGCACCACCACCGGGAGCTGCTCGGACAGCACCGGTCCCAGCCGGCGTCCCCGCCAGAGCAGCAGCAGCACGAATCCGGCGGCCGCCTGCGCACCGAGCAGGGCCCACCACGGGGGCAGCAGCGAGGGCGGCCCGTCGGCCGGGTCGGCGGCGACCGGGTCCGGGTCGTTCAGCCAGACCAGGGCGGGCTGGCGCCCGAGCACCTGCATGGCGAAGGAGGCGTTGCCCTCGACCAGCAGCTCCCCGTTGGCCCATCCGGTGCCGAGGAGGTGCACGGTGGTGTCGCGGGAGGTCAGCCGGAGGTAGCGGTGGCCGGTGCCGGGGGTGGGGTAGCAGGCGGTCTCGGCGTCCTCGGCGGAGTAGCCGGGAGCCCCGGCCGCGCCGGCGGTGGTGCCCGCACGGCTGGCGGCGGGGTCTGCGCAGCCGGGCTGGTCGGCCCCGACCCCGGCGGCGTCGACCGTCCGCACC
>NZ_QPKK01000464.1 GCF_003344635.1 Desertihabitans aurantiacus
CCGCCGGACGCCGGACCGCCCGGTCCCGGGTCGCCCCGCTCGCCGCGGCTGACCTTCAGCGCCGAGGAGGTGGCCGCGAGCCCCGCGCACGCCGCCGCCCGCGCCGCCGCGCCGGTGGACTGGGGGCTGGTGGTGCTGCTGCGGCGCCAGGCGTCGACCGAGATCGCCGAGCAGTCGCGCCAGCACGCCGAGGCCTCCGGGCGTCCGATGCCCGAGGTCGACCGGCGTCTGATGGGGCGGGCGACCATCCGCTCGATCGTCCGCCGCCACGCCGAGCAGCTGAGCGCGCTCGGTCAGGAGCTGTGGCCGATCGAGGTCGAGCGGCGCTACGCCTCGGCGGTCGAGGACGCCGTCTTCGGCTACGGCCGGCTGCAGCCGCTGTTCGACCTGCCCGGGGCGGAGAACATCGAGATCCACGGCTGCGACTCCGTGCAGGTGCAGTACGGCGACGGCCGCCGCGTGCCGCACCCACCGGTCGCCGACAGCGACGAGGAGCTGGTCGAGGCCGTCCGCTTCCTCGGCGAGATGGCCAGCCCGAGCCGGCCCTTCGACGACGCCCACCCGACCATGACGCTGGCGCTCGGGCACCGCTTCCGGCTGCACGCGATCGGCTTCGGGCTGGCCCACCGGCCCTCGGTGACCATCCGCCAGCACCTGCTCACCGACGTCACGCTGCCCCAGCTCTGCGACACCGGCCTGATGCCGGACGAGGTCGGCGCCTTCCTGCACGCGGCCGTCCTGGCCCGCAAGTCCGTCGTCATCTCCGGCGACCAGGGCGCGGGCAAGACCACCCTGCTGCGGGCGATGGTCTCCTCGATCCCGAGCACCGAGCGGTTCGGCACGATCGAGACCGACTACGAGCTGCTGACCCACCTGCTGCCCGGACGGCAGAACATGCTGGCCCTGCAGGCCAAACCGGGTCTGGGCGAGGTGGTGGACGGCCGCCGGCTCGGCGAGTTCACCGTGTCCGACCTCATCCCGGAGGCGCTGCGGCAGAACCTGGCCCGGCTGGTGATCGGCGAGGTGCGCGGCGGCGAGGCGGCCGCCATGTTCGAGGCCATGCAGGCCGGGCCCGGCTCGCTGAGCACCACCCACTCCCGCTCGGCGGGCAGCACCATCGACCGGCTGGCGTCACGGGTCGCGCAGGGCGGTGTGCTCGACATGGACGAGGCCTACCGCCAGATCGCGCACAACGTCGACCTGCTCGTGCACGTCAGCCTGTCCGACGACTCCTGGCGCGGCGGGGTGCGGACGCGCCGGATCAGCGAGATCCGCCAGCTCACCGGGGCGATCGAGGGTGGACGGCCCAGCACGCACCTCGTCTACTCCGCCAGCGGCACCGGCGCCTTCTTCCAGCCCGACCCGGACTTCATGGCCGAGCTCGCCCCCTTCCTCGCCACCTGGCGTGCCCGACCGGGGACGGCGCAGTGAACGACCTGCTCGCCCTGCTCACCGGCGTCCTCCTGGTCGGAGGGCTGCTGCTGGTCGTCCTGGGCGCGCGTCGCCGGCCGCGACCGCCGCGCCGGGTCCGCGTCCGCGCCGGTGGGGCGGCCACCTGGAGCCGGCTCACCCGCCGTCCGCCCGGACGGGCCGGCCGTCGCCGCGAC
>NZ_QPKK01000465.1 GCF_003344635.1 Desertihabitans aurantiacus
CGGGCGGGGAGGAGCGCGGGTGAGCCAGCAGCAGCCGTCGGCGCGTCCCGCCCCCCGGCGGGCCGCGGCGGCTCCCTCCGCCCCGGCGTCCCCCACCCCCTCGGTGCCGACCGGACCGGTCCGCACGACCACCCGGACGATCCCGCCGCCCCCGGCGATGACCAGCGTCCCGGACTACCTGCAGCAGCGGGTCGCCTTCCCCAGCCGCCCCGAGACGGTGCCGCCGCGGGTGATCACCGAACCGGGCCGCACCCGCGGGGTCGGCAGCCGGCTGCAGACGATGAGCTCGCCCCGGCTGGTGGTGACGCTGATGACGCTCTGCACGACGGTGGTGGTGCTGTTCGGGCTGGCCGTCGCCACCGTCCTGGTGCAGACCGCGGGCGCCATGCAGCGCGCCGGGCACAACGCCGAGCAGCTGGTCCGGGTGCAGAACATCGAGTCCCAGCTGCTGCGGGCCGACGCGCTGGCCACCAACGCCTTCCTCGTCGCCGGGCTGGAGGACGCGGGCTCGCGCCGGCAGTTCGACGAGGCCCTCACCGACGCCAGCGCGCTGCTGGTGGAGGCCGGACGGGCCCAGCCGGCCGACCAGGAGGCGCTCCAGGTGGTCGCCGCGGAGGTGACCCGCTACGCCGCCTCCGCCGCGCAGGCGCGCGCCAACAACCGGCAGGGCTTCCCGGTCGGGGCGTCCTACCTCGGCCAGGCCAGCACCCGGCTGCGGGAGACCGCGGTGCCCGCCCTGGACGCGATGGCCGGGGCCAACACCGGACGCCTGGTGGCCGAGGCGCGCAGCGGCTCGGTGCTGCTCGTGGTCGCGGCGGGGACGTCCACCCTGCTGGTGCTGGCGGTGGCCGGGGTCCTGCTGGCCCGGCGGTTCCACCGCACCTTCAACCTCGGGCTGGTGGCGGCGGCGGTCCTGGTGCTGGTCGCCACCGCGGTCGCCGCCGGCACGCTGGCGGCCGTCTCCAGCCGGGTCGACGAGCTGGAACGGGCCGAGCTGAGCACCGTCCGCCACCTCTCGGCCGCCCGCGCCGGCGCCTTCGACGCCAAGGCGCTGGAGAGCCTGACCCTGGTCGCCCGGGGCTCGGGCGGGGCGTTCGAGGAGACCTGGCGGCAGCAGGCCGACGCGGTCGCCGACGACCTCGAGCAGGCCGGCACCCCCGAGCTGGCCGCCGCCTGGCAGCGCCACGTCGAGGCCCACACCGAGATACGGGCCCTCGACGACAGCGGCGACTGGGAGGCGGCGGTGCAGGCCGCCACCGCCGACGGCCCGTCCAACCGCACGGCGCAGGAGTTCCAGGACCGGCTGGCCCCGGTGCTCGGCGACGACGTGGTGCAGGTGGTCGACCGGCTCGGTGGGCAGACCCTCGGCCTGGGCATCGCCGCCGCGCTCACCGGGCTGCTGGTGCTCGGCGCCGGCACGGCGGTGCTGGCCGGGCTGGAGCAGCGCCGGCGGGAGTTCCTGTGACCCGGCCGACCCGGCGTCGCGGCCGGCTGACCACGGCGGTGCTCGCGCTGCTGCTGACCGCCTGCGCGCCCGCCTACGCGCCCACCCCGGTGCCGACCCCGACCGGCGGTCCGACCGCCACCCCGGC
>NZ_QPKK01000466.1 GCF_003344635.1 Desertihabitans aurantiacus
GTGCTGGGTGCGGAGCTCGTCACGACCCCGGCCGCCAGCCCGGCCCCGTCCGCCCCGGTGCCGCCACCCGTCCCCGGCCCGTCCGGCTCCGCGCCGCAGCAGCCGACCGTCGCCGTGGCCGCGGCCGTGCTGCCCAGCACCGTGACCATCGAGGCAGGGCAGGCCACCGGGTCGGGTTTCGTCATCGACGCCGACGGCACGATCATGACCAACGACCACGTCGTCGAGCCGGCGGGCGGGTCGGGCCGGGTGCGGGTGGTCTTCGACGACGGCACCCGCGCCGAGGCCGAGGTCCTCGGCCGCAGCCCCGGCTACGACCTGGCGGTGATCCGGGTGGAGGACGCCGACGAGGCGCCGGTGGTGCCGGTCACGGTCGGCCCGCCCGAGCAGGTGGAGATCGGCGAGGTCGCCGTGGCCGTGGGCTCACCGCTCGGGCTCGGCGGCACCGTCACCGAGGGCATCGTCTCCGCCGTCGACCGTCCGGTGGTGGTCGGCGGCGGCGAGGACGCCCAGGGCGCCACCGCCTACATCAACGCGATCCAGACCGACGCCCCGATCAACCCGGGCAACTCCGGCGGCCCGCTGGTGGACAGCTCGGGCCAGGTGATCGGGGTGAACTCGGCCATCCTCAGCCTCGGCGGCAGCGCGGAGGAGGGGACCGTGGGCGGCAACATCGGGGTCGGGTTCGCCATCCCGATCCAGCAGGCGATGCAGATCGGTGAGCTGCTGGTGCGCGACGGCGAGGCGGAGTACCCGGTGATCGGCGCCGATGTGCGCACCCAGCCCGACGGTGAGGGCGTCGAGCTGGTCGAGCTGGTGTCCGGCGGACCGGCCGAGGGCGCCGGGCTGCGGGTCGGCGACGTGGTCGAGGCGGTGGACGGCGAGCGGGTGGCGGAGACCGTCGAGCTGATCGTCGACATCCGCAGCCGGCGCCCCGGGGAGCTGATCACGCTGAGCGTGCGACGGGGCTCCCGGGCCCTCGACGTGCAGGTCGAGCTGGCCGGGCAGGTTGGGTAGGGTCTGCGCGTGAACCTGTTCTCGTGGGAGACCCTGGTGCTCGTCATCCTGGGGATCCTGCTCTTCGGGCCGGACAAGCTGCCCGGTCTGGCGCGCAAGGCGGCGCGGGTGATCAACTACCTGCGCAACATCGCCAACAACGCCCAGCAGCACATCCAGACCGAGCTCGGTCCGGGTTTCGAGGACTTCGACATCCGTGACCCCAAGGGCTTCATCCGGCGCAAGATCGACGAGCAGCTCGACCCGATCACCGCCGACGTCAAGGGTGAGATCAGCGCCACCAAGGCCACCTTCAGCGACACCACCGCCGACTTCGAGAGCGTGCGGGACGAGCTGCGCAGCGCCGGTGACGGGCTGCGCGACGACGCCCCGTCGGGCAACGGCAGCCGCCCGGTGGCCAAGGCGCCGGTGCGCTCCGGCGCCCCGTTCGACCCCGACGCCACCTGAGCCGCCGGCACCAGCAGCCGACCGGCCACCGGCGTCAGCGGCCGGTGCGCCCCGGCGTCAGCGACCGACGGGGCTGAGCCCGAGCTGCAGACCCTGCAGCGGACGCGAGCGGGGGGCCAGCCGGTCG
>NZ_QPKK01000467.1 GCF_003344635.1 Desertihabitans aurantiacus
CGCCGAGGCCCGTGAGCTGTCGCGGGCGCTGGAGCAGGTGATCGACTCCGCCCACCGCGACGAGGTGGCACGGGCGCAGCAGCGGATGCGGATCGAGCAGCTGCAGGAGCGCTCACGCACCGAGCTCGGCCTCGACCCCGACACGCTGCTCGCCGAGTTCGGGCCCGAGCAGCCGGTGCCGGTGCTCACCCGGCCCGACGGCAGCGCCCTCGGCGAGGACGACGAGACCCCCGAGCCGGTGCCCTACGTGCGCGAGCAGCAGCAGAAGCGGCTGCGCGCGGCCGAGCGGAACCTGGCGGTGCTGGGCAAGGTGAACCCGCTCGCGCTGGAGGAGTTCGAGGCGCTGCAGGAGCGGCACGCGTTCCTGGCCGAGCAGCTGGACGACCTGCGCCGCACCCGCCAGGACCTGATGGACATCATCGTCGAGGTCGACAACCGGGTGCAGCAGGTGTTCGCCGAGGCCTACGCCGACGTCGAGAAGGCCTTCGAGCACGTGTTCTCCCGGCTCTTCCCCGGCGGCGAGGGACGGCTGGTGCTGACCGAGCCGGGGGAGTGGCTGACCACCGGCGTCGACGTCGAGGCCCGGCCACCGGGCAAGAAGGTGAAGCGGCTGTCGCTGCTGTCGGGCGGGGAGCGCTCGCTGGTGGCGGTGGCGTTCCTGGTGTCGCTGTTCATGGCCCGGCCCAGCCCCTTCTACATCCTCGACGAGGTGGAGGCCGCCCTCGACGACACCAACCTCGGCCGGCTGCTGGAGATCTACGAGGAGCTGCGCGCCACCAGCCAGCTGCTCGTCATCACCCACCAGAAGCGCACCATGGAGATCGCCGACGCCCTGTACGGGGTGAGCATGCGCGGTGACGGCGTCTCGGCGGTGATCAGCCAGCGGCTGCGGGACACCGCGGACGCCGCCACCGGATGACGCCGGGAGTTCACCGGCAGGACACCTCGGATCGGGAAAGTCTCCGTGTCGTCTCGGTCAACTCTCAGGTGCTCGACGCACACTGGGTGCGGCCCGGCGGACCGGGTCGGAGGTCTCGTGGAGGAGGACGTGTCGTGGTCGGCGCAGTGATCGCCATGCTGGTCGTGCTCGGTGTGGCCGTGGGCATCACCCTGGTGGTGGCGGTGGGCATCGCCGGGAAGGCGTCGGACCGCGCCCCGCGCGTCAGCACCCGCCTGCAGCGCGCCGCCCGCCACCTCAACGGTGAGGCCGACGCGCCGCCGCGGCTGGAGAAGCTGGTGCGCGAGGTGGTCGAGCGGGTGGAGTCCGACCGCGTCCCGTCGGCGACGACCGCCGCGCCGCAGGCCGAGCACGCCACCCGCTGACCCGGGCGACCCCCGACGGCCGGTCACCCCGTCTCCCTAGGATGTCGGGGTGGATGCCAACCTGCTGTACCTGATCGTCGGCGTCGTCGCCCTCCTCGTGGTGGGCGCGGTGGTCGCGACCGTCGTCGTCCGTCGGCGCCGGGAGCTGCCGCCGACCCCGCCGGCCGAGGAGCTCGAGCGCCCGGCCGGCGGCACCGCCACCGCACCGCCCCAGGAGCGGGAGGACCGGGCGCCGGGCACGGCGGCA
>NZ_QPKK01000468.1 GCF_003344635.1 Desertihabitans aurantiacus
GACCAGCAGCACGACGACCACCGCCACCAGCGTCAGCGCGGCCGGCAGCACCACGAACCCCGCCGCCCACGCCAGCAGCGCCCCCACCAGCACGGCCGCCACCGCGAGCACGGCGGGGACGCCGAGCCGTCGCCAGACCCCCGGCGCCACCCGCGCCCACGGCTGCGCCAGGGTCAGCGCGCCAGCGGCCGCGTGCCAGCCCACCAGCCCCAGGGCGACCGGCACCAGCAGCAGGACGTCCGGGCCGTCCGGCGTGGTCGCCGCCGTGACGGCCGACCACAGCACCACCCCGGCGGCGAACAGCAGGGGCAGCTGACCCCGCGCCCAGACCAGACCGAGCACACCGGCTCCGGCCAGCAGCACGCCGAGGACGGCGTTCGGGGTCTGCGACCACAGCACGGCGGAGGCCAGCACCGCCGAGACCAGCATCACCAGCCGCAGCAGCCACACGTGCCGGCCCCACCGGCGGGCGGCGTCCAGCCACTCCACCAGGGCGTCGAGGACCGAGAGCATCAGCCGGCCCCCGCCCCGGAGCCGCGTGCCATCCGCGGTGCGGTGCGGTTGGCGGCCAGCGCGGCGACCACCGTGCCGAGGCTCTCGATGCCACGCCAGGTGACGACCGGGACGCCGAGCTCGGCCAGCCGGTCGACGTCGACGTCGCGCTCGAGCCGGCGCAGCGCCCACGCCTCGGCCCAGTAGCGCTGCGGGCGCAGCCGCTCCACCGTGGCGTCCAGCACCGCCCCCACCGACCGAGCCCGGTGTGCGCCGTCGAGCCGGCCGAGCTCAGGTGGCAGCGTGTCGACGGCCAGCACCGCCGCGCCGCGGTGCACCAGCCGCAGCACCTCCTCCAGCACGTCGCGGTCGAGCAGCGGGGAGCAGACGACCACCAGCGAGCCCGGTCGCACCCGGCGGATCCGGCGCACCAGCGGGCGGGCCGTCCGCTCGACCGAGGCCCGCGCCAGCTGCTCCACCAGGACGGTCCGCTGCCGGGCGCCGGCGGCTGGCGGCACCGAGCCGATGACGTGGCCCAGGTCGTGCAGTCCGACGCGGTCGCCGAGCCGCAGGTAGTGCTCGGCGACCGAGGCCGCGGCCAGCACCGTGGTGTCGAGGCTGGACGCGCCGGAGTCGCCGACCAGGTCGGCCACGGTGTCGGTGACGACCAGCACCTCGGTGTCGCGCTCGGCCAGGGTGGCGTTGGTGTGCAGCTGCCCGGTCCGGGACGTCACCCGCCAGTTGATCCGCCGCAGCCGGTCGCCGGTCTGGAAGCGGCGCACCTCGGCCAGCGTGACGCCCTCGCCGCGGGTCCGGCTGGGGTGCAGGCCCACCAGCCCGATCGGGTGCGGGATGACGTCCCCGCGCCCGGGCGGCTCGCGGCCCGGTGCCACCGAGACGGCGTCCGGGAGGGGTCGTACGGTGCCCAGCCAGAGCCCCCAGTCGTCGGCGACCACGGCCTCGGTGGGCTCGACGCGGTGCCGGCCCCAGCGCTGCGGACGCACCCGCACCGCCGCCTCCCCCAGCCCGGTCGCCGCGCCCGACGGCGGGTCGAGGTCGCAGCGCGCCGGCGCCGG
>NZ_QPKK01000469.1 GCF_003344635.1 Desertihabitans aurantiacus
GCGGCGACCTCACGCGCCGGGACGCCGCCGTCGCGCAGCACCGCGCAGGGTCGGGTGGAGAGGTCGTCGACCAGCTGCTCGACGTCGTGCACCAGCGCCCAGGCGGCGCCGACCGCGGCGGGGGTGACCACCCCCTCGGGACGGGTGCCGGAGGTCAGCGCCGGCGGTTCGGCGCCCGGGGTGGTGCGGGTGAGCCGGTGCCCGCGCAGCTCCCACGACACCTCCCGCGGCAGCAGCACCGTGTCCGTGTCGGCCGGCCGCAGCAGGCCGAGCGCCAGCAGCCGCTCGACCGGGTTGCGGGCGGTCTCCAGGGTGACGCCGCGGTCGGCCTGGCGCAGCGCGCCGGTGGGCTGCTCCCACAGCAGCCGGTCGAGGATCACCTGCTCCGCCGGTCCGACCTGCTCCAGCGCGGCGCGGACGTCGGCGGGTGGCAGCGGCCGGGGCGAGACCGGGGCCAGCCCGGCCGGGAACGGGCCGAGCACCTCGCGGACGGTCCGCACCACGTGCAGCTCGGCGTCCTCACCCCAGACCAGGGCCGCCAGCCGCAGCTGCTGCAGCGTCTCCGGCAGCACCTCGCGCGGCACGTCCCCGAGCAGGTCGGCCAGGTCGTCGACGCCGACGCCGTCCGGTGCGGCCGCCAGCCCCAGCACGACGTGGCGCTGCCAGGCGTCCAGCCGGTCGACGGCGCGGCTGGTGGAGGCGACGGTGACCGCCCTGGCCGCCAGCTCACCGAGGTCGGCCGGCAGTGGACGGGCGAGGTCCTCGCGCAGTGCGAGGAGGGCGGACAGCTGGTCGGTGCTGAAGCCGGCCAGAGCCTCCGAGAGCGAGCGCGGCGCCACCTCAGCCCCAGGCCGAGGGGTCGCGGGTCGCGTACGGTCCGCGTTCCTCGGGCTCGCCGGACTGCACGCTGAGGTAGCTGATCACGGGGTGCACCACGAGCATCGCCAGGCAGAACAGGGTCGCCATCGGCTGGACCGCGGTGACCAGACCGCTGAAGGAGAGGGTGTCGAGGAAGCCGACCAGCCCGACCAGGGCGAGCACGCCGAACCCGATCGCGTAGCCGACCCGCACCTTGCTCCGCCGCCGCGGCACCCAGTGCGTCAGCACCGCGGCACCGATCACGCAGAACAGCGAGAGCGGGAAGACCAGCACGCCCAGCCCCAGCACGATGAGGACCGGCCAGGTCACCCCCTCCACCACCCGCGTCCCCGTGCTGCGGAAGTCGCCGCGCGCCTCCGGCGGCTCCCAGGAGGTGGGGGCGAACCACTGGTCGGTCCCCGGGGCGGGGTGTGCGGGACCAGCCGGCGGGGGCAGCTGCGGCTGGCCCGGCCGCATCCCCTGGCCGACGGCGAAGGGCTGCTGGGGGTCGTGGCCGCCGATGAGCGGCGCCGGGACCGCGGGCGTCGGCGTCCCGGCGGGCGGGGCCCACTGCTGGCTCCAGGAGCTGGAGTGCGCCGCGCTCCAGGCCCGCGGGCCGAAGGAGGGCTGCTCGGTCATCACCGACTGCACGACATCGAAGGCGCGGTGCGGGTCGCGCTGCTCGCCACGGTCCGGCACCAGGGT
>NZ_QPKK01000047.1 GCF_003344635.1 Desertihabitans aurantiacus
CGCTGGACCGGATCGGGCCGCTGCTCGGACGCCGGGTCGCCGTCACCGGGGCCACCGGCGGGGTCGGGCGCTACGCCGTCCAGCTGGCGCACCTGGGCGGCGCGGAGGTCGTCGCGGTCACCAGCGACCCCGCGACCCACCGGGCGACGCTCCGACGCCTCGGCGCCGACGTGGTGGTCGCTCCGGGCGCGCTGCCCGGGGGCCTGGACGGGGTGGTCGACACCGTCGGCGGGCCGCTGCTGGTGGAGGCCTTCGGCGCGCTCGGCCGCGACGGCACCCTGGTCTCGGTCGGCCACCTCGCCGAGGAGCCGGAGACGTTCCCGGTCGGGGCGCTGCTCAGCGGTCCGGGTCAGGACAACCGGTCGCTGCGCACGTTCTTCATGCCCGAGAGCACCGACCTCGGCCGCGGCATCTCCTGGCTGGCCGGACGGGTCGCCGCCGGTGCCGTCGACGCCGGTATCAGCTGGCGCGGCAGCTGGCGCGACGTCGACGCGGTGGTCGCCGCGCTGCGCGAGCGCCGGCTGCACGGCAAGGCCGTCCTCGACGTCGACGCCGGCTGAACCGCCGACGCGTCAGTGGGTGTAGGGGCGGTCCCGCGGCACCTCGGGGTTGAGCTCGACACCGAAGCCCGGCGTCTCCGGCACCCGGAGCCTCCCGTTGACGGGCACGGGCTCGTCCAGCAGCAGCGGGGAGAACATCGGCACGACCTCCTCCGCCGTCTCGTGCATCATCAGGAACTCCGCGAACGGGCTGTTCGTCCGGGTCACCACGAAGTGGTAGGAGTACACCGAGCTGCCGTGCGGGACGACCAGTGCGCCGTGGGCGTCGGCCAGCGCGGAGATCTTGATCAGCTCGGTGATCCCGCCGCACCAGTTGACGTCGGGCTGGATGATGTCGACGCCGGTCTCCAGCAGCTGCCGGAACCCCCACCGGGTCGCCTCGTGCTCACCGGTGCTGATCAGCACCCCGGGCGGGGCCTGCCGCTTCAGCTGGGCGTACCCCCAGTAGTCGTCGGGGATCAGGGCCTCCTCCAGCCACTTCAACCCGTGCTCGGCGGCGGCGTGGGCGAAGCGGGTGGCGTAGTCGACGTCGAGGGACATCCAGCAGTCCAGCATCAGCCAGAAGTCGTCCCCGACCCGCCCGCGCATGTCGGCCAGCGCGTCCAGGTTCTTGCGGAAGCCCTCCACCCCCTCGGCCGGCCCGTGGTGCAGCGGCATCTTGCCGCCGATGAACCCGAGCTCCTTGGCCCGGTCCGGACGGGCCCCGGTGGCGTAGAACTGCAGCTCGTCGCGGACCGGGCCGCCGAGCAGGGCGTACACCGGCTCCTGACGCAGCCGGCCGAGCAGGTCGTACAGGGCGAGGTCGACGCCGCTGATGACGTTGAGCACCACCCCGCGGCGGCCGTAGAACAGGGTGGAGCGGTACATCTGGTCCCAGATCCGCTCCAGGTCGGTGACGGCACGGCCCTCGAGGAAGCGGGCCAGGTGCTTCTCCACGATCCAGGCGCCGATCTCACCGGCCGTGGTCACCGCGAACCCGACCGTGCCGTCGTCGGCCTCCACCTCGACCACCAGGGTGCCGAGGACGTCCAGCCCGAACGAGCGCCGCGACTGCCGGTACTCGGGGTAGACCGCCATCGGGGTGGCGATGTGGTCGTCGATCCAGTGGTAGCCCTCCTGGTCGTGGTAGTCCGCGCCCTTGCCCCGCACCGTGTAGGCGCGGACCTCGCGGATGGTGCGCTGGCTCATGCTCGTCCTCCCTGCTGCTCGTCGGCGTCCAGGCGGACCAGGACCTTCCCGGCGACGTCGTTGGGCCCGGCCAGCTCGACGAAGGCCTCCGGCCCGGCCGCCAGCGGGACGGTGCGGGTGATCAGCTCGGCGGCCTGCGGCGGAGTCTGCCCGATCCAGTCCGCGGCGTCGGCGAAGTCGCGGGCGGTGTAGGTGAAGCTGCCGACCAGGGTGCGCTCCTGGGTGCTGATCGCGAACGCGTCGAGCGCGACCCGGGTGGCGCCCATCCCGACCAGGCAGACCGTGGCGCCCAGCCGGGTGGCCTGCAGGCACAGCGCCAGCGTCGGGTCGATCCCGACGGCGTCGACCGCGACGTCGGCCGGCCCGCCCAGTGCCTCCGCGACCGCGGCCGCGTCGGCCGTCGCGCCGTCCAGCGCGGTGACGCCGAGCCGCTCCACCAGCGCCCGCCGGGTCGGCGCGACCTCGCTGACGGCGACCCGCTCGACGCCGAGCATCTGCAGCGCGAGCACCACCGACTGACCGATCGGTCCGCCGCCGGTCACCAGCACCCGGTCGCCGGCACCGGCACCGGCCCGACGCACCGCGTGCACCGCGACCGCCAGCGGTTCCACCAGCGCGCCCAGCTCCAGCGGCATCCCGGCCGGCAGCGGGACCACGTTGCGCGCCGATACGCAGAGCAGCTGGGCGAACCCGGCCACCACATCGGGCCGGACGCCGATGACGTGCTTGCCCGGGGCCAGCTGCTCCCGGCCGGCCCAGGCGGCGAGCTCGTCCTCGGGGACGACCACCGGGTTGAAGGTGGCCGGCTGGCCCACCTCCAGCCCCTGCACGCCCTCGCCGAGGGCGTCCACCACGCCCACGCTCTCGTGGCCCATCACCTGCCCGGGGTGGCGCCGCCCGTTCTCCCCGGTGAAGCCGTGGATGTCGGACCCGCAGATGCCGGTGGCGTGGATCCGCAGCCGCACCTCCCCCGGTCCGGGCTCGGGGTCCGGCAGCTCCACCACGGCCAGCCGGCCGATCTCCTCCAGCCGCAACGCCTGCATCGGGCTCCTTCCGTCTGGTTCACGAGCATGAACGAGGGTTCACGGGCGCGAAGTCGCGGAAGTATGGCAGCGGCCTCCGGGTCGGGCAAGGCGGTCAGCCGCTCAGGGCGAGAGGCTGCCCGCCAGGCCGAGCTGCTCGCGGACCCCCTGCGCGGCCGCCCGGAGCGGGGCGTAGAGGCCGTGCGGCCAGCGCTCGCCCGTGCGCGAGGTCGGCATGGTGACGCTGACCGCCGAGGCGATCCCGGTCTCGGCCTCGGTGCTGAGCGGGACGGCGACGCACCGGCAACCGTCGACGAACTCCTCGTCGTCGACGGCGAAACCGGTCAGCCGGGCCCGCTCGAGCACCCGCAGCAGCTCGTCCACGTCGGTCACCGTCCGCGGCGTGAGCCGGGGCAGCACCACCGCCGACAGCCGCCGGCGCGCCTCGTCGGGGTCCAGCACGCTGAGCAATGCCTTGCCGATCCCGGTGGCATGGGCGTGCAACCGCATGCCCACCGAGGACGCCATCCGCATCGGGTGCGGGGACAGCCGGATCCCGATGTAGACGTTCTCGATGCCGTCCAGGCGGGCCAGCTGCGCGGTCTCCCCCGTCTCCGCGACCAGCCGGTCGAGGAAGGGCAGCGCGGTGTCGAGCAGCAGCTGGTGGCCGTCGTAGCGCTGGCCGACCTGCCAGCTGCGCAGCCCCAACCGGTAGCGCCGCGGCTCGCCCTGCAGCTCCAGCCACCCCGACTCCACCAGGGTGGTCAGCAATCCGTGCCCGCTGGAGCGCGGCAGCTGCAGCGCCTCCAGCACCTCGGCGAACGTCATCGACCCCCGCTCGGCGACGAGCTCGACCGCGGCCAGCGCCCGGTCGGCCGACTTCACCGGCCCGCGTGACGCCATCACGACCACCTCCCGGCCGCATTCTGGCAGCCGGCCGCAGATGCACGACGGCCCGGACGCCGGGCGTCCGGGCCGTCGGTGAGGGGTGGGTCAGCCGCAACGGGTGCGGCTGAGAGTCGGTTCGCCCGGGTAGGGCACGGCGTAGCTGCCGAACCGCACCTTGACGTCGTCGCCGCCCTGACGCTGCTCGTAGTGCAGGTGGGAGGTCTGGGCGGGGTCGTTCGGGTCGAGCCCGGTCTTGCCCACGTTGGCGATGGTGGTGGTCGCCGACACCCGGTCACCCTTCTGCACCCGGGCGCTGCCGGCCTGCAGGTGGGCGTACAGGGTGGACCAGCCGTCACCGTGGTTGATGACGATGTGCAGGCCGTAGCCCTGCCCGGCGGTGGTCCTGACCGAGGCGACCGTGCCGGCGGCGCTGGCCTTGACCGGCAGCCCGAGATCGGAGTTGCCGCTGCCGCGGTTGAAGTCGACGGCGTTGGCCGGACGGTGGTTGGCGCGGGTGCCGGCCCGCCACTCCTGCTGGCAGGGGAACGGCACCCGGAACGAGGGACGGGCCGTCGTCTGGTCGGTGCTGCTGGTGTCGGCGCTGGCGGCCGGGGCCGCCAGCACACCGGCGAGCGAGAGCACCGCCGCCGCACCGAGGGCGGCGAGGGTGCGCAGCGGACGCCGGGAGCTGATGATCTGCATGGTCACCACTCCCCTCAGCCGTTGATCTTGCGGACGATGCGGTCGATCTTGGGGCTGTTCGGGCCGACGTTGAGCTCGAAGTGCATCTCGTCCTTGGTGCCGTTGTAGTCCCCGCCCCAGCGCACGGTGCCCTCGCAGAAGTTGAGGATCCTGCGGATGGCGTCGCGCTGCCGGGGGCCGAAGGTGCCGGAGGCGCCGTAGGGGTGCTGCGGCGCGTTGCAGTCGATCGCGGTGCCCGAGGCGTGGTTGGACAGCTCGGTGCCGCCGGTGACCGGCCGGTAGTTGTAGCCCCAGCAGCCGGGGTTGCGCAGCGGCTCGACGTTGCGGTGGAACTGCCGGGCGACGTAGCCCAGGATCACCGTCGGGGCCTTGCGCCGGACGCCGGCCGGGAACCGGACCCCGCCGGCGGCGAACTGCTGGTTGATCATGTTCCGCGCGACCATGTCGTCGGCGGCGTACCAGCCGTTCTGCGACGTGCCGGAGGCCGCGCCGGCGACCAGCGGGTCGGTCAGGCCGGTGGCGGCCAGACCGAGACCGAGGGTGCCGGCGCCGGCGCCCAGCAGCAGCCCTCGGCGTCCGAGGTGGTGGGCAGGGGTGTGGTGCTCGCACATGGGGTGTCCTCCTGGGGGTGGTGGTCGGACGACGACGGCTCCGTCGCCGTCGATACCGACACCACCACGCCAGAGGGTCACCCCCCACCCCGGCCCCTCCCGCCGCCGCCCCGCCGCCCGGGCCCGCGAGTGTGGGGAGATCGTCGGAATCGGTGCCGCCGGAGCGACGGATCGGCCACAGTCGCGGGCCGGCGGGTGGGGCCCGGGGATCACGGCGCCGGGGCGACGGGCGGGGCGAGCAGGGTGCCGGTGACCAGGGCACCGTGCAGGGTGCGGGCGCCGACCACCAGCCAGGCGGCCACGAGCGCCAGGTAGAGCCCGGTCGCCAGGACGCCGAGCGCGACCACGCCGGTGTGCTGGGCCAGCGCGCTGGCCCCGGTGACGCAGGTGCCGACCGGGAAGGTGAAGGACCACCAGGTGAGCCCGAACGGCAGCCGCCCACCGACGGCGCGCAGGGTGATGAGCGTCGCGATCGAGGCCCAGAGCAGCGCGAAACCGAGCACCGGGACGCCGAACAGGACGCCGCCGAGTTCGACCACCCGGGCCGCGGCCGGGTCCAGCACCAGGGCGGCGTCGCCGCCGAGGAGGTTGGCGGCGGTGACGGACTGCCCGAGCGGACCGAGCACGATCCACAGCGTCGGCACCATCGCCGCCAGCCCGACCTTGTGCAGGGCCAGCCGCTGCCAGAGCTGGGTGATGATGGCGAAGGCGGCGAGCAGGGAGAGCCCGAACATCGCATAGCACCCGTGGAACAGGGTGAGCCGGGGCTGCCCGGCGGGCAGGTGCGGCAGCAGCAGCGCACCGGTGGCGGCCGAGACCATCGGCGGCACGACGGGCATCAGCCAGCCGCCGAAGACGCTGTCGGCGGTGGTGCGGTGCCGCGTGAACGTCAGGTACGGCACGAGCACCGCGGTCGCCAGCCCGAGCAGCGTCCCGGCGGCCCACAGCACCCAGGCGACACCCACCGCGAGCCGCTCCCCCAGCACGTCGGGGCCCAGCAGCAGCGAACCGGCACCCACGGTCATCAGCGCCATCGCCGGGGCGCCGTAGAAGTGGGCGAGCACCGGGTCGTCGTGGTGACGCCGCGCCGTGGCGCCGAACCAGACCCAGTGCGCCGCGGTCGCCAGCAGCAGGACGAGCAGCAGCAGGGCGGCGAGACCCCACACCACCGTGGCCGCCGGACGCAGCCCCGGGGGCTGCCAGGGCAGACCGGCCGCGGCGGTGGCGACGATGCCCGTCCCCATCACCACCGCGAACCAGTTCGGCGTCACGTTCGCTACCGCCAGCGCCGGGTGCGCGAGCTCACGCAGCCAGAGGCGGCGGGACGGGAGGGGTGCCGGGTCGGCGGTGGGGCGCGGCTGGAGCATGGGCCCAGCCTCCGTCGGCGGGCGGCGACGCACTACGGTCTCCTCGTTGGGAGGTCACAACGAGCGGTTGTGAGGAGAGGAGTGCCGTGCTGGCCGACGAGCCGGACCTGGTGACGTTGCGGCTGCTGCGGCTGCTCGCCGACCACGAGAGCCTGGGCACCGCGGCCGCCGCGCTGGGGATGAGCCAGCAGGCGGCCTCGGCCCGGCTGCGCCGTCAGGAGCGCCGGCTGGGACGCGTGCTCGCCACCCGCACCCGGACCGGATCGCGGCTGACCGAGGACGGTGTGCTGGTGCTGGAGTGGGCCCGGCCGCTGCTGGAGGCGGCTGACCGGTTCGCGGTGGCGATGGCCGCCCTGGACCACAGCGGCGAGCCGGTGGTGGAGGTGGCCGCCAGCCAGACCGTCTCGGAGGAGCTGCTGCCGCAGTGGCTGACCACCCTCCGCACCACCCCGGTCGGTGCAGGTGCCGGCGTCCGGCTGCTCTCGGGCAACAGCAGCTTCGTCCTCGACCACGTGCGCCACCACCCCGGCAGCCTCGGCTTCGTCGAGACGCCCGACGTCCCGGACGACCTCAGCACGGCCACCGTCGGCCACGACGACCTGGTGCTGGTGGTGGCCCCGACGCACCCCTGGGCCTCCCGGGGACGTCCGGTCACCGCGGCGCTGCTGGCCCGGACCCCGCTGGTCAGCCGGGAGAGCGGGTCGGGCACCCGCCGGACGCTCGAGCGCGCGCTGGCCTCGCTCGACCCGCCGCTGCGGCCCGTGCCGCCGGCGGCCGAGCTCACCTCGAGCACCGGCATCCGCGCTGCCGTCGCGTCCGGGCTGGCGCCGGCGGTGATCAGCCGGACGTCGGTGGCGGTCGACCTGCAGGCGTCCCGGCTGGTGCTGGTGCCCTGCCGGCTGCCGCTGCGGCGTCCGCTGACCGCGGTGTGGCGGGGACGGCCCGGTGAGGAGGCCCGGCTGCTGCTCGCGATCGCGCAGCGCCAGCCGGCTCCCGGGTTCGCACCGGAGCGCCCCGCCGTCCGGTGAGGCCGAGCGGTCAGGCGCCGGCGTGGCAGCCGCAGGAGGCCCCGATCCGCAACGCGGGCACCAGCACCTCGTGCACCGGTGCGGTCGGGCCCGCCTCGATCTGCGCCCGCAGGGTCGCGATGGCGGTCCGCGCCAGCGTGCCCACGTCCTGGGCCACCGACGTCAGCACCGGCTGGGCGTAGCGGCCGGCCTGCGTGCCGTCGAAGGAGACCACGGCGACGTCCTCGGGGACCCGGCGACCCGCCTCGGCCAGCGCACGCAGCGCCCCGATCCCCTGGGCGTCGCTGGTGGTGAAGATGCCGTCGACCTCCACCCCCTCGGCCAGCAGCTCCTGCACCGCGCGGTAGCCCCCGTCGCGGGAGAAGGTCCCGTTGCGGGGCGGGGACGCCGGGCAGCCGGCCGCGGACAGCGCCCGCCGCCAGCCCTGCTCGCGCTGCCGGACCGCCTCGATGTGCGGAGGCCCCGACAGGCAGACCAGGGACCGCCGCCCGTGCCCCAGCAGGTGCTGGACGGCGAGCTCGGCCGCGCGGGCGTTGTCGATGACCACCGTGGAGAATCCGTCGGAGCCGGCAGGCGCACGGTCGAGCAGGACCACCGGGATCGAGGCTCCGGTGATCAGGTCGAGGTCGGGCCGCCCACCGACGGAGATGAGCAGCAGCCCGTCCACCTGCCGGTCGAGGAAGGAGCGCAGGTAGCTGCGTTCCCGCTCCGGGTCGTTGGCGGTGGTGCCGATCATCAGCACGTAGTCGGCGGCGAACGCCTCGTCCTCCACGGCCTGCGCCAGCTCGGCGAAGTGCGGGTTCTGGTGGTCGGGCATCAGCATCGCGATCGAGTTGGTGCGGCTCTGACGCAGTGCCCGGGCCACCCGGTTGGGTCGGTACCCGAGCGTCTCGATGGCCTCCAGCACCCGCGCCCGCGCGTCGGCCGAGACCGGACGGGGACCGTCGTTGAGCACGTAGCTCACCAGCGCGGGAGACACGCCGGCGGCCCGGGCCACCTCGGCCCTGGTCACGGCCACCGGTCAGGCCATCCGCACGCTGTCGTCCACACGGGGCATTCTGGCCCCTCGGTGCTGCACCGCCAACGACCCGGCGGCCACCCCGGCACGGCAGGCGGCGGCCAGACCACCCGACCGGCTGAGCTCGACCGCAGCGGCGCCGACGAAGGCGTCCCCGGCACCGCTGGTGTCGACCACCGGGACCCGTGGTGCGGGCACCGAGCCGCGCTCGGTCGCCGAGCCGTACACGGCTCCGGCGCCCCCGAGGGTGATGACCACGGAGCGGGTGTGCTGCACCAGCACGTCGAGCAACGGCTCGTCCTCCAGCGGCTGTCCGGCGAGCTGGACGCCCAGCGCCGCGGCCTCGTGCTCGTTGACCACCAACGGGTCGCAGGCGGCCAGCACCTCGAGCGGCAGCTCCACGTAGGGAGCGAGGTTGAGGACGAACCGCGCCCCGGTGGCCGCGGCGACCTCGGCGGCAGCCACGATGCACGGGACCGGCAGCTCGCCCTGGGCCAGCAGCACCTCCGCCGGGGGCAGTCCGGCCACCAGCCGGCGCACGTCGGAGGCGGTGAGCTCGGAGTTGGCACCCGGCAGCACCACGATGGCGTTCTCCCCGGTGGGCGCCACCATGACGACCGCCCGCCCGGAGCGGACCTCCGGGAGCACCGCCACCGCGTCGGTCCGGACACCGGCCTCGCGCAGCGCGGTGACCAGCAGTCGCCCGTCCTCGTCGTCGCCCACCGCCCCGACCATCCAGCACTCGCCACCGCAGAGCGCGACGGCGCTCGCCTGGTTGGCGCCCTTGCCTCCGGGTCGGTTCTCCACCCGGGTCGCCAGCGCCGTCTCGCCCGGCGCGGGCAGGGCGTCGACGGCGAGCTGCAGATCCGCGTTGAGGGAGCCGACGACGATGATCGGCCCGCTCACTTCTCCCCGCTCCGTGCCACCGACTGGGTGAAGTAGCGCTGCAGCAGGAACAGCAGCAGGGCCGGCACCACCGAGATGAGCAAGGCACCTCCGAACATCTGGCCGAAGTTGAACTCGGTGTCGGTGAACGTGCGGGCGATCGCGATGGGCGCGACCTGCTTGGCCTGGTCGCTGATGACCAGGAGCGGCCAGAGGTAGGAGGACCACTGCGCCAGGAAGATCAGCAGGGCGGAGTTGATGATCGTGGTGACGCTGAGCGGGACGTAGAGCCGGGTCATGATCCGCAGCTCCGAGGCGCCGTCGATCAGCGCCGCCTCGCGGAGGGAGATCGGGACACCGAGGAAGAACTGACGCATGTTGAAGATCGCCAGGCCGTTGCCGATGCCGGGCAGGATCAGCCCGAGGTAGGTGTTGTTGAGGTTCCACTCGGTGAACACCTGCGCGAGCGGGATGGCGATGGCCTCGAACGGGATCATGAACCCGACCACGAGCACCGCGAACACCGCCTCCCGGCCCCGGAAGCGCAGCACGCTGAGCACGTAGGCGGCCGGGATCGACAGCGCCAGGCCGATCACCACCGACCACAGCGCCACCCACAGCGAGTTGGCCATGCTGCGTCCGAACCCGAGCTGGCCGAACAGGGCGGCGTAGTTCTCCAGCGTCCAGGTCTCCGGCACCAGGGTGTGCCAGCCCAGCGGGCTGACGCTGGAGATGACCTGCGAGCCGGGACGCAGCGAGCCGAGCAGCATCCACACGGTCGGCAGCATGAACGCCAGCGCCACCAGGGCGGCTGCGGTGGTCAGCAGGACCAGCAGCAGGACGCGCTGCAGGCGGGGGCCGCTGAAGGACGGTCGGCGGCGGGCGGCGGCGCCGGGACCGGGGACGGCCCGGGCGCCCGGCACAGGCGGGGAGGTGGTCGTTGACATCAGTCGCGATCCCTGAGCAGACGGAACTGGACGGCCACGATCAGCAGCATGATCAGGGTCAGCACGACCGTGGACGTCGCCCCGAGGTTGGGCGTGGAGTAGGTGTAGGTGCGCCGGTAGGCGTCGAACATGAGCAGGGTGGTCGAGTTCTCCGGTCCGCCGTTGGTCAGCAGCTGGACGGGGACGAAGAGCACGAAGTTGGCCACCGTGTCGGCCACCAGCACGAAGAGCAGGGGCCGGCGCATCATCGGCAGCGTGATCGACCAGAAGGTGCGCCAACGTCCGGCGCCGTCGAGCGCGGCCGCCTCGTAGAACTCCTCGCCGATGTCGTTGAGACCGGCGATGAGGAAGAGCATCCAGTAGCCGATGCCCACCCACGACGCGACCACCATGATGCTCACCAGCGCCTGCGACGGCGAGGTGAAGAAGGGCTGCGGACCGATCCCGAGCGCCGACAGGATCCCGTTGGCCGGTCCGTCGGGACGCAGCGCGACACCCCAGGCGATCGAGGAGCCGACCAGCGGGATGGTGCACGGGATGAACACTGCGGTGCGCCACAGGCCCCGTGCCGGCAGCCGCTGGGTGAGCAGCAGGGCCACCACCATCGCCAGCGCGATCTGCAGCGGGTTGAGCACGAGGTTGAACACCAGTGTGCGCACCAGCGTCTCGCGGAACAGCTCGTCGGAGAACAGCGTCACGTAGTTGGCCAGCCCCGAGAACCGCTCCTCGGCCAGCAGACCCACACCCTCGCGGGTGAACAGGGTGGAGCGGATGGCGCCGACGAAGGGCACGACCCGCAGCAGCAGGATGGCGAGCACGGCCGGAGCCAGGAAGACGACGATGGTCGCCAGCCCCCGCCCGCGCCGGCGACCGGGGGCGGTCGCCGGCGCGTCGGGTGCCGTCGTGGTGGTCACGATGGGGAGACCCTTCCTCGGTGGTGGGCCGGTCGGCTCACTGGTACTGCTGCCAGGCGTTCACCAGCTCCTGCTGGGCACCCTCGAGCGCGCCCTGCGGGTCGGAGCCGTTCGCGATGTCGGAGAAGGCTCGCCCGATGATCTCCTCGAACTCGATGTAGCCCACCGTCGAGACCCGCGGCACGGACGTGTTGGCGGTCTCGTGGGCGATCACCTCGGCCGCCTGCTGGCCCGCCTCGGACCCGGTGAACGCCGGGCCGGCCAGGTAGGCCTCCAGCCCCGCGAGGTTGGCGGGCAGCTCGGCGTACGGACGGTGCTCGGCGTACCCGCTCTCCCCGTCGAGCGCCAGCCACTTGAGGAAGACCGCCGCGGCCTCCTTGTCCTGGGAGAAGGGGTTGATGCCGACCGACCAGGAGCCGTTGGGGGTGGCCGGCTCGCCGCCCTCCCACACCGGGTTGAGCGCCGCACCCCAGTTGAGGTCGCTGTCGGCCAGCTTGCCGACCATCCAGTTGCCCTCGACCATGTAGGCGGTGTCACCGGCCAGGAAGGTGGCGTTGGTCTGCTCCGCCGGGATCCCGCGCGGGTGGACGCCGTCGGCGAACAGCGAGCCGTAGTACGTCATCGACTCGACCCAGCCCTCGTTGTCCACCGCCGGGGTCAGGTTGTCCTCCCCGGCGGCGCCGACGCCGCCGCCGGCCGAGACCGGCAGGGGCTCGAGCTGGTAGTAGCGGTTCGGCTGGCCCAGCAGGAGCCCGTTGGCGGCGCCGCCCTCGGACTGCACCGTGGCGGCGTCCTCCTTGAGCTGCTGCCAGGTGATCCGCTCGGCAGGGTCGGTGGAGGGCGGCTCGACACCGGCGGCCTCGAGCAGGTCGAGGTTGTAGTAGAGCAGCTGGGTGGAGTTGGAGATGGGCAGCGACCAGAGCTTGTCCTGGTAGGTGCTGGCGGCCACCGTGGCCTCCTGCAGGGCGCCGGTGTGCGGGGAGAACTGCGCCGTCAGGTCCTCGAGGTAGCCGCGTGCGGCGAGGGCGGGCACCCGGGGCTGGTCGACCCAGAACAGGTCGGGATCACCGGTCTTGCTGGTGATCCGCGAGTCGAGGACGCTGTTGAGGTCGTCGAAGGGCACGTACTGGTAGTTGACGTCGATGGTGGGGTGGTCGGCCTCGAACGCGGCCACCACCTCGTCCATCCCCTCCGACACCGGGTCGACGATGCCGACCACGTCGATGGTCGCGGTCGGATCGCTCGCGGGGATGGTCCAGGTGCCGTCCCCGCCGCCGCCGGCGCTGTCGGCGCCGCCGCCGCACGCGCTGGTCGTCAGCACCGCCCCGAGGACGAGTCCCACGCCGATCGTCGTCGATCGCTTCATCTCACATCTCCATCATCGAGTCGAGGAACAGCTGGTTGAACTGGTCGGCGCGCACCGTCTGGGCGACCAGCGCGTTCGCCGTCGGACGGGCCGTGGACCCGTCGGGCAGCCAGTCGCTGCCGAGGTAGTCGGTGACCATCGCGCCGCGCAGCCGGTCACCGGTCTCGACCACCACGTGCGCCTCGCGCCAGGTCAGCAGGTCGGGGTGGGTCACCGCGGCGACGGCGAGCGGGTCGTGCATGGCGCAGGACTCCCCCTCCTCGGGGTGGCGCTGCACGATGTGGTCGATCCAGGCGGAGGTGTAGCGGCCGGCGAAGGAGGCGAAGGCACGGCCGCTGGCCTCCATCTGCGCGGCCTGCTCCTTGGTGACCCGCACCTTCAGGGTGACGTCGAGGCCGACCCACCGCGCCACGACGCCAGAACCCAGGACGACCGCGGCGGCCTCCGGGTCGCACCACACGTTGTACTCACCGGGCATCCCCAGGGAGTGGGTGTGCTGGTTGAAGACCCCGCCCATGATGACGAGGCTCTTGAGGTTGGCGGCGAAGGTCGGGTCCAGCCGCATCGCCAGCGCCACGTTGGTCAGCGGGCCGACGGCGACCAGGGTCATCTCGCCGGGGTTGGCCCGGACGAGGTCGACCATCGCCATGGCCGCCGGTCCGGTACGGGGCTCGCGGTGCTCGACACCCTCGGGCACCTCACCCTGGCGCACCCGCGGCCGCAGCAGCGGGTCCTGGGCGCCGCGGTGCACGGGGACGTCGGGATGGCCGAGGCGGTGCAGCAGCTCCAGCGTGAGCGTGGTCGCGGTGGCCACGTCGGTGTTGCCGTTGACCGTCGTGACGAGCTCCAGCGAGATGCCCGGGTCGGCGAGGGCCAGGGCGAGGGCGAATCCGTCGTCGATGTCGCTCCCGGGAGCGCCCATCGCCAGATCCACGTCCAACATCATTCGTTCCACAGTGAACGCTCCTCAACACGGGTTGACTGCGCGGGAGTTTACACGTGTTGAACGCGCCCGCAACCCGATCGCCGAGTTTCTCAGCCCGTCCGTCCGCCGCTCCGGATCCGTCCTGGCGGCAGCACGCACGGCACCTCGCGCCGCTCCGGCCCGCCGCGCACCTGCAGGAGCGGGTGCGCGACGGGCCGGACGTGTGGTGTGGACGGGCGACGGCAGGCCTCGCCCCGCGGAGGGATCGGGTCAGCGGGTCCCGGGGAGGTCGAGGACGCAGCCGGCGGCCGAGTCGGCGGCAGCCCGGATCTGCTCCACGGCGGGCGAGCCGCTGGTGTCGCGGTCGAGCAGGCGCTGCAGCAGCCGCACCGCCAGCCGCTCCTCGCCGCGGTTGTCGGCCGCGGCCACCCGTTCCAGCGCGGCCCGCAGCTCCCGCTGCTGCTTCACCGGCAGCGCCTGGCCCTCGGCGCTGTCCAGGGCCTGCCAGGCCAGCTCCATCTCGCCCTGCAACGGGTCGCGGGTGCCGGTGGAGTACGGCCGATCGGTGAAGCAGGGCGCCGCACCGGAGCCGAGGAAGCGGGTGAGGAAGGTGTGCGCCGCGATCTGTGCGGTGCGCTCCTCCCGCAACCGGTAGTTGCTCTCGGTGGTGTCGAGGTAGGTGTGACCGTCCGCGAAGCGCTCCTGCAGGTCGACCGCGGCCTGCAGGTGGCGCAGCGCCCACTCCCGCGGCGGCACCGAGACCTCGCCGCCGGCGCCGAAGCTGTCGGCGATGACGTCGGCCTGGGCGAAGTAGAGCGGGAAGGTCGTCCCCCAGTCGTTGCCGTCGGGGTAGTGGATCTGGTCCGAGCCCGGCACGTAGATGGTGCCACCCGGCGGCCGCCACGGCGGGGAGGGGAACTCGAGGTCGACGAAGGCCTCGTAGGTGAGGTCGACGTTGTGCAGGTAGGCCCGGGCCGGCAGCTGGCTGGTGAGCTGCTGGGCCAGCGCGTTGTTGACGTTCTGGTCGAAGGCCAGCATGTAGATCGGGTGCATCAGGTTGTGGTTCTCGACCGTGCCGTCCGGCTCGACGTTGGAGCCGTCGAGCAGCTCGTCGAGCTGGCGGCCGTTGACCACGTCGGTGGAGGCGACGTCCTGCGGAGTGGCCCAGGCGGCCAGCGCCAGCTCGAGCGCGTCGGACTGCCAGCGGGCGGCGTCCTCGTGCTCGGGCATCATCGTCGCCGCCAGCCCCGACAGCGAGCTGCGCCAGGCGTTCTCCTCGGCCTGGGTGTTGCCGGGACGGATGATGGTGCCGTCGGCGTCGCGGTAGTACTCCGGGTCGGGCATCGCCTCGGCCTCGGCGACCACCATGTTGGTGACGCAGGCTCGCTGGGCGGGGCTGAGGTCGTCCCACAGCAGCCAGGCGGCGAAGCCGTTGTAGTAGGCCCACAGCGAGGACTGCCACAGCGTCGACTCGGTGCCCCAGCCGCCCGGGTCGTTGGCGCGGTGCTCGGCGGCGGCGGAGCTGACCAGCCGGACGACGCGCTCGCGGGCCTCGGCCTCGGAGACGCCGGTGTCGGCGGGGTCGTAGGCGCCGGTGGCCAGCAGCACGGCGCTGCTGACGGCGGTCATCGCCGGTCCGCGCATCGCGTACTCGGTGTTGCCCATCCGCTGGGCGAGGTTGATCCGCTCGCCGTCCTCCGCGCCGAACTCCCGCTCCCAGTAGGTGGTGCTCACCCAGCGGTTGGCGTTGCGGGCGGCCGTCAGCGCGAGCTGGGACACCTCGTCGGTGGGCAGCGGGCGCTCCAGCACCCGGCGGTCGGGGGTGACCACCGCGGACGCCGTGCCGTCGGCCTGGCACAGCGCCCAGTCGTCGCTGCGCGGGACGGCCGACAGCGTCACCTCGCCGAGGCTGCCGCGGTAGAAGAACTCGGTGCCGCGGTCGCCGCCGTTGCCGAGCCGGACCGGGTTGCTGCCGTTGTTGACCACCGGCAGCCGCATCTGGTGCTCACGCTCGAGCTGGGCGCCACCACCGATGGTGATGTCGACCGTGCCGGGACGCCACTCGACGGCGATGTCGTAGGACGTCCCGGGACGGGCGGTGACCCCGGTGGCGAACTGGGCCCAGGCGCTCTGCCCGGCCACACGGGACCAGAACCGGAACTCCCCGTTCGGCATGATGTAGAAGGCCCAGCCCTCGTTGGTGGTGGACCGGCTGGTGGCGATCGCCTGGTGGCGGCCGGTGAGCGCACCGGGGACGACGTCGGCCAGCTCGAGCCGCCAGCCGCCGTCGCCGGGTTCCAGGTCGGGGTCGTGCGGCAGCAGCACCTCGGAGTCGTCGGCGCCGCTGAACCGCGCGCTGCCGTCGGCGAAGGTGACCCCGGCCGAGGCCTCGCCGTGGCGGTCGCCGACTGCGTCGCGGGCGTCGCCGTCGAGCCGCCAGGTCGAGGTCGTGGGGGCCGGTTCGTCGGCCTCGGAGCTGGGACCGGGGCCGAGCAGCCCGCAGCCGACGCCGAGGGCGACGGCGGCGGCCAGGGCACGGACGGCGGGTCTGCGGGCGGGTCGGGCAGAGTGCCCCGGGTCGAGCGGGATCTGGCGGGTCATGGCCACCTCGCTGGCTGTGGGGCCACTCCGACGTGACCCTCGCTGAGGCAGGTCTAGCACCCGAGGTGAGGCTTAGGCAAGGTCCTTTCATAAATCGCTGCGTAGAGTGCTGCCGTGCAGGGCAAGGGGACGGCGCAGCCGCCGGGACGCGGCACCACGCGGTTGCGGCACCTCAACACCCGCCGGGTGCTGCAGAGCCTGCGCCAGCTCCGACGGCCGGCCTCGATCGCCGAGCTCGCCGCGCGGACCGAGCTCACCCGTCCCACGGTCGCCCAGATCGTCGCCGCGCTCGAAGCCGCCGGGCACCTCCGCCGGCACGAGCCGCTGGGTGGCGCCGGACGTCCGGCCGCCCGCTACGCCGTCGACCAGCGCTCGTTCGCCGTGCTCGGTGCCGACGCCGGCGCGTCGCGGACCGTGGTCGAGCTGGCCACGCTGGACGGCACCGTGCTGGCCCGGCGCGAGACCCGACGCACCCAGTCGCTGGACCAGCGGACGCTGCGGGCGATGGCCGACCTGGTGCGGGCGTGCCTGGTCGACAGCGGGCTCGCGCCCTCGGCGGTGGTGGCGGGCACGGTCGCCAGCCCCGGCATCATCGAGCCGAGCACCGGACGCATCACCCTGCGCCAGCACCTGGGCGACTGGCACGCCGACCAGATCGCCGAGGTCATCGGCGCGGGCATCGGCGGCGACGTCACGGTCGAGAACGACGCCAGCCTGGCCACCCTCGCCATGTCGGTGCTGCCGGAGGTGCCGGCGACCTTCCTGGGTCTGCAGTGGGGGCAGCGACTGGGGGCCGGGGTCATCCTGGACGGCCAGCTGCTGCGCGGCCGGACCGGGGCGGTGGGCGAGATCGGCTCGTTGCTGGTGTCCGACCCGGTGGACGGCCGGACGGCCCAGCTCGAGGAGGTGGTCCGCGCCAGCCGGCTGCCCGAGCTGGCGGGATGCCCCGGCATCACCACCGAGGAGCTGGTCCGGCAGGCCGGGGCGGGGGACGCCGGCGCCCGGGAGGCGCTGGGCCGGGCGGTCGACCCGCTGGCCGCCGCCGTGGCCCCGCTGTGCCTGGGCCTCGACGTCGGCGTGGTCACCCTCTCCGGCGCGATCGCCCG
>NZ_QPKK01000470.1 GCF_003344635.1 Desertihabitans aurantiacus
ACCGGCTGACCGACCGGCTGGGACGCGACCAGCGCGAGCTGCGCCGGGTGCTGGCCACCGTCCCCGCCCGCCACGTCGACCACCCCGCCCCGCCGGCCGAGCCGACCACCCTGCTGGCGCGGCTGCAGGCCGACGTCCTCGCCGACGCACCGCCGCGCCCGCCCGCTGAGCGCGCGGTGTGGCGTACCGACGACACCTCGGTGCAGCTGCACTCCTCCCACGGCCCCGACCGGCAGGTCGAGGTGCTGCGCGACGTGCTGCTCGGCCTGCTCGCCGACGACCCCACCCTCGAGCCCCGCGACGTCGTCGTGATGTGCCCCGACATCGACACCTACGCGCCGCTGATCCAGGCCGGCTTCGGGCTGGCCGTGCACGACGCCGACCTCACCTCCCACCCGGGCCACCGGCTGCGGGTGCGGCTGGCCGACCGCTCGCTGCGCCAGGTCAACCCGCTGCTGGAGCTGCTGGTGGCGGTGCTCGACCTCACCGTCTCCCGCGCCCCCGGCACCGCGCTGGCCGACCTGGCCGCCGCCCCGGCGGTGGCGCGCCGGTTCCGCTTCCGCACCGACGACCACCGCCGGATCGCCGAGCTGCTGGAGCAGTCCGGGGTGCGCTGGGGGCTGGACCACCTGCACCGCGGGCAGTTCGGGATGTCGGCGTTCCCGCAGAACACCTGGGCCGCCGGCCTGGCCCGGATGCTGGCCGGGGTGGCGATGAGCGAGGACGGCCAGCCGGTGCTGGGCACCGTGCTGCCGCTGGACGGCGTCGACTCCTCCGAGGTCGAGCTGGTGGGTTCGCTGGCCGAGCTGGTGAGCCGGGTACGCCGGGCCGTCACCGCCTTCTCCCGGCCGCAGCCGATCACCGGGTGGGTGGCGGCGTCCCGGGAGACGTTGGAGTCGCTGGTCGCGGTCGGCCCCGACGAGCAGTGGCAGCTCGGGCACGCCTTCGCCCAGCTCGCCGACCTGGTCGCCGATCTCGACCCGGAACGGGCCCCGGAGCTGTCGCTGGCCGACTTCCGCGGGCTGCTCGACGACGACCTGCGCGGACGCCCGACCCGGGGCAGCTTCCGCACCGGCGCGCTGACCATGTGCACGCTGTCGCCGATGCGCGCCGTCCCGCACCGGGTGGTCTGCCTGCTCGGCCTCGACGACGGCGTCTTCCCCCGCCCGGGCGGCGTCGACGGCGACGACGTGCTGGCCCGCGCGCCGCTGGTGGGCGATCGCGACCCGGTCAGCGAGGACCGCCAGCTGCTGCTGGACGCCGTGCTCGCAGCCCGGGACACGCTGGTGGTGGTGCACGGCGGCACCGACCCGCGCACCGGCGCCCGGCGACCCGATGCGGTGCCGCTGCGCGAGCTGCTGGACGCCGTCGACGAGACGGTCCGCCCGCGGCACGAGGACGGCCCCCCGGTGAGCGAGCGGATCCGGGTGCGTCACCCGCTGCAGCCGTTCTCCCCCGCCAACTTCCTGCCGTCGGCCGGCGGCGGGCCGCCGCTGAGCTTCGACCCGGTGGCGCTGCGCGGCGCCCGGGCCAGCCTGGCCCCGCG
>NZ_QPKK01000471.1 GCF_003344635.1 Desertihabitans aurantiacus
GGGAGAGCCGGACGGTGGCGCGGTCGTCCCGGGTCGGCCGGAGGTGCCCGGCGCCGTCCAGCAGCCCGAGCCGAGCCTTGAGCCGGAGCACCCGCCGGCAGGCGGTCTCGACGGCGGCGAGCAGGGTGGGGTCCTGCTCGACGGCCTCCTCCAGCCGGGCGTAGGAGCGGTCCCAGAGGCTGAGGTCGACGCCGCTGGCCAGGGACAGCGCGGCGGCGGCGGGTTCGGAGCCGGTCATCGTCACCAGCCGGTCCACGGCGTGGCCGTCGGCCATCACCACCCCGTCGAACCCCCAGCGGTCGCGGAGCAGGGTGGTGAGCAGCTCGGGGTTGGCGCAGCAGGGGACGCCGTCGATGTCGTTGTAGGCCGCCATCATCCCCAGCGCCCCGGCCGCCACCCCGGCCTCGACCGGGGGCAGGTGGATCTCGGCCAGGTCGTACGGGCCGATCACCGCGGGGTGGCCGTTGCGTCCGCCGGTGCCCTCGCCCTGGCCGGCCAGGTGCTTGAGCACCACCGCCAGCCCGGTGCCGTCGGCGACCCGCTCCCGGTCCGGCCCCTGCATGCCGCGGACCACTGCGGCGGTGAGCTCGGCGGCCAGCAGCGGGCTCTCCCCGAAGCACTCCTCCGAGCGCCCCCAGCGGGGGTCGCGCAGCAGGTCGAGCGCAGAGACCAGGGCGATGTGGACGCCGGCCGAGCGCAGCTCGCGCGCCACCGCGGCCGCGCACTCCTCGACCAGCCCCGGGTCCCAGCCTGCGGCCAGGGCGAGGTTGGTCGGCAGCAGCGTCCCGCCGAGGGCCTGGTGGCCGTGCGGGGCCTCCTCCACCAGCAGCGGGCCGGTGCCGGTGGGGGAGGCCGCGCGGACGGCGTCGACCACCTGCCCGGCCACCTCGGCGGCGTGCTCGGGCAGGATCCCGTCGTCCCAGGTGCGCCCGGACCAGGCGTCGGCGCGGAACAGCCCGTACAGCGCGCCGAGCCCGTCCCAGCGCGCCACCTCCTCGGCGAAGGCGTCGGTCAGCTCGTAGCGCGGGGCGCGGGCCGGGCCGGTGCGGCGCACGCAGTGCCAGCCGAAGAGCCGCTGGTTGAGCTGGCCGATCCGCTGCCGGGTGTCGAGGCGGGCCAGCACCGCCTCGACCGCCGCGTCGGTGCGGTCGGGGGTCGTCGTGGAGCCGTTCACGCCCGGGCCACCTCGTTGGCGCAGCGCAGCACGTCGGGGTCGAGCAGCCGGGACAGCCGGTCCGGCTCGGCGCCGGCCAGCCCCTCGACGGCGAAGACGTGCTCCTCACCGGGCAGCAGCGTGACCAGGGCGGTGTCCGGACGGGCGGCGGGGTCGACCAGCTCGGCGAGCAGCACGAGGTCGAGGCAGGTCTCCTCGGCCCGGACGCGCACCCGGACCAGCCCGTCGGCCTCGGCCGGCAGCAGCTCGGCGGTGCGCCGGCCGGGGGCCAGCTCGAGCCGTCCCCGGTCGGCGAACCGCCACACGCTGCGGGACGCCGCCCGGCCGGGCAGACCCGCCACCTCGGCCACCAGCAGCTCGCGGCGCTGGTG
>NZ_QPKK01000472.1 GCF_003344635.1 Desertihabitans aurantiacus
CGAGGGCGAGGAGCTCGACCGCCGGCCGGGCCGGGCCCTCGGGCCGCCGCCTGCCGACGCCCCGGAGGCCCCGGCAGCCGAGCCCCGGCACGCCGAGGACGGCAGCCGCTGATGGATCTGGACTGGATCGGGCGCAACCTGTCCGAGGGCGAGGACATCGTCGGACTGCTCGGGCTGCACCTGGTGCTCGCGCTGACCCCGGTGCTGTGCGCCCTGGTGCTGGCGGTCCCGCTCGGCTACCTGGTGCACCGCACCAGGGCCGGGGCCGCGCCGCTGCTGGCGCTCTTCGGCGTCATCTACTCGGTGCCCTCGCTGGCGCTCTTCGTGGCGATCCCGGTGGTGATCGGCACCCAGATCCTCGATCCGCTCAACATCGTGGTCGCGCTCACCGTCTACACCCTCGCGCTGCTGGTGCGCAGCGTGGTGGACGGGTTCCGCTCGGTGCCCGTCGACGCCCGCCAGGCCGCCGAGTCGATGGGGATGGGTCCGGTGCGCCGGGTGCTGACGGTCGAGCTGCCGCTGGCCATGCCGGTGGTCTTCGCCGGGCTGCGGGTCGCCACCGTGTCCAACATCGCGCTGGTCAGCGTGGGTGCGGTGATCGGCTCCGGCGCGCTGGGACAGCTGTTCGACCTGGGCCTCCGGCAGGCGTTCTACACCCCGATCATCGTCGGGATCGTGCTCATCGTGGCCCTGGCGCTGCTCTTCGACGGCGTCATCCTGCTGCTCCAGCGGGTGCTGCTGCCCTGGTACCGGAAGGCGGTCGCGTGAACCTCCTCGAGTTCCTCCTCGACCCCGCCAGCTGGACCGGCCCCAGCGGCATCCCGGCCCGGCTGCTGCAGCACCTGCTCTACAGCGGGGCCTCGGTGCTGCTCGCCGCGCTGGTGGCGATCCCGCTCGGCGTCGTCATCGGCCACACCCGCCGCGGCGACGCGGTGGCCAGCGGGCTGAGCAACGCGGCCCGGGCCATCCCCACCCTGGGCCTGCTCGTCCTCGTCGTCACCCTGCTGGGCACCGGTGCCGCACCGGTGGTGGGCGCGCTGGCCGTGCTGGCCGTCCCGCCGATCCTCATCAACACCGTCGCCGGGTTCCGGCAGGCCGACCAGGACGCGGTGCACGCGGGTCGGGCGCTGGGGATGACGCCCTGGCAGCTGGTCCGGCAGGTGGAGCTGCCGCTGGCGACGCCGCTGATCGTCTCCGGCGTGCGCAGCGCCTCCCTGCAGGTGATCGCGACCGCCACCGTGGCCGCGCTCGCCGCTGCCGGCGGGCTGGGCCGGTTCGTGGTGGACGGGCAGCGGCTGGGTCCCGACGGCTATCCGCAGATGTTCGCCGGCGCGGTCCTCGTCGCCCTGCTCGCGATCGTCGTCGACCTGCTGCTCGGCGCGCTCAGCTGGCAGCTCGAGCGCCGCCGACGCCGCGTCCGCCGCGAGGAGCGGGGCGACCTGGACGCGCTGCGGGCCGGCGAGCTCGCCGCGGAGACCGCCGCCGACCACCCCGACGCCGCCCGGCACCCCGACGGCGACGACAC
>NZ_QPKK01000473.1 GCF_003344635.1 Desertihabitans aurantiacus
CCGGCTGACCACGGCGGTGCTCGCGCTGCTGCTGACCGCCTGCGCGCCCGCCTACGCGCCCACCCCGGTGCCGACCCCGACCGGCGGTCCGACCGCCACCCCGGCCCCGTCCGCCCCGCCGACCGCCGCGCCGGAGTGCGAGGACCCGCTGGCCAGCTACGACCCGCCGCGGACGAACCCCGAGCCCGGTGAGATGCCGGCGGGCTCCACCATGGCCGAGATCGCCGAACGCGGCCGGCTCGTCGCCGGCGTCTCGGCCGACACCTACCTGATGGGCTCGCGCAACCCCACCACCGGCGAGATCGAGGGCTTCGACATCGACCTGGTCAAGGCGCTGGCCGAGGCGCTGCTCGGCGACGAGGACGCCTACGAGCTGCGGGTGATCACCGCCACCGAACGGATCCCGGTGCTGGAGTCCGGCGAGGTCGACCTGGTCGCGCGCAACATGACGATCACCTGCGAGCGCTGGGAGTCGATCGCCTTCTCCGCCGAGTACTACCGCTCCGGGCAGAAGGTGCTGGCCCGCACCAGCTCCGGCATCGAGAGCCCCGACGACCTCGCCGGACGCCGGGTCTGCGCCCCGGAGGGCACCTCCAGCCTCGAGCGGCTGCGCGCCGAGCTGCCCGAGGCCGAGGCGGTCGCGGCCGCCAACCACACCGGGTGCCTGATCCTCTTCCAGTCCGGGGAGGTCGACGCGATCACCGGTGACGACACCGTGCTCGCCGGGCTGGTGGTGCAGGACCCCTACGCCGAGGTGCTCGACATGGAGCCGCTGTCCGACGAGCCCTACGGTCTGGGCTTCAACGCCGCGCAGACCGACCTCGTCGCCTTCACCAACCGGGTGCTGGCCGACCGGATCGCCGACGGCAGCTGGGAGGACAGCTACGACCGCTGGCTGCGTCCCTCCCTCGGCGAGGCGCCCGACCCACCTCGTCAGGTCTACGGCCGGTGAGCACCACCGCACCTCCCGCCCCCGGGAGCCTCACCACGCCGGTCGGGGCCGGGGCGATGCTGGCCTACCTGGACGCCCTGGCGGACTGGCTGCGCGCCCGCCGGGCCGAGCTGGACGAGCTCGACGCCCTGGTGCTGCGCTCGACCGAGCGGGAGCGGCTGAGCCCCGACGTGGCGCTGGCGATGGCGCTGTGGCAGGCGGTCGCCGAACGCCACGAGCTGATGCTGGCCACCTGGGACTCCGGACGGGTCGGGCCGGTGGAGCGCCAGCGGCTGGCGGTGCTGGTGTGGGGCCGGCTGGAGACCGCGGTCGACCCGGCCGCGGCCGGCACCGGGCTGGAGGTGTCGCTGCCCGAGGCCTGCCGGCTCTCCGACGCCCTGGTCGGCCAGCTGCGGGCCCAGCTCGCGCTCGACCCCGCCCTGGACCAGCAGCACCAGCGCGTCCGGACGCTGCGGGCCCAGCTGGAACGGATCCGCGACCAGGTCGCCCTGGAGCCGGACGGGTTGCGTCCGCGCGCCGAGGCGGGGCTGGCCGCGCTGCAGCAGCGGCTGCGCGACCTGG
>NZ_QPKK01000474.1 GCF_003344635.1 Desertihabitans aurantiacus
GCGCCGCGGATCCCCAGCCCGAGGCCGTAGACCAGGGTGACGTTGAGGACGATGTTGGCCAGGTTGATCCCGATCGCCACGTACAGCGGGGTGCGGGTGTCCTGCAGCCCGCGCAGCACCCCGGTCGCGGCCAGCACCACCAGCACCGACGGCAGCGCCACCGCCACCACCTGCAGGTAGGCCACGGCCTCGGCCGCCACCGCCGGGTCGGGACGGTAGAGCCCGACCAGCGGCTCGGCCGCCAGCCCGACCGTCAGCGCGGCCAGCACGCCGATCCCCACCCCGAGGGTGATGCCGTCCAGACCGCCGGCCAGCGCGCCCGCCCGGTCGCCGGCGCCGAGCCGCCGCGCCACCGTCGCCGTGGTGCCGTAGGCGAGGAAGATCGAGAGCCCGACGACCACGCTGAACACGCTCATCGCCACCCCGAGGCCGGCCAGCGAGGTGGTGCTGACGTGGCCGATCACCGCGCTGTCGACGATGAGCAGCATCGGCTCCGAGACCAGCGTCGCGAAGGTCGGGACGGCGAGGGCGAAGATCTCCTTGTCCAGCGCGCGCCGGTCCGGCTGCTGCGGGACGGGGGAGCTCACCGGTCGAGGGTAGTGCCCGCCGCCACCGGTGGCCCGGTTCGTCCCGCCCCGATCGGGTAGTCGAGCAGGTCCGAGCACGCCCCGAGCGAGGAGGACCTAGCGTGACCGAGCAGCAGCAGCCGGACGACCCGCGCGCCACCGACGAGCCGGACGACCTGCCCGGCGCGACCGCCGCACCGCAGGAGGACGGCGCGGTGGTCGATGACGAGTACGCCGAGGGCAGCACCACCGACCCCGACGGCGCCCAGCGCGACGCCCCCGCCGGGGAGGACTACGCCGGCAGCGGGTTCTGAACGGGCGCCTGGCGCCCGCCGCCGTGGCGTAGCCTCGCCGCTCGTGCGCGCCCTCAGCTACACCCGTCCCGGCGGCCCGCTGGAGCTGGGCGAGGTGCCCGACCCGGTCTGCCCGCCCGACGGGGTGGTCGTCCGGGTCCGGGCCACCGGCGTCTGCCGCTCGGACTGGCACGCCTGGCAGGGCCACGACCCGGTCCCGCTGCCGATGGTGCCCGGCCACGAGTTCGCCGGCACCGTCGTCGAGGTCGGCCCACAGGTCGACGGCTGGTCGACCGGGGACCGCGTCACCGCCCCGTTCGTGCAGGGCTGCGGACGCTGCCGCTGGTGCGCCGACGGCGACGCCCAGGTCTGCCCCGACCAGGTGCAGCCCGGGTTCACCCAGCCGGGCTCCTTCGCCGAGCTGGTGACGGTGCGCGCCGCCGCGCTCAACCTCGTCGCCCTGCCCGACGCGGTCGACGACGTCTCCGCCGCCGCGCTCGGCTGCCGGCTGGCCACCGCCTACCGCGCGCTCACCGAGCACGGCCGGCTCAGGGCCGGCCAGTGGCTCGCCGTGCACGGCTGCGGCGGGGTCGGGCTCTCGGCGGTGCTGGTCGGGCGCGCGCTGGGCGCCCGGGTGGTCGGCGTGGACATCT
>NZ_QPKK01000475.1 GCF_003344635.1 Desertihabitans aurantiacus
GGCCTCGACCGCCCGCAGCTCGGCCCAGCCGCCGAGCGCCAGGGACAGGCTGACCACCGGGGTGCCGGCCGGCGGGCCGCTGCCGTCGGCGGCGGCGCGCTCGACCACTCCGGCCGCCTCCCAGCCCGGCACCGTGCCGTCGGGGGAGCCGAGGACGCCGTCCTGCACGTCACCGGAGTTCACCGACACCGCCACCACCTGCACCAGAGCCTCCGAGGGACGCGGGTTCGGCGGCGCGACCTCGGTCAGCCGGAGGTGCTGCGGGGCGGAGTGGTCGACGACGAGGGCGAGCACGGCATTCCTTCCGACGGACGCTGCGGGTACCGGGACCCAGGTGCTCCTGGACCGGCACCGGCACCAACGCCGGAGAGGGCGTGGTGATGCCCGCCGCCGTGCAGGGCCGGTCAGCCCTCGCGCGGGGCGTACATGATGACGGCCACGCCGACCAGGCAGACCAGGGCGCCGAGGACGTCCCACCGGTCGGGCCGGAACCCGTCGACGACCACACCCCACAGCAGCGATCCGGCCACGAAGACGCCTCCGTAGGCGGCGAGGATCCGCCCGAAGCTGGCGTCGGGCTGCAGGGTGGCGACGAAGCCGTAGATCCCCAGCGCGACCACACCGGCACCCATCCACAGCAGCCCGCGGTGCTCGCGGACGCCCTGCCAGATCAGCCAGGCGCCTCCGATCTCGGCGAGCGCGGCCACCACGAACAGGACGATCGAGCGCACGACGGTCATGGTCGGGAGCCTAGGGGTGGCGCGGGGCCCTCGGTGAGTGTCGTTCGTCGGCCGCTGACGGGCGGTGGTATCGCCCCCTTCGACAGGCTCAGGACGACGCTTCGACAGGCTCAGGGCGTTGGAGGTGCGTCGGGCGGTCGGGTGCTCTCGGGTGGGGTGGGATCGCCCCCTTCGACAGGCTCAGGACGACGCTTCGACAGGCTCAGGGCGTTGGAGGTGCGTCGGGCGGTCGGGTGCTCCCGGGTGGGTGGGATCGCCCTTCGACAGGCTCAGGGCGTTGGAGGGCGGGTCAGCGGCGGCGGGCGCCTCGGAGGGTCGCGGTGGCGGCGACGAGGAGGACCAGGCCGAGGCCGGCGAGGCCGAGGGCCGGGCCGCCGGTGGCGGCCAGGCCGTCGCCGCGGTCGTCGTCGGCCGGGTCCGTCGGAGTCTCGTCGTCGGTGCCGGTGCCGGTGCCGGTGCCGGTGTCGGGGTCGGTCGGGTCCGAGGTCGCGGTGGGGTCGGCGGTCGGGTCGGGTTCGTCTGTCGGCTCGCCGTCCGGTCCGGTCGAGGGGTCCTCACCGGGGCCGGGCTGACCGGTCGGGGCCACCCCCGTCGGCGTGGGAGACGGGGTCGGCGTCGGAGTCGGTGTCCCGGTCGGCGTGGGAGACGGGGTCTCGGTCGGCGTCGGTGTCGGCGTCCCGGTCGGCGTCGGCGAGGGGGTCTCGGTCGGTGTCGGGGTGGGCGAACCGGTCGGGGTCGGCGTGGGCTCGGGGGTCGGGGTGGGATCGGGG
>NZ_QPKK01000476.1 GCF_003344635.1 Desertihabitans aurantiacus
GTGGCTGGCCGGCGAGGGCCTCGCCTGAGCCGACCCGTCCCGAATCGTGACCGGGCCCGCGGTGGACACCCTGTCCACCGCGGGCCCGGTGCCGTTCCCCGCCGGTGCACCGGATGCCCAACCGCGGTGCGCGGGTGTTCCGGTGCCGACCGCCGCGTGCTGGGCTGGTCGGCACACCTCGACGGAGAGGACGGGCAGATGTTCGAGGACGGCCAGCTCTACTCACCGGTCAGCCGCGGTGACGACGGGGAGGTCCAGGTGCACCTGGCGGAGAACCACCCCGGCTTCGCCGACCCGGACTACCGCCGGCGCCGCAACGAGATCGCCGACGCCGCGCTGCGCCGCGAACCCGGCGGACCGGTCCCGACGATCGACTACACCGAGGAGGAGCACGGCATCTGGCGCCAGGTCTGCGCCGAGCTCGGCCCCCAGCACGCCCGGCACGCGAGCCGGGAGTACCTGGCTGCGAAGGAGCGGCTCGGGCTGCCCACCGACCGGGTGCCGCAGCTGGACGAGGTGACCGCGCGGCTGCAGCCGCTGACCGGGTTCCGCTACGTCAGCGCGCCCGGCCTGGTCGAGCTGCGGGAGTTCTACGGCTCGCTGGCCGACGCGGAGTTCCACTCCACGCAGTACCTGCGGCACCCGTCGATGCCGCTCTACACGCCCGAGCCCGACATCATCCACGAGGTGGTCGGGCACGCCAACCAGCTCGCCAGCCCCCGGTTCGCCGCGCTGACCCGTGCAGCCGGCACCGCCGTCCGCCGGCTGGAGACCGACGAGGCGGTCCAGCTCGTCGCCGACGTCTTCTGGTTCACCCTCGAGTTCGGGGTGGTCCGCGAGGACGGCGACCTCAAGGCGTACGGGGCGGGGATCCTGTCCAGCTACGGCGAGCTCGACGAGTACGCCCGGATGGAGATCCGCCCGCTCGACCTGGCCTCGATGGGCACCCTCAACTACGACATCACCTCCTACCAGCCGGTGCTCTTCGCCGCGGACTCCCTCGACCAGCTCGAGGACGTCGTGGGCGTCTTCTTCACCGAGGTGGACGACGACCGCGCCGCCGCGCTGCACCGCAGCGGTCTGGCCGCGGCCGGCCGGGTCTGATCCGTCGCCCGCGACCGGGAACCGAGGGCGCGCCTGGCCCGTCGTAGTGCACGGCCGCCGGGACCCCGGCGGTACGGCTGAGCAGAGAGGACGTGGTCGGAGTGCGGGTAGCACGACGGATCGGGACGGCGGTGGCGGCGCTCGCCCTGGTGGGGGCCGGCGCGCTGGCGGTGGCGCCGCAGGCCGAGGCGGCGACGTGGAAGAAGTACCACTCGATGGTGCAGACCGACACGCTGCTGCAGTGCCAGGGCCGGCTCTCCAACCAGGTGCGCATGCGGTCGGCCGAAGGTGCCCGGATCGGCGCCATCGACCAGTGCCACCGGATCCACGGGGGCTACCGCGGCAGCTTCCACTACTGGATGCCGCTGAAGACCTCGCGCTGAGGAGCCCGCG
>NZ_QPKK01000477.1 GCF_003344635.1 Desertihabitans aurantiacus
GCACCTGGGCGGTCTTCAGCCGGAAGTAGTCGGCGAGCGCCCGCAGGTCGGCCACCCCGAGCGCCCGGGCCGACCGGCGCACCAGCGTCCGCACCGCCTCCTCCGGCGCCGGCGTCGGCGCGGCGGCGACCTCGGGCGGCAGCACCCGCTCGGGCAGGTCGTAGAGCCGTTCGAACTGGTCGTTGCGGCGGGCGGCGGTGATCTCACCGGCCCAGAACAGCCACTCCAGGCACACCTTCACCGAGGACCAGTTCCAACCCCAGTGCTCTCGCGATCGCTCCTCCTCGTGCTGGATGTCGCGGGCGCTGATCGGGCCGCGCGCGGCCACCTCCTCCCGCACCCGGGCCAGCAGGTGCGGCTGCTCGGTCTGCACCCGCCGCATCCGGCCCCAGGCCTCCTGGGCGGCCACCTGCATCCGCGGGCGCAGCGCCGGCTGCAGCGCGACGTCGACCAGCGAGGCCTCGTGCGCCCAGTACTCGAACAGCCGCCGCGGCCGGCGTCCGGAGGCCCGGGCCAGCAGCGCGGGGGCGTAGGGGCCGTGCCGGGAGAACAGCGGCATCAGGTGGGCCCGGACCGCCACGTTGACCGAGTCGATCTGCAGCAGCGCCAGCCGGTCGACCAGGCGCTGCACGTCGCGCGCGGTGGCGTCTCGGTCGGGACGCCCGGTCAGGCCCTGGGCGGCGACGGCCACCCGCCGCGCCTGGGCGAGGGTCAACGTCTCGCGAGGCATGATCGGGAGGCTAGTGCCCGCCACCGACAGCGACGGGGCAGACTGGCCGCACCGACCAGGAAGGAGCCATGACCGACACCGACGAGGCCCGGGTGGCCGTCTACATCGACTTCGACAACATCGTCATCTCCCACTACGACCACGAGCACGGGCGCAACGCCTTCTCCCGCGACCGCGCCCGGGAGACCGACGCCGACGGCGAGCCCAGCGCGGCGATGGCCGAGCGCCTGGACGCCGCCACGGTCGACGTCGGCGCGATCATCGACTTCGCCTCCTCCTACGGCACGATCGTGCTCACCCGCGCCTACGCCGACTGGTCGGCCCCGGTGAACTCGCGCTACCAGCGCCAGCTGGTCGGTCGCGCGGTCGACCTGGTGCAGCTGTTCCCGGCGGCGGCCTACGCCAAGAACGGCGCCGACATCCGGCTGGCGGTGGACGCGGTGGAGGACATGTTCCGGCTGCCCGACCTCACCCACGTCGTGATCGTGGCCGGGGACTCCGACTACGTGCCGCTGGCCCAGCGCTGCAAGCGGCTGGGGCGCTACGTGGTCGGGGTGGGCGTCGCCGGCTCGACCAGCCGGTCCCTCGGAGCGGCCTGCGACGAGCTGATCACCTACGGCGCCCTGCCCGGGCTCACCGCCGGGCCGGACGAGCCGGACGAGCCCGAGCCGGAGCCGGAGCGCCCGACGGCGGCCGCGACGGCCCCGGACGAGCCGGGGACGGCTGGGCGACGTGGCGGCGGCTCCGGCCGGGCACCGACCACGGCC
>NZ_QPKK01000478.1 GCF_003344635.1 Desertihabitans aurantiacus
GACGTAAATCAAGGATATGATGCACTGATTACGATGATTCAATCTTCTGACAAAGTTAGCGTATTTACGTTCAAGAAAAACTGTTTATTCTTCAAAAATGGTTTGATTGATTTAACATATAACGATGATGGTTCTATCAATCACCAATTCATTCATAAAAATGAGCTAACTCGACAACAATTGATGTTCGAGTATGCTACAAATTATAGATTAAATCTAAATTATAATCCTCAAGCAAAAACAGTTTTCGATGATAACAAAGTTAAAGAACCTGTCACACCTGACTATATTTTTGGTGCTTTAGGTCTAAGAGGATTTGAACATGATGAAGACGAAGCAAAAGCACGTGCTAATCTACTCATGCAATATACATTAAAAATTCTTTTACCATTCGACGACCCAGAAATTGTAAATGATACTTTTTTATACTTTTACAATGCTTCGAACTCAGGTAAGTCAACATACATGAATTTGATGTACAACATCATTAGTGCTCAAAGTACTGTTTCTTTACAACCCAAAGATTTCAGTAGTAAAGAATCATTCGGTCTCGTTAATGTTAAAGATAAGCGACTTGTCTTAATTGATGAAGCTACAGATGGACATCATAAAATTGAAACTGAAAATATAAAAAAAATAACTACAAAAGAACCTATTGATGCAAACGAAAAGAATAAGAGTTATGTTTCATTTAAACCAACGGCTGAAATGGTCTTCGCATCTAACTATGAACCAGTATTTAATGATGAATCGGGCGGTACTGAACGACGATTACTCGCATTCCAGTTAGATAACGGTTATAACGGATTAGATGGTAGACATGATTTAACATTTATACGTAAAGTCTTAATTAAACAACCAGAGTTTCAATCAGCCTGCATCAAATGGATTTTAGATAATGTTAATTTAAATCAAGAAATACCAAAATCTGTTAAAGATGATGCATTAGACTTAATCAGCCAAGAAGATGATGTCCAAATGTTCATCAAAAAAAGAATACAAAATGTAATTGATGAACCATTGTTCATTCATATTGACCATTTATATGAATTATATCGTTTAGAAAACTTTGCAAAAGGTCGAAAAGCCAATGCTATTAGAAATAAGTCCAATTTCAAAAAAGCATTAGTAAAAATTAGAAAAGGTGTATATCAAATTAAAAGATTAGACCATTCTAGTTTAGACGCTATTAACAAAACACTGTACATCCAAGGTGTTCTGTTCGAAAATTATTATAATAATTTAAATAATAATGACTTGACCAACAACACACACGTCAAATTCAAAGATTTTTGCGAAGAAAGAAAACAACTTCTCAATGATTTTTATAAACAGACTATAGAAGTCACGAACAAAACACTATCTCTTTCATTAGTATCACGAAAAAGAAGTACAATGATAGCAATACTACCTAATTCAGAAGTTTATGATACTGCTGTTTCTGAATCAGACTTGAATGATATAGCTAAAGAACAAAAAAATGCATTCTT
>NZ_QPKK01000479.1 GCF_003344635.1 Desertihabitans aurantiacus
ACCTTCGCCGCGAGGTGCACCACGGCGTCCTGCCCGGCCACCGCAGCCGCGACGGCGGCCGCGTCGCGCACGTCCCCACGGCGCTCCCGCGCGCCCTCGACCGCGGCCGGTCCGCGCTGCAGCACGGTGACCTCGTCCCCACGCGCCACCAGCGCCGTGGCCACCAGCCGGCCGAGCATCCCGCTCGCCCCGGTCACCAGCACCCTCATCAGCGCAGCCCCCGCACCAGCCGGCCGGGACGCCGGCCGGCGAGCGCCCGTCCGGCCCACACCGACACCGCGGTCCGGTCGATCTTGGACTGGTGGCGGATGTCGACCGGCAACGCCGCGACGCACAGCACCGCCGCCACGTCGACACCGGCGACCCGGCGCACCGCGGCGGCCAGCTCGGGCGGGGCCAGCAGCGCCGGACGGCGTCCGGGGACCTCCTCGGGCACCACCACGACCACCACCTGCTGCGTGCCGACCGGTCCCACGCCGGCAACGCACGCCTGCCGGACGCCGTCCAGCGCCTCCACCCGCTGCTCGACGCCGACCGGGGTGAGTGGGCCGCCGGCGGTGTGCACCACGTGCACCCGGCGTCCCTCCACCCACAGCCGGCCGGCCTCGTCGAGGTGGCCGACGTCGCCGGTGCGGTGCCAGCCGGGCGCGGGACGGGCGGCGTCCTCGGTGGCCCAGAGCCGGTCGTAGCGGTCCTTGACGTGGGCGGCGCCGACCCAGATCTCACCGGTCACCCCGGGCTTCTCGGTGGGGTCGCCGTCGGGCTCGTCGGGCGTCGCCGGCAGCGGGCTGATCCGCAGCTCGACGCCGGGCCGCGGCCGTCCGACGCAGACCCCTTCGCCGACCCCGGCCTCCTCGATCTCCGCCAGGGTGATGTCGGTGGAGGGCAGCGCCTCGGTCATCCCGTACGGGGTGTGCAGCTCGGCCGCCGGCACCACGGCCGCCACCCGACGCAGCAGTGCGGCCGGCACCGGCGCCCCGGCCGACATCAGCCGCTGCACCCCGGCCAGCGCCCGGCGTCCCCGCGCGTCCAGCGCGTCGGCGGTGGCGACCACGTTGGCCAGGGCGGCGGGGGAGGCGAAGACGACGGTGGCACCGACCCGATCCACCGCCGCGGCGAGCGTGCTGGCCGTCAGCGTGGCGGGGGCGGTGACGTCCATGTCGGGCACCACCGCCGGAACGCCGAGCGCCGGGCCGTAGAGGGCGAACGGGGCGAATGCGGCGACGAAGCGGTCCTCCGGGCCGAAGCCCATCGTCTCGCGCAGCACCTCCAGCTGGGCGCCGATCTGGCTCAGCCGGTACACCACCCCCTTGGGCGGTCCGGTGGCGCCGGAGGTGAACAGCACGGCGCAGTCCGGGTCGTCGCCGGCGCCGGCACGCACCGCGTCGAGGTCGGCGTCGGAGCCGGCGCCGATCGCTCGTAGCTGGTCGAGGTCGTGCTCGACGCGGAGCGCACGACGGGCCGCCGGCGGCAGCGAGCCGGCC
>NZ_QPKK01000048.1 GCF_003344635.1 Desertihabitans aurantiacus
CCTGGTCGAGCAGCTGGAGAGCGCCCCTCCCCGCCCCCCGGCGGCCTGACCGGCCGCACCCGACCCCGACCCGAACCGAAAGAGGACAACGATGTCTGCACCCACCACCCGCGCGCCCGGCCGGCCGGTCGGCGCCGCGCTGCTCTCCCGCCGCTCGCTGCTGGCCACCGGTGGCGGTCTGGCCGCGGCGATGTCGCTCTCCAGCTGCTCCTTCTTCGAGACCAGCGCCGTCCAGGAGGGTGGCTCCGGCGACGGAGGAGCCGGCCCGAAGGGCAAGGAGGCGCCCAGCCTGGCCGCCCGCGTCGAGGCCGGTGAGCTGCCCCCGGTGGAGGAGCGGCTGCCGGCGAACCCGATGGTGGTCCAGCCGCTCAACCAGATCGGCCGGTACGGCGGCACCTGGCGCTCGGCGATGATCACCCAGGAGGACGCCACCTGGCTCACCCAGTCGATCAGCTACGAGCCGATGGTCCGCTGGATCCCCGGCTACACCGGCAAGCCCGGCACCGAGGAGATCATCCCCAACATCTGCGAGTCCTTCGAGGAGCTCGACGACGGCCGGGTCTTCCAGTTCACCCTGCGCCGGGGGATGCGGTGGTCCGACGGCGAGCCGCTCACCGTCGAGGACTTCCGGTTCACCTTCGAGGACGTCCTGGTCCACCCCGTGATGCACCCGACCGGTGTCTACGCGCTGTGGACCAACCCGGCGGACGAGAACAAGCCCGCCCGCTTCGAGTCCGAGGGCGACGTCATCCGCTACGTCTTCGACGACCCGAAGCCCGGCTTCCTCGAGGAGCTCGCGGCCAACACCCGCCTGGTCTGGCCCAAGCACTACATGCAGCAGTTCCACGCCGACTACAACCCCGACATCGACCAGCTGGTGGAGCAGGCCGGCCTCAACGACTGGGTCCAGCTCTGGGAGGCCCACACCGAGGTCGCCACCGACGCCGACGTGCCGACCCTGGACGCCTGGATGCTCACCTCCGCCCTCGGCGACGGCACCCACGTCACGGCCGTCCGTAACCCCTACTACTGGAAGGTCGACCCCGAGGGCAGCCAGCTGCCCTACATCGAGGACATCCGCAGCGAGCTGCTGCAGGACATCGAGGTCGAGCTGCTGAAGATCGTCAACGGCGAGATCGACATGCAGATGCGCAACTTCGGCACCATCCGCAACCTGCCGGTGGTCGCCGACAACCAGGAGTCCGGCGGCTACCGGATGTTCACCGTCACGCCGCAGGGGGTGAACGCGATGGTGATCGGGTTCAACCAGACGCTGCAGGACGAGGGCAAGGCCGCGATGTACGCCAACAAGGACTTCCGCGTCGGCCTCTCCCACGCCATCAACCGCCAGCGCATCATCGACACCGTCTACGCCGGGCAGACCAAGCCCTGGCAGTGCGCCCCGATGGAGACCTCCCCGGTCTACGACGAGGAGTTCGGCACCCAGTTCACCGAGTACTCCCCCGAGAAGGCCAACCAGGCCCTGGACGCGGCCGGCTACACCGAGAAGGACGGCGAGGGCTTCCGGCTCCGCGACGGGGAGCGGGTCACCGTCTCGGTGCTGGTGCCGAGCTCCTTCCCCGACCACATCGACGCCTTCGAGCTGATCAAGCAGGACTGGGCGGCGGTCGGGGTCGACACCAACGTGCAGACCATGGCCGAGACGCTGTACTGGGAGCGGGTCGAGGCGAACCAGGCCGAGGCGGGCACCTGGACCGGTGGCGGCTTCGAGGTCCGGGCCACGCAGGGCTCCAACCACTACTACCTGCCCTCCAACCCGCGGGGCTCGTCCCGGTTCGGCCACACCTGGGCGCTGTGGTACCGCAGCAACGGCGCCGAGGGCGAGGAGCCGCCGGCCGACGTCAAGCGCCAGCTGGAGCTGTTCGACCAGATGCGGGTCACCTACGACGCCGACGAGGCCACCGCGCTGGGCAAGGAGATCATCGCGATCGCCAAGGACCGGTTCTTCTACATCGGCATCTGCACCGAGGCCAACAGCTACGGCATCGTGCGCAACGACATGGAGGTGAACGTGCCCGACGAGATGTCGGGTATCAACGCCTTCCAGCCGCCGGGCCCGACCAACCCCGAGCAGTACTTCTTCACCGCGTGAGCGAGCGACCCGGACCCCTGGTCCGCGTCCCCCCGGCAACCGACCCGCACGAGAGGGTGTGATCTGACATGGCGATGTACGTGGTGCGTCGCGTGGGCCTGATGCTGGTCACCCTGCTGGCCATCTCGATCGTCACCTTCTGGATCATCCAGCTGCCCCCGGGTGACTACGTCTCCACGCTGGTCGCGGCGGCCGAGACCCGGGGCGAGACGATCAGCGTCGAGCGGGTGGCCGCGCTGCGCGAGCGGTACGGGCTGAACGACCCGTTCCTCGTCCAGTACTGGCACTGGATCACCAACATCGTCTTCCACGGCGACTTCGGCCAGTCCTTCGCCTGGAACCGGCCGGTGTCGACGCTGATCTGGGACCGGGTCGGGCTGTCGTTCTTCCTCTCGGTGAGCACTCTGCTCTTCGTCTGGGCGGTGGCCTTCCCGATCGGCATCTACTCCGCGGTCAAGCAGTACTCCCCGGGTGACTACGTGGCCACCTTCTTCGGCTTCGTGGGGATGGCCGTCCCGGAGTTCATGCTCGCCCTGGTCTTCCTCTACATCGGGGTGCGGTTCTTCAACCAGAGCGCCGGTGGGCTGTTCTCACCCGAGTACGTCGACGCGGTGTGGAACCTCGGCAAGGTCCTCGACCTCGCCTCCCACCTGTGGCTGCCGATCCTCATCATCGGCATCTCCGGCACCGCCGGGCTGATCCGCACCACCCGGGCCAACCTGCTCGACGAGCTGTACAAGCCCTACGTGGCGACGGCGCGCGCCAAGGGGCTGCCGGAGTGGAAGCTGCTGCTGAAGTACCCGGTGCGGATGTCGCTCAGCCCGTTCTTCAGCACGGTCGGCTGGCTGCTGCCCGGGCTGATCAGCGGCGAGACGATCATCTCGATCGTGCTCAGCCTGCCCACCACCGGGCCGCTGCTCTTCGGCGCCACCGAGACCCAGGACATGTACCTGGTGGGCAGCTTCGTGCTGATCCTCAGCGCCCTCACCGTGGTCGGCACCCTGCTGAGCGACATCGCGCTGGCGTGGTGGGACCCCCGTATCCGACACCAGTACCAGGGAGGCTGACCGGTGGCCGAGAAGACCATCCACCCGGGCACCCGGGTCGACCAGCCGACCGTGCTCGGCCCGGCCGGGGAGGAGGTGCCGCTGCCGACCCCGGACGCCGAGACGTCGGCCCCCGGGCCCGAACCGGCCACCGCCGGCCTGGCGGTGGGCGGCACCACCTCGCCCTGGCGGCTCATCTGGCGCAAGTTCCGCAAGCACAAGCTGGCGGTGGTCAGCCTGTGGGTGGTGATCGGGATCTACCTGATCGTCGCCTTCGCGGAGTTCCTCGCGCCCAGCACCACCCGGGCCCAGGACGCCGAGTACGCCTACGCCCCGCCGCAGCAGCTGCAGGTCTGGTCCGACACCGAGGGCCTCGGCCTGCACGTCTCCGGCTACACCGTCACCCAGGACCCGCTGACCTTCGCCCGCCACTTCGAGGTGGACGAGAGCCAGTACATCCCGGTCGGGTTCTTCGTGCGCGGCGAGCCCTACGAGATGTGGGGGTTCATCCCGATGGACCGCCACCTGATCGGTCCAGAGGACCCCAGCCAGCCGTTCTACCTGTGGGGTGCGGACCGGGCCGGGCGCGACATGCTGACCCGGATCATCTACGGCTCGCGGGTGTCGTTGTCGATCGGTCTGGTCGGGGTCGCCGCCAGCTTCCTGCTGGGGCTCACCCTGGGCGGTCTGTCGGGCTACGTCGGCGGCAAGCTGGACGCGCTGATCCAGCGGGTGATCGAGTTCCTGATGGCGATCCCCACCTTGCCCCTGTGGCTGGCGCTGTCCGCGGCGGTGCCGCCCACCTGGGGCCCGCTCACCCGCTACTTCGCGATCACGGTGATCTTGTCGGTGCTGGGCTGGACCGGGATGGCCCGGGTGGTCCGCGGGCGGTTCCTCTCGCTGCGGGAGGAGGACTTCATCACCGCCGCCAGGTTGGACGCCGTCAGCCGGCCCCGGATCATCTTCCGCCACATGGTGCCGTCGTTCTCCAGCCACATGATCGCCTCGCTGACGATGGCCGTCCCCGGGATGATCCTCGGCGAGACGGCGCTGAGCTTCCTCGGTCTGGGCCTGCAGTCGCCGGCGGTGAGCTGGGGCGTGCTGCTGCAGGACGCCCAGAACATCCGGGCGATCGAGACCGCCCCGTGGCTGATGCTCCCGGGCGCGGCGATCTTCGTCACCGTGCTGGCCATGAACTTCGTCGGAGATGGGTTACGAGATGCTGCAGACCCCTACAAGTGAGCAGACGGCCCGGCGCCGGGTCGACGACCAGCCGGTGGTCCTGCGGATCTCCGGGCTGCGCACCCGGTTCGCACTGGACGACGGCGTGGTCGACGCCGTCGAGGGTGTCGACCTGGAGGTGCGCCGCGGCGAGACGCTGGCCGTGGTCGGCGAGTCCGGCTGCGGCAAGAGCGTGATGGCGCGCTCGGTGCTGCAGCTGGTCGACCGTCCGGGCCGGATCGTCGGCGGCCAGGTCTGGGTGCCGCGGCCGCCCGAGCCGACCGCTGCCGGACGCCGGCGCGGCTGGTTCGGCCGGACCCGGCGCCCTCCACGCGCCGAGGAGGGCCCGGACGGCATGGTGGGGCTGGTCGGCGCCGACCCCGAGGTGGTCCGCGCCGTCCGCGGCAAGCGGATCTCGATGGTCTTCCAGGAGCCGATGACCTCGCTCTCGGCGGTGCACACCGTGGGCCACCAGATCACCGAGGCGATCCAGCTGCACGAGCCGATGACCAAGCAGGAGGCCCGCGAGCGGGTGGTCGACCTGCTCCGCAAGGTCGGCATCGCCGCGCCGGAGAAGCGGGTGGACGCCTACCCGTTCCAGCTCAGCGGCGGGATGCGGCAGCGGGTGATGATCGCGATGGCGCTGTCCTGCGACCCCGAGCTGCTGATCGCCGACGAGCCGACCACCGCCCTCGACGTCACCACCCAGGCCCAGATCCTGGAGCTGCTGGGCCGGCTGCGCGACGAGCTCGGGATGGCGATCATGCTCATCACCCACGACCTCGGGGTGGCCGCCCAGCTCGCCGACTCGGTGGCGGTGATGTACCTCGGCCGGGTGGTGGAGCGCGGCGACCTCGCCGAGGTGTTCCGCGACCCCCGGCACCCCTACACCCAGGCCCTGCTCCGCTCGGTGCCCAAGCTCGGCCGGCGCACCGGCGAGCGGCTGGCCCCGGTCCGCGGGATGGTGCCGCACCCCTACGCCCGTCCGAGCGGCTGCAGCTTCCGTGACCGGTGCGACCACTTCATCGAGGGCGTCTGCGACACCGCGCTCCCGCCGGTGGTGCGCGACGAGCACGGCCACGAGGTGCGCTGCGTCCTGTACCAGGAGGATCGACGATGACCCAGCCGACCGCGACCGCACCCGCGCCGCAGCCCGCGCCCGCCGAGCCGCTGCTCGAGACCCGCGCGCTCACCAAGACCTTCCCGATCCGCAAGGGGTTCCTCAGCCGGACCGTCGGCGAGGTCAGGGCCGTCGCCGAGGTCGATCTGCAGATCCGCCCCGGGCAGACCGTGGGCCTGGTCGGGGAGTCCGGGTGCGGCAAGAGCACGCTCGGCCGCTGCATCCTGCGGGCCCACCAGCCGACCTCGGGTGAGATCCGCTACCGCCGCGCCGACGGCGAGGTGGTCGACCTGGCGCAGCTGAGCGAGAAGGAGCTCAAGCCCTACCGGCGCGACATCCGGATGGTCTTCCAGGACCCCTTCTCCTCGCTCAACCCGCGGATGACCCTGCTGGAGCTGGTGGGGGAGCCGCTGCTGGTCAACCACGTGGTGCCCAAGAACCAGATCGAGGGCCGGGTGGCCGAGCTGCTGCGGCGGGTGGGGCTGCGCCCGGAGTACCTGCACCGCTACCCCAACGCCTTCTCCGGCGGTGAGCGCCAGCGCGTCGGGCTGGCCCGGGCGCTCGCCCTGGACCCCCGGCTGGTGGTGGCCGACGAGGCGGTGAGCGCGCTGGACGTCTCGGTCCGGGCGCAGATCCTCAACCTCATGAAGGACCTCCAGGAGGCGGAGGACCTCACCTACCTCTTCATCTCCCACGACCTCGGCATGGTCGAGTACATGGCCGACGAGGTGGTGGTGATGTACGTCGGCCGGGTGGTCGAGACCGGTCCGACCGACGAGCTCTACACCCGTCCGCTGCACCCCTACACCGAGGCCCTGCTGTCCTCGGTGCCCGATCCCGACCCCAACACCGCACGGCGGCCGGAGCGGATCGTGCTGCGCGGTGAGGTGGCCGACCCCTCCGACGTGCCGCCCGGCTGCCCGTTCAACCCGCGCTGCTTCTACGCCGAGGAGCGCTGCCGGACCGAGGTGCCGGCCCTGCGGGAGGTGGCGCCCGGGCGCCGGGCCGCCTGCCACTTCGCCGAGACGCTGCAGCTGCGCGGCATCGAGGAGCTGGGCGCCGCCTGAGCGGCCCGGCACCCCCACGACCACCCGAAGCACCACGGAGGACGTAGATGGACCCCCGATTCGACGGGCGCCTGGCGCCTGCCCCCGACGACCCCGCCCTGCAGCAGGCGCTGCTCCCGGTCCTGCACGAGGCCGACAGCCACGCGGCCACGCTGGCTGAGACGGCCACCGGCGACCTGCTGTGCGCCTGGTTCAACGGCCCGCAGGAGGGCGACCGGGAGACCAATGTGGTGGTCTCGCGGCTGGCCTCCGGCAGCGACCGCTGGAGCGCTCCGGAGCTGGTGGCTGCCGACCCCGACCGCTCGGAGCAGAACCCTGTGCTCTTCACCGAGCCGGGAGGCCGGGTCTGGCTGCTGCACACCTCCAACGAGCCGCACGACCGGAGCACCGCGCACGTGCTGGCGCGCACCTCCGACGACGCCGGACGCACCTGGTCCGAGCCGCGGCGGATGTTCGAGGGCCCGTCGGGGTTCTTCCTGCGCAACCCGCCGCTGGTGCTGGCCGACGGCAGCTGGCTGCTGCCGGCCTACCGGGTGGACGCCGAGGGCGAGATCAGCGTGGTCGCGATCAGCACCGACGCCGGCGCCGGTTGGGAGGTGCACGAGGTGCCCGGCAGCCGGCACCGGGTGCAGATGAGCCCGGCGGTCTGCCCCGACGGGAGCCTGCTGGCGTTGTTCCGCTCCCGCGCGGCGGACCGGCTCTACGCCTCCCGCTCCACCGACCTCGGCCGCACCTGGAGCACGCCGGTGCGCACCGCGCTGCCCAACAACAACTCCGCGGCCCAGCTCGTCGCCCTGGCCGACGGACGACTGGCGCTGGCCTACAACGACGCCTCGCTCGAGCGCGACCAGCACCGCTGGGTCCGCGCCGGCGACACCTGGCGCAAGAAGGCCGTCCGCACCCCGCTGACGCTGGCGCTGTCGGAGGACGGCGGCCGCAGCTGGCCGCACCGGCGCAACCTGCAGGTGGCCGACGTGGAGTACAAGGACCGGCCCTCCGGCTACTCCTACCCGGCCCTGCTGCAGACGTCCGACGGACGCCTGCACGTGGCCTACTCCTTCCTGCGCAAGACGCTGAAGCACGTGGTCCTCGACCCGGCCTGGATCACCTCCAGCGAGGACGGCGGCGCCGAGCTGGACACCCTGGAGGACGTCCTGTGACGGCGCAGGTCGAGCGCTGGGGGGTGCACGAGATCCGCCTCGAGGGGCCGTCGGAGGGCAACCCGTTCACCGACGTCGAGCTGGTCGCGACCTTCCAGCACCGCAACCGCGACGTGGTGGTGGACGGGTTCTACGACGGCGACGGCCGCTACCTCGTCCGGTTCTCCCCCGACCAGGAGGGCCGCTGGACCTATCGCACCTCCAGCTCGGTGCGCGAGCTGGACGGGGTGCGCGGTGAGCTCGTGGTCGGGCCGCCGGGGCCCGGCAACCACGGACCGGTCCGGGTGGCGGGCACCTCCCACTTCCGCCACGCCGACGGCACCCGCCACGAGTCCTTCGGCACCACCTGCTACCACTGGACCCACACCGGCGACGAGGAGCACGAGGAGCGCACGCTGCAGGCGCTGGCCGGCTCACCGTTCAACAAGGTGCGGATGTGCCTGCTGCCCACCCAGAACATGCGCCCGCCCCGGCTCGCCTTCGTCGGCACCGAACCGGGCCGGCTGGACAAGACCCGCTTCGACGTCACCTTCTTCGCCCATCTCGAGCGTCGGATCCGCGACCTGCAGGAGCTGCAGATCGAGGCCGACCTCATCCTCTTCCACCCCTACGACAAGGGGCACTGGGGGGTGGACGACATGTCGGCGGAGGAGGACCGGTTCTACCTGCGCTACGTCGTCGCCCGGCTGGCCGCCTTCCGCAACGTCTGGTGGTCGATCTCGAACGAGTTCGACTTCAACAAGGCCAAGACGATGGCCGACTGGGACGCCCTGCTGCAGCACCTGCAGCGGATCGACCCGTACCGGCGGCTGGCCTCGATCCACAACGGCACCGCGATGTACGTGCACGCCTCGCTCTACGACTTCGCCAAGCCCTGGACGACCCACCAGAGCATCCAGCACTGGGACGCCACGCTCACCGCGCAGTGGCGGGCCGCGCACCCCAAACCGGTGGTCATCGACGAGATCGGCTACGAGGGCGACATCGACCGGCGCTGGGGCAACCTCAGCGGCCGCGACCTGACCCGGCGGTTCTGGCACACCGTCACCGGCGGTGGGTTCATGGGCCACGGCGAGTGCTACGTCGACTCCACGCCGGCCTGGATCTCCGCCGGCGGGCAGCTGGTGGGTGAGAGCCCGGCCCGGATCGCCTTCCTCCGGCAGCTGGTCGCCGAGGGGCCGGCGGACTGGGTCGCCGCCCGGGAGGACGGCTACCGGCTCGACTACTTCGGTGAGCGCCGCTACGCCCACCACGACCTGGAGCTCGGCGAGGACGAGCACCTGGTCGACGTGATCGACACCTGGGAGATGACCGTGACCACCCTGCCCGGCACCTACCGCGGACGCTGCCGGATCCCGCTCGAGCCCCGACCAGACCTCGCCGTGCGGGTGCGGAGGGCGGCATGAGCACCGTCGTGCAGGACGGGCGGACCGAGGTCGGCTGCTGGCAGGTGGTCACCCTCGACCTGACCGGCACCGCTGCGGTCGAGGCCACCTTCACCGGGCCCGACGGGCGGGAGGCGGTGGCCGAGACGGTCGAGGTCGACGGTCGCCGGCTGGTCCGCTTCGCCCCCGACGCCGAGGGTGACTGGAGCTGGGAGGCGACCGACGGCGCCGGGTCGCCGACCGGCTCGGGCGGGCTGCGCTGCACCTCCCCGGGCGCCGGGGAGCACGGTCCGCTGCGGGTCCGGGGCACCCGGTTCGTGCACGCCGACGGCACCCCGCACCACCCGATGGGCACCACCGCCCTGTTCTGGCACCACCGCGACGGGCAGGAGCGGGCGGCCACGCTGCGCAGCCTGGCCGGCTCGCCGTTCAACGCCGTCCGGATGTCGGTGCTGGCCGAGGACGCCCGCGACTGGCCCGACGAGACCGGTCTCGACGCCGTGGAGACCGCGGTGCGGGAGCTGGCCGGGCTGGGGGTGCGGGCCGAGCTGGTGCTGTCCGGGCCGCACCCGGCCGTCCGCCCGGGCGCACCCGGCTGGGAGCAGCACCTGCGGCGGGCGGTCGCCCGGTTCGCGGCCAGCAGCCACGTCTCCTGGTGCCTGGCCCTGGACGCCGACCGGCTCGGGCTGCCGGGCGAGGTGTGGGACGAGTCGCTGCGGCTGCTGGCCGAGGCCGACGCGGGTCGGCGGCTGCGCACCGTCCACGCCGCGCCCGGGTTCGACTTCGGCCACCGGCTGATCACCCACAGCACCGTCCGCGACGACGGTCGCTGGGAGGCCCACGACCTGGTCCGGGCCTTCGCCAAGCCGGCCCTGCTGGACGTCGGCGCCGAGGGCGACGCACCCGTGCCCGGCGGCGGACTGACCGCGGAGGAGCTGGTCTCCCAGACCTGGTGGGCGCTCTGCCGCGGCGGCTACGGCTGGCACACGGAGGAGTTCGTCGAGCGGTCCTGGAGCCGGCACGGCGGGACGCTGACCGGGGCCGCGCTGCCGCGGCTGGCGTTCCTGCGCGGGGTGCTCGAGGGGGCCCCGGACGGCCTGGCCCGCAACCCGGTCGAGCGGCACACCTTCACCCTGGAGCGTCCGGGCCACTACTACCTGCAGTACCACGGGCTGCACCGCTACTCCCGGCACCGGGTGGAGCTGCCCGAGGACGCCGACTTCACCGTCGAGGTGATCGACACCCAGCAGCTGACGATCGACCGGCTCCCGGGCACCTACCGCGGCGGGTCGTGGCTGGAGCTGCCGCGCCGGCCGTTCCTCGCGCTGCGGATGGTCCGGTGCTGAGCGCGGCCGAGGTCGCCGCCTTCTGGGCGCCCGGCGCCGAGCAGCCGGGTGGGTGGACCGGGCTGCTCGGCCGCTCGCTGGTGGTCTCGCGGGGTCGGCCGTGGGCTGCGGTCACCCCGGGGCTGCGCGAACCGCGGGTGCAGCTCGAGGACGACCTGGTCCGGGTCACCGGTCGGGTCGGCGGGCTCGCCGTGGAGGTCCGGGCGCGGCTGCAGCCGGGCCGGCTGTGGCTGGACCTGGTGTGGCGCAACGACTCCGACGCGACGGTGGAGGACCTGGCGGTGGGGCTGCAGCTGGACGGCCCGGCCGGCGCGGTCGTCACCCTGCCGCAGGTGGTCTACGCCGACAACCCCTCCGCCGACCCCGACCGGCCGGTGCCGCACGTCGGCCGCGGCGGTTTCGTCACCGAGCTGCACCGGTTGCCGGTGCCCGGGGCCTGCCTGCAGTCCGGCAACGGCGCCACCACCACGCTGGTGGTGCTGCCCGACGCCGACGAGGACGAGGCGGGCCGGGTCCACTACGGCTCACTCGGGGTGGTCAGCGAGGACGACGGCACCCGGGTGCTCGCCCTCAGCGGGGTGGTCGCCTTCGACGGCGAGCCCGACGTCACCTACGTGCACAAGGCCCGGGTGGCCCACACCGACCGCGGCTACCGCACGCTCGCCCCCGGGGCGACCCTGCGGCAGCGGCTGCTCCTCGACCGGGGCCACGCCGTTCCCGGGCACGGCTTCCGCGAGCTGGTGCGGATCGGGCGGGAGGTGTTCGGCGGCGGCGAGCGCGTCCGGACCGGGCCGCTGAGCGACGCCGAGCACACCGACCTGCGGCTGGCGGCGCTGGACGCCCGCTTCTTCGCCGACGGCGAGGTGGCCGGGTACGTCAAGTTCCCCGCCTGGGGCGAGCCGCGGCGGCGTCCCGGCCGGCCGGCCGTCGACTTCCTCTACGGCTGGACCGGGCAGTGCCTCCGGCTGGCCTGGTGCGACGCCTGGGTCGGCCTGGAGCGCGGGCAGCCGGGACGGGTCCGACGGGCCCGGGCCGCGGTCGACTTCTACCTGGCCGGGTCCGCCACCGAGGTGCCCGGGCTGCGGCTGAACTCCTACATCCACGACGAACGCCGCTGGCAGGGGCTGCGCCGGCGCGGGGTCGAGCTGGTCTCGTCCCGCGCGCACGGGGAGACCCTGTGCGACCTGGCCGACCTGGTGACGCTGCTGCGGCGCCACGGCGAACCGGTGCCGCCGGCCTGGCTGGAGGCGCTGCGGGAGGGTGCGGAGCTGGTGACGACGGCCGTGCTCCCGTCCGGGCTGGTCCCGGTGGGCTGGCAGCCGGACGGGACGCCGGGGTCGGACCTGGCCTGCTCGGCCGGCATCCCCGCCGTGCAGGCGGTGGCCCGGGCCGCCCACGTGCTCGGCGACGACCGGCTGCTCGGGCGGGCCGTCGAGCTGGCCGAGGCGTACCACGAGCTGCACACCCGCACCTTCGCGCGCCCGTTCACCCACTCCACCCTCGACGCGGCGTGCGAGGACAAGGAGGGCGGGTTGGGCTACCTCGCACTCGTGCTGGAGCTCCACGACCGCACCGGCGAGCAGCGCTGGCTGGAGCGGGCCGAGGTGACCGCGGACTGGCTGCTCACCTGGGTCTACCACTGGAACCCCCGCCACGACCGCGGCGCCCCCTTGCGCGAGCGCGGGTTCGACGCGGTCGGCTGGCCGGGGGTCAGCGTGCAGAACCACCACCTCGACGTCTTCTTCCCGACCTTCGACCTGTGGCGGCTGGGCCGCCTCACCGGGGAGACGCACCTGCAGCGGTGGGCCCGGACCATCCTGGCCACGATGGGCCAGGGGGTGTGCCGGACCCCGGGGGAGTGGGGCTTCGACGTGGTCGGGGAGCAGGGTGAGGCGTTCTTCGTCACCGAGTGGCAGGACCGGGGCACCAGCAACACCTGGAACCCCTCCTGGGTGATCGCGCTACCGCTGTGGCAGCTGCTGCGCTTCGCCGAGGTCGGAGTCGACGACGTGGCGGACCACGTCGGGCTCGGCGACCCGCTCGAAGGTGCAGTCGCGCAGGCGTAGCCCGCGGATCGGTGCGTCCGGCAACCCGACCAGGTTGAGCGCCCGGCCGGCCGAGCCCACCCGCAGCCCGCGCACCTCGATGTCGGCGACCTCGGGCGGGAACTCCCCGGTGGTGACCCGACCGTAGTCGAGGGCGATCTCGACCGCCGCCTGGCTGACCGTGCCGACCTCGATGTCGGCGAAGAGGACGTCGCGGACGTAGCCGCCGCGGTCGGGGTTGGACTTGATCCGCAGCGCCCGCTTGAGCTCGGGGCTGCTCATCTCGCACCGGTAGGCCACCACGTCGCGGATGCCGCCGCTGGTCTCGCTGCCCAGGGTGACCCCGCCGTGACCGGCCCGCATCCGGCAGTCCAGCACCGCGATCCGCTCGCTGGGCACGCCGACCGCACGCCCGTCGGCGTCCTTGCCGGACTTCACCGCGATGCAGTCGTCGCCGGTGTCGAAGGTGCAGCCGAGGATGAGCACGTCGCGGCAGGACTCGGGGTTGCAGCCGTCGTTGTTGTTGCCGTGGCTGTCCACGGTGACGTCACGGATCGTGACGTTGGTGCAGAGCACCGGGTGCAGGGTCCACATCGGGGAGCGGCGGAAGGTGAGGCCCTCGACCAGCACGTCGGTGCAGTCGTAGAGCTGCACCATGCTCGGACGCAGGTGGTGGCCCTCGCCGAAGACCCGCTCCTCGACCGGGACGCCGGCGGCGGCCGCCGCCAGCAGCCGCTGCTTGGCCGGGCCCTCGTCCGGCGCCGGTGCCTTCACCCAGTTCCACCAGTGCTGCGGACCGGCGCGGCCGTCCAGGGTGCCGCGACCGGTGAGCGCGACGTTGCGGCGTCCGACCGCGTAGACGAAGGGGGAGTAGTTGTAGCAGTCCACGCCCTCGTAGCGGGTGCGGACCACCGGCAGGTAGTCGGCGGGGTCGCGGCTGAACTCGAGCACGGCGCCCTCGGCCACGTGCAGCTCGACGTCGTCGAGCAGGTGGACCGCCCCGGTGCGGTAGCGCCCGGCCGGCACCAGCACCCGCCCGCCCCCGGCGGCCGAGCAGCGGGAGACCGCCTCGGCGATGGCGGCGGTGCAGTCGGTGACGCCGTCGCCGACCGCGCCTGAGTGGGTGACGTCGACGACGTGGTCGGGGAACCTCGGCTCCTGGATCCGGGCCCGGATCCGGGCGATGCGCTGCTCTGCGTCCTCGGTGGTGGCCGGCACCCTCCGACCCTAGGGCAGCGCGGGTGCGGGCGGGGCGGTCCTCAGGGGATGGTCCCGACCACCGGACCAGGTCGTTCCCGACCGGCGGTGCGAGGCCGTCGGAGGACGTCGTCCTCCCCAGGGTTGTGCACACCCTGGGGAGAACCACACTGGTGTAGTTCGCCCGGTCAGGCCTCGGCGCGCACCGGACCCGCGACGTCCTCGCGCCCGGGCAGTTCAGGCTTGGCCGGCGGTCGCGCCGGCAGCTGGACCGCCAGCGCCAGGGCCACCACGGCGAGCCCGGCCGCCACCACGAACGCCAGCTGGATGCCGCTCATCCGCGCGTCCACCTCGACCAGCCCGGACTCGACCAGCCCGCTGGTGCGCGCCGCCATCACCGTCACCAGCAGCGCCGATCCGGCCGCCCCGGCGACCTGCTGGAGCGTGCCCACCCAGGCCGAGCCGTGGGAGTAGGTCTGTGGCGCGAGGCTGTTCAGACCCGCGGTCATGGTCGGCGTGAAGGTCAGGCCGAGGGCGAAGGAGAGCCCGGTGTAGAGCAGCACCAGCAGCCAGATGGGGGTGCCCAGGTCGGACCGGCTGAACAGGAACAAGGTCGTCGACAGGACCAGCACCCCGGGCACCACCAGCACCCGCGGGCCGACCCGGTCGTACAGCCGTCCGACCAGCGGGCCCATCACCCCCATCATCACGCCGCCGGGCAGCACGAGCAGGCCCGACTGCGCCGGGGTGAGCCCGCGCAGCTCCTGCAGGTAGAGCGGCAGCAGCACGATGACGCCGAACAGGCTGCCGAAGCTCACCATCATGATCCCCAGCGCGATCGCGAAGGTGCGGTTGCGCCAGGTGCGCAGGTCGAGCAGCGGCCGGTCGACCTTCTGCAGGGCGCGCTGGCGCAGCAGGAACGCCACGATGGCCACCACCCCGATGCCCAGCGGGACGAGCAGGTTGCCGAGGTGGCCGCTGGCCTCGCCGAGCTGGGTGAGGGCGTAGACCAGACCGCCGAAGCCGAGCGCCGACAGCGGCACCGAGACCACGTCGACGGGAGCCTTCCGCGGCTCGCCGAAGTTCTTCAGCCGCAGCGCGCCGGCCACCAGCATGGCCGCGCCGATCGGCAGCATCAGGCCGAACACGGCGCGCCAGGAGAAGTGCTCGAGGATGAACCCGGAGACGGTCGGCCCGAGCGCGGGGGCGACCGAGATGACGATCGAGACGTTGCCCATCACCCGTCCGCGCCGCTCCAGCGGCACCAGGGTGAGGATGGTCGTCATCAGCAGCGGCATCATCACCGCGGTGCCGCTGGCCTGCACCACGCGGCCGACCAGCAGCAGAGGGAAGGTCGGCGCGACCAGGCAGAGCAGGGTGCCGAGGTTGAACAGCCCGAGGGCGAGGAAGAACACCGTCCGGGTGCGCAGCCGCTGCAGGATGAACCCGCTCAGGGGGATCACGGTGGCCATGGTCAGCAGGAACGCCGTGAGCAGCCACTGGGCGGTGGTGGCCTCCACCCGCATCGCCTCGCGGATCGGCGGGATGGCCACCGACATGGTGGTCTCGTTGAGGATGAGGACGAACGCCGACAGCAGCAGGATCGGGATGATCCCGCGGGTGTCCTGCGCGGGCGCCTGGGCCGGTGCGGAGTCGTGCATGGGCGTGTCCTTCCATCCGGGTCTGCGGGTGTGACCCGTGGGCGCTGAGGAACTCGTCGTCGAGGGGGGAACCCCGCCGCGAGAACCGCTGGCGGACGGCCTCGAGGCTAGTCGAGTCAAGCAGGGGTGTCAGACGGTTATTCCCCCTCCGCGGACGCCGATCCGGACCGACTTGCCGGGACGACCGGGAAGGGCATAGGGATCTGCCATGTCCGCTGCCCCCGGCCCCTCCGAGACCGCGCCGCTGCTCGTCCGCGGCGTCCGGCGGGTGGGGCTGCTCGACCGCCCCGACGACGCCGCCCCGCTCGACCTGCGGCTGGCCGGCGGCCGGGTGGTCGAGGTCGGCCCGCGCCTGCCCGCCCGCGGGGACGCGGTGCTCGACGCCGGTGGCGCCTGGACCGTCCCGGGCCTGTGGGACCAGCACGTCCACCTGGGCCAGTGGGGATCCACCTTCCGCCGGCTCGACACGGCCAGCAGCGAGCAGCCCGCCGACGTGCTCGCGCTGGTCGCCGAGCGGGTGGCCCGGCTGGCCGCCGAGGGCGCGTCCCCGACCGAGGTGGTCACCGGCTACGGCCACCGCACCGGCTCCTGGTGGCAGCCGCCGCTGGTCGCCGACCTGGACGCCGTCAGCGGCGACCACCCGGTGGTGCTGGTCAGCGGCGACGTGCACAGCGGCTGGCTCAACACCGCCGCGCTGCGGATGCTGGGGATGGCGCCACGGGAGCACCCGGTGGAGGAGCGGGAGTGGTTCGAGCTGCAGCCGCGGCTGCTGGAGCTGCCCGGTGCGGCCGGGGAGTGGGAGCGCGGGATCGTCCAGGCCGCGGCGGCCGCGGCCGGTCGCGGGGTGGTCGGCGTCACCGACCTCGAGTTCGCCCCGAACCACCGGGTCTGGCCCGCCCGGCTGGCCGAGGGGCTGCGGCTGCGGGTCCGCGCCGGCGTCTACCCGGGCTCGCTCGGAGAGGTGGTCGAGGCCGGGCTGCGCACCGGCCAGGTGCTCGACCCCGCCCGCGACCCGGACGGGCTGCTCACCATGGGGCCGCTGAAGATCATCTCCGACGGCTCGCTCAACACCCGCACCGCCTGGTGCTGCCAGCCCTACGCCGTCACCTCCGCCGAGCTCGTCGAGCAGGTCGGCCCGACCGGCAGCGAGCACCACGGCGGGCCCAACTACTCCGCCGACGAGCTGGAACGACTGCTGACCACGGCCCGGCGCTCCGGGCTCGAGGTGGCCGTGCACGCGATCGGCGACGCCGCCGTGCGGGCCGCGGTGGCCTGCTTCGAGCGCACCGGGGCGTCCGGCAGCATCGAGCACGCCCAGCTGGTCCGGGTCGAGGACGTGGCCGCGATGGCCCGGCTCGGGCTGGCGGCCAGCGTGCAGCCGGCGCACCTGTGGGACGACCGCGACGTCACCGAGCTGAACTGGCCCGGCCGCTCCGACCGCTGCTTCATGTTCCGGGCGATGCTGGACGCCGGGGTCGAGCTGCGGCTCGGCTCCGACGCCCCGGTCTCCCCGCTCGACCCCTGGCGCTCGATGGCCGCCGCGGTGCACCGCTCGGGTGACGACCGGGCGCCGTGGCACCGCGAGCAGGCGCTCACCGCGGCCGAGGCGCTGGCGGCCTCCACCGACGGCGTGCACGCCCTGACGGTCGGCGCGCCGGCCGACCTCGTGCTGCTCGACCGGCA
>NZ_QPKK01000480.1 GCF_003344635.1 Desertihabitans aurantiacus
CGGGGCGGCCTCGGGCGTCCCGGTGCGCGCGGCCCCCGACGGCTCGGTGCCGGTGGGGGACGCGGTGGGATCCGGGGTCGGCGTCGGAGTGGCCGACGGTGTCGGGGTCGGCGTGGTCGAGGGCCGGGGCGGGGCGACGACCTCGACGGCGTGCTCGTCCAGCGCCCCCGCGTGGCTTGCGGTGCCGGGGTAGCTGACGAAGACGGCGAACCGGCCGGGGTCGGCCAGCTCGGGCACCCGGGTGCTCACCTCGAACGCGCCGCTCCCGTCCAGGCGGGCGGTGCCCAGCTCGTCGCCCTGCCGGTCCAGGACGTCGACCCGCGCGCCCTCCGGCGGTGCCGCCCGGCCGTCGCCGATCACCAGCCGGCCCCAGACCGTCAGCGGCCCGCCGGGGCGGCCCTGCGCCGGGGCGACCTCGGTGTCGAGGCTGGTCGGCACCTGCCGCACCTGGAACGTCTCCCGCTCCGAGCTGGAGCCGGCCAGGTCGTCGTCGGCGGAGGTGAAGGTGGCGACCACGTCGTGCTCACCGACCGACAGCTCCCCGGGGTCGATCTCGAGCAGCGCCCGGCCGTCGCGCAGCGTCACCTTCTCGGTACGGGCACCACCGTCGAGCTCGAAGCGGACCCGGCCCTCGGCGTCGGTGGGGGAGACGTCGGCGCGCAGCCGCACCGGCTCGTCGAAGCGCCCGCTGCGGACGTCGAGCTCGGTGGCCGAGCCCTCGCTCACCCGCTCCACCTCGAACGCGGTCGTGGGCGAGGTCGACCCCGCCGGTCCGTCGACCGCCGGGCGGTAGCGGGCCCGCACCTTGTGCGCGCCGGGATCGAGGGTCTCCGCGGGCAGGGTCAGCACGGCCGTACCCTGCCGCACCCGGCTCTCGCCGCGCACCCGGCCGTCCACGGTGAACTCGACCGAACCCGGGCTCTCGGACCAGCGGCTGGTCACCTCGGCCTCCAGCCGGGTCGACTCGCCGAAGTCGTGGTCCTCGGCCGAGACCGAGGTGCTGCTGGGCACCCGCTCGGACTCGACCCCGGACTCCCACTCCAGCTCCGACAGGCAGGCGCCGTCGCGGACGAACACGCGGGTGTCCTCACCCTCGGCCGACCCGCCGGGGGCGACGGGCTCGGGCAGCACCCCCGGTCGGCTGCCCACGGTCGTCACCACGCAGTCGCTGGAGCTGTTGATCCACGACGTCACCGCGGTGACCTCGACCGGGTGGGCGAGCTCGTTGTCGACGGCGTAGCGCACCCAGAACTCCTGGCCCTCCTCGACGCTGCCGAGCTCGCGACCGGTGCGGGCGTCCACGAACGCCACCACCTCGGCCCGGACGTCCTCGTCCCCGTCGGCGGAGACGGGCGCCGGGACGCCCAGCAGCCAGAGAGCCCCGGCGACCAGGGCGCACCCCAGCGCGGCGGCGCGGCGGTGGCGCGCCGCCGGACCGCGGGCCGACGCCGGTGGCGCGGCTCCCGGGGCTCGGAGGCTCACC
>NZ_QPKK01000481.1 GCF_003344635.1 Desertihabitans aurantiacus
GGCGTCGGTGCGGGGCGGCTGGGCGGGGTGCCGGACGGCGCGGGGATCCCGCCCGGGACGCCAGCGCCGCAGGGTCACGCCGCGTCCCCCGCCCGCTCCGGCTCGGCCTGCTCCGCCTGCTCGGGCTTGCGGGCCAGCACGGTGTGCACGATGCCGCGCTGCCAGCCGCCGACGGTGCGGTGGCGGATGTCGGCGAACCCGCCGCGGTGCAGCCGCTCCTGCAGCTGCTGCACCGAGTCGAAGTCGAGGACGCTGCGCCACAGGTAGTGGTGCAGGTCGACCTTGCGGGCCACCAGCGCCGCGAGCGGGATGACGATCGTCCAGCAGACCAGGGTCCACACCGCCGCGGCCCGGCGGTGCCCGCGGACGGCGTACTCGTGCAGCACCAGCACCCCGCCCGGCCGCAGCACCTCGAACAGGTCGGCCACCAGCTGGTCGCGCTCGGGCACGTTGCGCACCAGGTAGGCCGCCAGCACGCCGTCGTAGCGGGTGGCGTCCGATCCGAGGTCCTGGGCCCGGCCGAGCCGGAAGCGCACCCAGCGCGGCCAGCGCTTGATCCGGGCCGAGGCGAGCATCCCGCTGCTGGCGTCCACCCCGGTCAGCTCGGTCTGCTCCGAGCGCCCGGCCTCCTCGACCGCCTGCACCAGGGCCCGGGTCGAGGCGCCGGACCCGCAGCCGAGGTCGAGCAGCCGCAGCGGGCCGTCGGCGGGGACGTGCTCGAGCAGGGCGCGGGCCGAGCCGAGGAGGTGGTCGTGGTAGCCCGGATTCAGCCCGACCAGCCGGTCGTAGGAGGCCGCGGTGCGCGTGAACGCGTCGGTCACCTCGGTGTCGGGCGCGTCTGGTCCACGGTCCAGCACATGACCTCCTGCGAGCGTCGGCGAGGGTCCAGGATGCGATCACCCTAGTGGCCTGTCCCGACCCGACCTCACATCCGTAGCCTGCGGGACGTCCACCCGGTGCAGGCGATCAGGAGGATGACGTGCAGCAGCCGTTCGACCGCGCGGTGGACGCCCACGGGGCCGTCGTGCTGCGGGTGTGCCGGGCCGTGCTCGGCCCCGGGCCGGACGCCGACGACGCCTGGTCCGAGACCTTCCTGTCGGCGCTGCGGGCCTGGCCCGACCTGGCCGAGGGCGCCGACGTCCGGGCCTGGCTGGTGACCATCGCCCACCGCCGGGCGATCGACGTCACCCGGGCGCGGGCGCGCCGGGCGGTCCCCACCGAGCAGCTGCCCGAGCGTCCCTCGTCATGGGGCAACCCCGACGTCGCCGACGCGGAGCTGTGGACGGCCCTGGCCGCGCTGCCGCACAAGCAGCGGCTCTGCGTGGCCTACCACCACGTCGCGGGGCTGCCGCACGCCGAGGTGGCCGCCCTGCTCGGGGGCACGCCGGCGGCCGCCCGACGGGCCGCCTCCGACGGCGTCGCCGCCCTGCGCCGCGCCCTCGCGCACCGCGTCGAGGGCCTGCACC
>NZ_QPKK01000482.1 GCF_003344635.1 Desertihabitans aurantiacus
GCCGTGAGCCGGCCGACCCGGGACGCGGCCCGGACCGCGCCGCCGGCCGGCTGTGCGGCGCCGGCGCCCGAGGAGGAGTCGGCTCCCACGGGAGCGGCCACGGCCGTGGTGGCGGGGGCTCCGGACAGGGCGTGCACGAGCCCGCCGGCGGAGCCGAGCACGACCATCCCCAGCGCGATCCCGGCGCCCCGGCCGAGCAGGGCCAGCACCTGCACCCGCGACTCCGAGCAGTCGTCGCACTCGGCCAGGTGCTGCTCGACCCGTCGCCGCTCGTCCGGGGTCAGCTCGTCGCGCTCGTGCGCCGGCAGCAGCGGTCGGACCGCCCGGCACTCCTCCGCCACCGCACTGTCCAGCAGCGCCTCGAGGTAGGCCGCGGCCAGCCCCTTGCGGGCTCGGTAGGCCAACGCGGAGACGGCTCCCGCGCTGGTGCCCAGCAGGCGCGCCACCGTGGCTGGCGGATCACCCTCCACCGCGGTGTGCCAGAGCACCAGCTGCCAGCGCTCGGGCAGCTCGCCGAAGGCCCGGCGCAGCACCTCCAGGTCGAGGCTCTGCTCCATCTCCTCCGGCGTGGCCGCCACCGTCGGGCTCTGCTCGACGCCGTGGTAGTCCTCCAGCCAGGTGACCCGGGCGTCCTTGCGGGCCCGCGACGTCCAGGTGTTGCGGACGGCGGTGAGGAAGTAGGGCCGGAACGCGGTGTCGGGGCCGCCGCCGTCGCGCAGCTGCGTCAGCGTCCGCGCGAAGGCCTCCGACACCAGGTCCTCGGCGTCGGACCGGCCGGCCAGGCCGGTCGCGAACCGGGAGGCGGACTCGTGGTGTCGGGCGTAGAGCTCGGCCGCGGCGTCCATGCCGCCGCGACGGATCTCCTCGATGAGCGTGGCGTCGCTGATCTCGGGCAGCAGCTCAGCCACGGCAGACCGCCTCTCGGAACACCAGGACCCGGGCAGGGGGAACTGGTGGCCCGGGGACGCCATGATCATGATGGCAGAGCGGGGACCGGCGGCCAAGAGCCGCCGGTCCCCCGGTCTGCCGGTGTCCTGCGATCAGGACGACTGCCTCCGGCTCCGGCCCAGCAGCACCACGATGCTGCCGAGGACCAGGGTCAGCACCCCCAGGAGGAGCACCCCGGGCCCGTCGCCACCGGTCTGGGCCAGCGGCTCCTCCGAGCCCCGGGACCCGTCCCCGGCGCCGGCGTCCCCGTTGCCGTCCCCGGGCCCGACCTCACCGGTGCCGCCCAGCTCGGGCTCCGCGGACGGGTCCTGCGGAGCGGGTGCGGGAGCGCTCGGCGTCGCCGTGGCCTCGTCCGGGCCCGGCGTGGGCGTCGGCTCAGGGGTCGGCGTCGGCTCAGGCGTGGGCGTCGGCTCAGGCGTGGGCGTCGGCTCAGGGGTCGGCGTCGGCTCAGGGGTCGGCGTCGGCTCAGGCGTGGGCGTCGGCTCAGGCGTGGGCGTCGGCTCAGGCGTGGGC
>NZ_QPKK01000483.1 GCF_003344635.1 Desertihabitans aurantiacus
GTCGCGGACGACGTCGGCCAGCGCCGCCTCGCGGGCGTGCAGCACCGCCTCGGCGCGCCCGCGGCCGACGTCGGTCAGCCGCACCCGGCGGCTGCGGGCGTCCGTGCCGGCCACCCGGGTGACCGAGCCGGCGGCCACCAGCCGGTCGACCAGACGGGTGACCCCGGAGGGGGTCAGCCCGAGCACCGCACCCAGCCAGGACACCGGCTGGTCGGGGTGGGCGAGCAGCGTCACCAGGGCGGCGCGCTCGGTCGGGCCGGTGGTGGCGGCGCCCCCGGGCTCGGCAGCGACGAGCCGGTCGGTCAGGGCCAGCGCCGAGGCGCCGAGCAGGTTCTCCAGACGGGCCATGGCGCCATCCTGCGCTACTTGACTGACGCAAGCAACCATTCGTCGGAGAGGCGACGGCTACAGGCGGTGGCGCAGCCCGGAGGCCCGGTTGGCCGGGCGCTCCACCGCGCGGCGCAGAGCGTCCTCGGTGCCGATGATCTCGACCCGGTCCCGGGCCCGGGTGACGGCGGTGTAGAGCAGCTCGCGGGTGAGCAGCGCGGAGTCCAGCGGCGGCACCACGAAGGTGACCTGGGCGAACTGGCTGCCCTGGGCCTTGTGCACCGTCATGGCGTGCACCGACTGCACCGCGTCGAGGTGGATCAACGGGTGCAGCACCGGCTCCCGCCCGTGGGAGAAGGCCGCCTGCAGCCCCCGTGCAGTGCTCACCACCACCCCGGTGTCGCCGTTGTACAGCCCGATGTCGGGGTCGTTGGCGGTGACCAGCAGCGGCCGGCCGAGATACCACTCGCCGCCCTCGCCGTAGCCCTCGACGGCCTCGGCCAGCCAGCCCTCGACCACGCGGCTCCACCGGGCGACGCCGAAGGGGCCGCCACGGTGGGCGCAGAGCACCCGGTGCTGCTCCAGCGCCTCGACCGCCTCGGCGGCCCGGCCGGCGCGGGCGGCGGCGTCCACCGCCCGTCCCGAACGCAGCACCGCCTGCCGCAGCGGCTCGAGCCCGGCCAGCGGCTCACCCCGGGTACCGGAGGCGGCGAGGTCGGTCTCCACCCACGACAGGTGCTCCCCACCCGCCCGCAGCACCGCGACCGCGTCGTCGGCCCGCCCGGCGCGCAACGCGTCGGCCAGCGCACCGATCTCGGCCCCGAACCGCCAGGTGTGGCGCAGCTGCACCACCCCGCGGGCCACCGGCGCCAGCTCCACCTCGACGGGCTGCGACCGTCCGGTCTCGGGGCGGTCGTCGGCCCGGGCCTGCTCCAGGGCCGTCAGCCGGACGTCGTCGGGCCGCAGCGCCGGGGCGGCCGCGGCGGCGCCGGCCACGTCGGCCATCACCGCCCCCGCCTCCACCGAGGTCAGCTGGTCGGGGTCGCCCACCAGGACCACCCGGGTGCCGCTGCGGGTGGCCTCGAGCAGCCGGGCCATCATCGGCAGCGAGACCATCGACATCTCGTCCAG
>NZ_QPKK01000484.1 GCF_003344635.1 Desertihabitans aurantiacus
CGAGGCCCGCGCCGCCGCCGCGGCCGGGGCCGAGCTGGTGGGAGGTCCCGAGCCGGCGGCCCTCGTGCTCGGACGCCTCCCGACCGCGCTGTCGGCGCTGGAGGACCTCGCCGAGCAGGTCGCCGCGACCGCGCCGGACGGGGTGCGGCTGGTGCTGGGCGGCCGGGTGAAGCACATGACCCGCAGCCAGAACGAGGTGCTCGCCGACCACTTCGCCGAGGTCTCGGCCAGCCTCGGACGGCAGAAGTCGCGGGTGCTGCACGCCTCGGGTCCGCTCCGCACCGCCACCCCGCGCTGGCCGCGTGAGCGGGTGCTCGACCACCCCGCCCTGGGCGCGCCGTTGACCGTGCGCAGCCACGGCCGGGTCTTCGCCGAGGGACGTCTGGACGCCGGCACCCGGCTGCTGCTGGCCGCGATGGACCGGGCCGAGCTGCCGACCGGGGACGCCCTGGACTGGGGCAGCGGGTCCGGCGTGGTCGCGGCCTGGCTGGCCCGGCGCGGCCGCACCACCCGGGCGGTGGACGTCTCCGCGGCCGCGGTGGCCTCGACCGCGGCGACCGCCGTCGCCAACGGGCTGACGGTGGAGGTCACCCAGGCGGTGGGGCTGGAGTCGGTGCCGGAGCGGAGCCTGGACCTCCTGGTGAGCAACCCTCCGTTCCACGTCGGAGCGGCCAAGGACTCGACCCCCACCCTCGAGCTGATCGACTCCGCCGCCTCCCGGCTCCGGCCCGGGGGCGAGCTGTGGCTGGTGTGGAACGCGCACCTGCCCTACCTGCCGCGGCTGCGGCAGGCCGTCGGTCCGACCGAGGTCGTCAGCCGCGACCGCAGCTACCTGGTCACCCGCAGCCGGCTGCGCTGACTCCGTCCCGGCCCGCGTGCCTCAGGCGGCTTCGAGGGCGAGCAGGGCGCGCTTGGCCTCCGGGCCGCCGCGGTAGCCGCCCATCGCGCCGTCGCTGCGCACCACCCGGTGGCAGGGCACCACGACCGGCACCGGGTTGGTGGCGCAGGCCGAGCCGACCGCGCGCACCGCACCGGGGCTGCCGACCAGCGTGGCGACCTCGGCGTAGCTGGCGGTGCGGCCGAAGCCGATGCGTGGCAGCGCCTCCTGCACGCGGCGGCGGAAGGGGCTGGACAGCCGCAGGTCCACCGCCACCTCGAAGCGCTGCCGGCGTCCGGCGAAGTACTCCTCGAGCTGGCCGGCGACCGGGTCGAGCGGGCGGGGGGCCCGCAGCACCCGCGACCCGAGGGCGGTGGCCAGCGTCGCCAGCACGGCGTCGAAGCCCTCGGCGGCGAAGGCCACCCGGACCAGCCCGCGGTCCGAGGCGGCCAGCAGCAGCTCCCCCACCGGGGAGTCGACGACCCGCCAGCGCACGTCGAGCAGCCCCTCGGCCTCGGCGCGGGCGGCCAGCCGGTCGCGCAGGGCGGCGACGTCGGCGGCGGCGGCGGGGG
>NZ_QPKK01000485.1 GCF_003344635.1 Desertihabitans aurantiacus
CGGAGCAGCCGACCGATCCGCGGTGATCGGGGCGCCGCCGCCGCCGAGCTCGCCCTCGTCGTCCCCGTGCTCGTGATGATCATCGGCCTGGTGGTCGCCGGAGGACGGCTGTGGCTCGCCCGGCAGGCGGTCGAGGACGCCGCCGCCGGCGCCGCCCGGGCCGCCTCCCTCGCCCGGAGCCCGGTCGCCGCCCGGCAGGCGGCGCAGGAGGTGGTGCGCAGCAACGTCCGCACCCACGGGCTGGACTGCCTGGCCCTCGACGTCGCGGTCGACCCGTCCGGGTTCGGACGCAGCCCCGGCGCCGGGGGCACCGTCGACGTCTCGGTCTCCTGCACCGTCGGTCTGTCCGACGTCGTGGTGCCCGGACTGCCCGGGTCGACCGAGCTCACCGCGGACGGGCGGTCCGCCCTCGACACCTACCGGGGGCGGCGATGAGGGTGGTCCGCGGCCTGGTGGCCCTGCTCGCCCTGCTGGCGCTGCTGGTCGGGGCCCCGATCCTGCTGGTGGTGGCGGGGCACCTGCCCTCTCCCGAGCTGGCCGCGCCGGAGGAGCTGTGGCGCCGGCTGACCTCGCCCGACGACGGGTCGGCCCTGCTCGTGGTGCTCACCCTCCTCGGGTGGCTGGCGTGGCTGGTGCTGCTGGTGTCGACCCTGGTCGAGAGCGTGGCGATCGCGGCCCGCCGGCCGCTCCGCCTGCCCGGGCTGGGCGCCCCGCGGGGCATGGTGCGCGGGCTGCTGCTGGCCGTGGTGGCCATGGTGGTGACGCCGCAGGTGACCGGGTCCGCCCACGCCGAGCCGGTGCTCGCGGTCCAGGCCGGTCCGCAGGCGGGCCCGCAGGCCCCGGACCGGCCGGCCGCGCCGGGGGAGAGCCTGCGCAGCGGCGAGCACCGTCACGAGGTGGTCGAGGGCGACGACCTGTGGAGCCTCGCCGAGCGCTACTACGGGGACGGGACGCAGTGGCGGCGGATCGCCGCGGCCAACACAGACCGGCTGACCGGCGGGGCGGACCACCTCCAGGTCGGGTGGCGCCTGGTCGTCCCCGGGGTGGCGGGGCCGACGACGACCTCCCCGGGGGTGCGGGTCCGCGAGGGCGACACCCTCAGCTCGCTCGCCGCCACCCACCTCGGCGACCCCGCCCGCTGGGTGGAGCTGCACGCGCTCAACCGCGATGCCGTCCCTGACGCGGACGAGCTGGCGGTCGGCACGGTGCTCGAGCTGCCGGCTTCCGCGGACGAGCGCACCGCGACACCTCGGCGGCCGGCGGAGAGAGGCGCGGCACCGGACGGGGACGTCTCCGCCCCGGACGGTGGGGACGGCCCACAGCCCTCGCCGCAGCCGCCCTCCGCCGAGCCCATGCCGTCCGAGCCGGGGACGCCGACGACGTCCGGCACACCGACGTCGGCC
>NZ_QPKK01000486.1 GCF_003344635.1 Desertihabitans aurantiacus
AAGATGCAAAATCAATTTACCTCTTTTACTTTTACCATTGACTAATCATAGATAGCCCATAAAAGCGCCACACCTTTAACACATTGTATAGCTCTACAGTAGCTATCATAAATGTTACTCATCCCAATCAATTTGTAGTTGCTTTAAGAAAGCTTCACGCTCTTTCTCAAGTTCAGGATCATGTTCCTCTGAGATAGGTGTTTTTTCATAAGAACGTTCTTCTAACCATTGTGGTGTTTTTTCTCTACTAATATATTGTTTTGAACCCACTGTATTTTTACTTTTAGCGTACTTTTTATTATAAATACGATTTTCAGGTTCGAATATAAATTCCAGATACTCTATTTTTCGTCCCTTTTTTGCTCTAACTTTATGTATCTTTAATGCTTTAAAAATATAACTGAGTTCGTTAATAATAGGTTTTAATACATTCTTATTAATATCGGTCATTCTATACGATGTTGGAATATCTAATCGCTCTCTAAAATCATTTATTTTTATTTTTAAATAACCTGTATGTTTAAACTGCTTAAGTATTCTAAACATGTTTTTAGAATACGTTGATTTAAGCGTCGTCATTTCTTCTAGTTCAAATTTTGTAAAATTATTCGTAATTGAATTAAGTATATGCTTTAGATTAGGAGATGTTGAAATCTCTAAATATTGTTCCTTTTTATGAATTCTATAATGATTAAACAACACAAAGCGCTCTATGATATCGTCATCTTCATACTTAATTGTTAATTCCAACATTTTTTTATATACATCATCCAAATCTTTCACAAATCTACTAATATTACGTGTTTTAGGATTATAATTACTTAATTCTTTTAATTCATCAAAAGTCAGATGTAACGTGTAGGTGTCTTGTTCTTTTAACTTATTGCACATCGCAAAAAACAAATTAATTTCTATGCTTGTAAATTTTCTTAATGGGACGAGGTTTAGATCGTTTTTATATACAACTGTTTCACCAGACATTTTATTATCACTCCATCATTAACTACATCATATAAAGGAGTACTAAAAAAATGAATACTCCTTTATACCAATTGAATATAAGCATAAAACACTTTTATAGCGGCGTCAATGAATAAAAGGAGTGATTATATTTAAACTACTCCCTTTATGTGGCAAAAACACTCCTTTTATGTGGCAAAACTACTCCTTTTATGTGGCAAAACTACTCCTTTTATGTGGCAAAACTACTCCCTCTAATACCTTGAATCCATTGTCTCTCTAGGTATAAAACAATCCCTAAAAAGGTTTTAAAAATATTTATAAAAATATATTAAAAAGGGCGACGTTTATAAGACAGTAGTCACGATGAAAAAAGATTTGTAAATACCATGTTACATACATTTATACTTATACTGTTATTTATATGTGTATCATCA
>NZ_QPKK01000487.1 GCF_003344635.1 Desertihabitans aurantiacus
CGGGCTGCCGGCCGGCTCGACGGCGACCGGCACCGGCTCCAGCCGCCGGCTCCAGCCCGGCTCCGCCGACGGGCCGCACCACAGCAGGGCCGCCGCCACCCCCAGCGCCAGCGCCAGCACCGCCATCACCGACCTGCCCTCCCCGGTCCGGAGCCGCTCATCGCGACAGCAACCTCTCCAGCGCCTCGCCGCCGGCCTCCTTGTGAACCACACCGTCACCGAAGGTGACCGCTGGCACGGTGCGCACCCGGTCGGTGGTCTCATCGCGCAGCAGCACCGAGATGCCGTCGACCCGTCGTCGCCCGCCCTCGCGCCGGATGTGCACCACGGCGTCCAGGGCCGCAGCCGCCTGGGAGTGCAACGCCTCCCGCGACATGCCCCCGAGCGCGGCCAGCGCCTCCAACCGGGCCGGGACGTCCACCGCGCTGTTGGCGTGCACGGTGCCGCACCCGCCCTCGTGGCCGGTGTTGAGGGCGGTCAGCAGGTCGCACAGCTCCGCCCCACGGACCTCACCCAGCACCACCCGGTCGGGCCGCATCCGCAGGGCCTGCCGGACCAGGTCGCTGAGGGTGACCCGTCCGGCGCCCTCGGCGTTCGGCGGACGGCCCTCGAGCCGCACGCAGTGCGGGTGGTCGGGGTCGAGCTCGCGCGAGTCCTCGACCACCAGCAGCCGCTCCTGCGGGGGCACCAGCGAGAGCAGCGCGGCCAGCAGCGTCGTCTTGCCCGACCCCGTCCCACCGGAGACGAGGAAGGCCGCCCGGCAGGCGACCAGACCGCGCAGCAGCTCCGCCCCGGCCGGGGGCAGCGAGCCCACCCGCACCCAGTCCTGCAGGGTGAACCGGCCACGCGCCGGCACCCGCAGCGACAGGCAGGTGCCCGGGTCGGCGAGGGTGCCGAGCACCGCGTGCACCCGGGTGCCGTCGGCCAGGCGGGCGTCCACGAACGGCGCGGCGTCGTCCAGCCGGCGGCCCACCCGGGCGGCCAGCCGCGCCGCCAGCCGGCGCACCTCGTCGTCGTCGGCGAACTGCAGCTCCACCCGCTCCAACCCGTGCCCGCGGTCGAGGTAGACGTGCTGAGGACCGTTGACGAGCACGTCGGTGACCCCGGGCAGGCCGAGCAAAGGGTCGAGCGGCCCCGCCCCGAGCGCGTCGCGGCGCAGCCACTCCAGCGTCGCCAGCAACGACTCGTCGGTCACCACCCAGCCCAGGGCCCGCATCTCGCGGGCGACGTCGGCCGGGGCGGGCTCGCGGCCCAGCTCGGCCAGCCGCGGACGCAGCAGGTCGAGGTCGGGCGCTCCGAGGCTCACCGGACCAGCTCCTCGGCCAGGGCGCGCACACCGCGGCGCCACCGGCGCGAACCGGCTTGGGCCACCGCTCCGCCGCGGGCGACGGCCTG
>NZ_QPKK01000489.1 GCF_003344635.1 Desertihabitans aurantiacus
AACCGCAACTTTTATTTTTATTACCCATATAAATTGCTGTTAATAGTATTAGTAGAGTGAATAGATAGGAGAATGCCACTAGTATTATTTGCCATTTTTTTATTGTAAAGTTTAGAAGGCTTACTAGCGGAATGAATAGTTCCAAAAAAATAAAAATAATAGAAGATATGTTAATGATGGGTTTGCTAATTTTTTTGTTCAATATTTCGTAAGTATTGAAAGTAAAATAATCAAAAGATAAACTTTTTAATATTCCGGAAATAAATAGTAGAAAAAAAGTGAAAATGATAAAAACTCCGAATAAAATGTTCATTATGTAAACTCCTTTTGGATTTGTTTTAAAAGTGTTATATTTAATTATATTGTTTATCGAGTATTCAGTGATATGTATCGTTAATTAATTATGAAACATTAATATATACATGTTTATTAAAAAAAAGAGGAGTGTAATTCTATGTTCAAAAAAAGTTTTGAAGTTAGTGTATGTTTATTTTTATTTACAATGCTGTCAATAGTGTTTAAAGATATGTTTTTAGGAGGAGAAAAAACAACGAGTATGAATTCGTTTTTATTGATTAGCACTATTATTTTTGTAATTTCTATGATTGTTACAACTATTTTTTATTTTATCAATAAAGGAAAAGAAAATACAAATAACTATAAAAATTTATTTATTATTGTTTGGATTTTTGTTCCTGTTATATGTTTATTGACTGAATATTATTTGGCATCGCCTTTACCTCATGTATTATCTGAACCATAATAGAATGATGTCTGTTATGGTTTTTACAGGCTATATATACTTATAGTTAATTTGCTATTTCATGGTCATTATATTTTGATATTATAAAAAAGTTTGAAAAAACGATTCTTTTTTAATTTAATGTTTTAATGAGTTTGAGATAGGATGATAAAACGACAAAAAAGATGGTTTCTATTTGAATGATATAGAAGTCATCTTTTTTGTCGTTATTTTTATATATTAACTTACCTTATGTAACCTTATGTAACCTTAAACGTAAGAGTTATAGTAAGGTTATTAAACTTACACCCGACATTTACACATAAAAATAAGCGTGTAACCTACATATAAAAGTTACACGCTATCGAATGATACTTAATGAAATTGAGATTCGCTAGAATCAGAGTTGTTATCAACTGAAGTGTTATCTTCGTCAGTTAACTTCATACTAGCAAACAACTCAATGTCGTCTAATAAGCCAGTTAATGTTTTGGTTCTGAATCTAAGACGCTTGCCAGACATTAAGCCATTTAATGTACCTAATTTTATATCAAAGTCTTCAGCAAGTTTAGGTATTGAATTTGAGTCGTTCAAGTTACTACATAATCTCACTAAGAAAATAATATCGTTCAAATCTT
>NZ_QPKK01000049.1 GCF_003344635.1 Desertihabitans aurantiacus
CCAGCCCACCGTCGAGCAGGGCCGCGGGGTCGGCCGCCTGCACGGCCAGCCACTCCAGCGGGACGGCGAGCACGGCACCGGTGCCGGCCACCAGGGCTGCGACGGGCGCCGCGCGGCCCGGCCGGCTCTGCCGGAGCACCAGCGTCCGCACCAGCACGAGCCCGACCAGGGCCAGCACCCCGCCGTAGGTGAGGGCACGGGCGCCGGTGAGGAGCAGCTCCGCGAGCGGGGACTCCACCGCGGCCGGAGCGGGCGGCGCCTCGGCGCTGGGCGCCCCCACGGCGAACCCGAGCACCCCGCTGATGGGGTGGGCGTCGGCCGAGACCACCCGCCACGACAGCAGCCAGCTGCCCCGGGCGAGCCCGGTCGGCAGGGTGACGAGCACCGTGTCGTCGACGGCGCGGGCGTCGAGCACCACCGTCGACCCGTCGACGCCCACCAGCCGCACCCCCTCCACGGCCGGGGTCACCGGCTCGTCGAAGACCAGCCGCACGTCGGTCGGCGCGGTGGCCAGGACGGCACCAGGAACCGGGTCGCTGGACAGCAGGCTGGCGTGCGCGGACGCCGGCGGTGCCGGGGCGCCGAGCAACCCGACCAGCACCAGCAGCACCGTCGCCAGCCCGCGGGCGTACCGCCGACCAACCTGCCGTGACCGTGCCGACCGCCCTCGCCGGCGTGGAGGCGTCCGGCCGGCAACGGTGCCGGTGGCTGCCGTCATGCTCTCTTCTTGGCCGCCAGGATGAGAGCGGTCAGGCCGGTCGCCAGACCGGCCAGACCCGCGACCAGACCGGCCGTGCCGAGCCCGACGCCCAACCCGGAGCCGTCGGAGGTGGCGGCGGTCGCCGCCGGGTCGGTGGTGTCGCCTGCCTCCGCGTCCGCGCCGTTCCCACCGGAGCCGTCCGGGGCGTCGGCGGCGCCCCCGGTGATCTCGAGCGTCGGGGCCGGGGAGTCGAGGGCGTCGGGATCCTGCCCGTCGGCGGCCACCTGCACCCAGGCGTTCTCACCCTGCTCGCAGGTCTGCACCGTCGGGAAGGCCAGTGTGGTGCCGGCGGCGTCGGCGGGCAGCTGCAGCGACACCTGGAAGGTCTCGAGGTAGCCGTTGGGCACGGGCTCGTCGGGGGTGAAGCGCAGCTCGCCGACCCGCTCGGTCAGCTGGTTGCCGTGGCTGTCGGTGACCGGCGGGTCGAGCTCGACCATCACCTTCTCCACGTCCCAGCCGGGCTTGAGCTGCGGCGCGGCGGCGTCGATGCCCTCGGGCACCTGCACGGTGAGCCCGGTGGTGGGGGAGTCGCCGCAGCCGTGGGAGAAGGCGAAGGTCAGCGTGGAGTACCCGCCGGCCGTCGCGCTGCTGCCCGAGACCGTCACGTGGGCCGAGGCGGTGCCGGCGACGCCCGCCCACAGGCCCGTCCCGGCGAGGAGGGCGAGGACGGGCAGGGTGGCGCGGCGGCGGTTCGGCATGGAGACCTCTCGGATCGGCTGGACGGCGGGGCGGTCAGATGAGGAGCACCGGGGCCACCATGGCGGCCATCCCGGCCCCCATCACGACGTGGGCGAGGTGCCAGGCGGGCGCACGCCGCCCCGGCGTGCGTCGGAGCAGGGGGACGGTGGCGCGCACCGAGAGCGCCGTGCCGGCCAGCAGCAGGGCCAGCAGCACCGTGCCCGTCAGCACCCAGGAGGCCGGGGCGGACCCCCCACCGTGCAGGTGCGGCATGGCCAGCAGCATCCACACCATCGCCAGCATCATCGCCACGTGCAGCCAGTGCAGCCACGGGCCGCCGTCGGCGTGCTCGCGGTGCCGGGTCGGGCGTCCGGACGGCAGCACCGCCATCAGCAGGAACCAGAGCGAGGCGGCCGCGAAGACGAGCACCTGGGGCACCACGAACCGTCCTGTCCCGGCCGGCCACGCCATCCCCACCATCGCCAGGCTCATCGCGGCGTGGCAGCCGTCGCAGACCCGGTCGGCCCAGCTGCCACCTCGTACCCCGTGCAGGACGAACCAGACGGCCGTGACGCCGAAGAGGACGGAGAGCACGACCCGCAGGCCCACGTCCTCGACCACCCGTCGCCCCCACTTCTCTACAACTTGTCGAGAAGCACTCTAGCGGCGTCCGCGCCTCCCCGCGCAAACGTGCGCCGGGTGGTCGGGCTCACTGGCCGTGGGTGTTGGGGGCCCGCCAGGCCCGCTCGAAGGGCAGCCGCCACCCGTGCGGGGCGATCAGCTGGTGGATCGCGTTCGGGCCCCAGGTGCCCGGCGCGTAGGGCCGCACCGGCGGCAGGTCGTCCAGCAGCGGCTGGGAGAGGTCCCACAACCGCTCGATCCCCTCGGCGGTGGTGAACAGGGTGTGGTCGCCACGCATGGCGTCGTAGATCAGCCGCTCGTAGGCCTCGAGGACGTGCCGCGAGCCCGACACCTCGTGCATCGCGAACTGCATCGACAGCTTGTCCAGCTTCAGCCCCGGCCCGGGACGCTTGCCGTAGAACGACAGCGACATCCGCGCGGAGTCGGCCAGGTCGAAGGTGAGGTGGTCCGGGCCGTGCCGGCTCACCCCGGAGTCGGTCGGGAACATCGACTTCGGTGGTTCGCGGAAGGCGATCGAGATGATCCGCGCGCCCTCGGCCATCCGCTTGCCGGTGCGCAGGTAGAACGGCACCCCGGCCCAGCGCCAGTTGTCGATGAGCACCTTGAGCGCCACGAAGGTCTCGGTCTGGGAGTCCGCCGAGACGCCGGGCTCGTCGGTGTAGCCGGTGTACTGCCCGCGGACGACGTCGGCGGGGTTGATCGGCAGCATCGAGCGGAAGACCTTGTTCTTCTCGATGCTGATCGCCGCCGCCTCCAGCGCGGTCGGCGGCTCCATCGCCATGAACGCCAGCACCTGGAACAGGTGGGTGACGACCATGTCGCGGAACGCGCCGGTGCCCTCGTAGAAGCCTGAGCGGCCCTGCAGCGACAGCTCCTCGGGGACGTCGATCTGCACGTGGTCGATGAAGGTGCGGTTCCAGATCGGCTCGAACAGGCCGTTGGCGAAGCGGAAGGCCAGGATGTTGAGCGCGGCCTCCTTGCCGAGGAAGTGGTCGATCCGGAAGATCTGCTGCTCGTCGAAGACCGCGTGCAGCTGGGCGTTGAGGGCCCGGCTGGAGGCGGCGTCCACCCCGAACGGCTTCTCCATGATGATCCGCGAGCTCTCGACCAGACCCGCGTCGCGCAGGGTGGCGACGACGTCGACGGCGGCCTTGGGCGGCACGCTGAGGTAGTGCAGCATCCCGCACGGCCCGATCTCCTCGCGGACCTCCCCGACCACCCGGGCCAGCTCGTCGGGGCCGTGCGCGGTGCTGACGTAGCGCAGCCGGCGGGCGAAGTCGGCCACCACGTCGTCGGCATGCCGACGGCCGAAGTCGCCGACGGCCGCCACCGCGAGCTCGCGGAAGCGCTCGTCGTCGAGCTCGTCGAGGGAGGCGCCGATGATGCGCAGGTCGGGCACCAGGCCGGAGCTCACCAGGTGCAGCAGCCCGGGCAGGAGCTTGCGGCGGGCCAGGTCACCGGTGGCGCCGAAGAGGACGATCAGCTGGGTGTCGCTCACGGGCCGAACGCTAGGTCGTCCACGTGTCGCGCGGGTGACGGTGCGGCGGCAGGTCGTGGCGCGCCTTCTCCCGGAGGGTCGGCGACGAGCCCGTCGGACGCGGTTGGCAGAGTGGGCGCATGAGGCTGCCTCACCCGCACCTGCTGGTCCTGCGGTCCACGGCCACGCTGGTGCTCTCCGTGCTGATCGCCCAGGTCGGCTGGGCCGCCGCCGGGCTCGGTGACGACCGGTCCTACCTCGGCGTGCACGGCTGGTTCGCCTGGGCGGTGGTGGCGATCTGCCTGCTCAGCGCGGCGGTCTACGTCGTGCTGCGGCGCAGCGCCGGGCCGGTGCTGGTCTCGCTGGCCGTGGGAACGGCCGTCCTGCCGCTGGTGCAGGTGGGTTTGGCCCAGGCCGAGCTGATCTCGCTGCACATCTTCGTCGGCGTCCTCACCGCGATGGTCGGCACCGCGCTGACGTCGTGGACCTACCGTCACAAGCTGCCCGACCGGGCCTGAGTGGGGCGCGCTCGCGAGCGATGACGCCCCGATGCAGCCGGCCGACCAACGCTTCGGCAGGTTCGGTAACTGCAGTGGCCGGACGGTAGGCATCCAACAGATGTTGCTAGTTCTGTCCCCAATCAGCAGCACGTGCCGCCGACGCCCACTTCTGAGAAGTTCTGTCGGCGGCACGCGCAAGCGGATTGAAGGGCAGGCTAGACCACGCGATCGAACGGCGTGGTCAGAGTTGATCTCGTCGCCGGGCCACCTGGTGGCTCAGCGCGGACCGTGTCCGCATCCGTCGTCTCTATCAGGGGTAGGCTTCGAAGTACCAGCCAGCGGCACCGGGGCCCATCTGGTAGCAGCCGCCGATCCGCGAGTAGCTCGTGTCGGATTCCTCCGCCACCGCATCTCGGCCGCTCTCGCAGTCTGCGGCACTGAAGAAGGGGCCGTAGCGGTCACTGTTGGTCGCGGCCTCAGCCAGCACCGTAGTTCCCATCAGCCCGACGGTGGCAAGAGCGCAAGTCGCCCCGAGCGAAGCCATCTTCCGTGTCAACTTTGCTGTCATGAATCTGACCCTATCTGTCAACTTACGTGACGACAAGGGGTCGTCGGCGGGCCGTCGCTGGCCAGCCCGTGACGAACGAGGAGGGTCCAGACAGGTCTGCTTCGAGGAGATCCGGGTAGCACTTCCTACTTCAGGGCGCCGCTGGTGACCGAACCCTGCAGCTGGCGCTGGAAGATGATGTAGACGACCAGCACCGGAGCGATGGTGATGATGACGGCTGCGAACAGCCCACCGAAGTCGATGGCGTACCCGATCTGCCCGGCGTAGGAGGCCATGCCCTGCGTGAGCACCCAGTTCTCCTGGTTGGTGTTGATCGCCACCGGGATGAGGAACTGGTTCCACAGCCCGAGGAAGTTGAAGATCGCCACCGAGGCGAGCCCCGGCCGGGCCATCGGCAGCATCACGCTGAAGAAGGTCCGCCAGTCCCCGCACCCGTCGATCGCCGCGGCCTCGGCGATCTCCTGCGGCAGCGTCCGGAAGAACGCGTAGAGGAAAAAGACGGTGAACGGTAGCGCGAAGGCCACGTAGGTGAGGATCAACCCCGGCAGGGTGCCCAGCAGGTCCATGCTCTGGAGGATCTTGAACAGCGGCACGATCGCCAGGAAGACCGGGAAGGTCAGGCCGGCGAGCATCAGGTAGTAGATGATCCGCCGGCCGGGGAACTGGTAGCGGGCCAACACGTAGGAGCACATCGCTCCGAGCAGCATCACCAGGAACAGCGAGGCTCCGACGACGATCACCGAGTTGAGGAAGTAGCGGCCGATGCCGGCCTCGTTCCAAGCCCGGACGTAGTTCTCGAACTGCCAGCTCTCCGGCAGCGCGAAGGGCGAGCCGCTGATGATCTCGGTCGACGTCTTGAACGACGACAGCAGTGACCACAGCAGCGGCACCACGATGATGACCGCCCAGATGATGAGAACGGCGTGCGAGACGACGGCGATCACCCGGTCGCTGCCGGTGAGCCGGGAGCCGGTGCGGGTGGCGGCCGGGGCCGGGTCGGTGGACGGGTCGGTCGAGGCGCGGGCGGCCTGCACGGTGCTCACTGGTAGCCCCCTTCCTTCTCGGCGCCGGTGAGCCGGTTGATGAGGAACACGAGCGCGGCGAAGGCCAGGGTGACCAGCGCCAGCACCACGCCCATCGCGGAGGCCAGGCCCCACTTGTTGGCGACGAACGCGGTGTCGAAGAGCTCCTGCGACATCACCCAGGTGGCCCGGTCCGGACCGCCCTGCGGGTTGAGGGCCCGCATGTAGACGAACGCGTCCAGGGCGAGGATGCCGAGGTATATCCAGGCCGTCTGCACGTTGTCGCGGATCAGCGGGATGGTGATGGTGACAGCGGTACGGAAGCGTCCCGCGCCATCCAGCCGGGCCGCCTCGAAGATCGAGGGGTCGACGCCGCGGATGGCCGCGATGAACAGCACCATGTAGAAGCCGACCATGCTCCAGACGATGACGAAGATGGTCGCGCCCATGGCCGTCCGGGGGTGGCCGAGCCAGGGGAAGGAGCCGAACGCGTCGAGGCCGATGGCGGTGAGGAAGCCGTTCACCAGCCCGCCCCGGGGGTTGTAGACCATGCCCCAGATCAGGCCGATGACGATCGCCGGCACCACGTAGGGGAAGAAGGAGATGACCCGGTAGAAGCTCGAGCCACGGAGCCCCTTCACCTCGCCGTGGCTGGCGCCGCCGACGGTGACGATGCTGGCCAGCGCCAGGCTGAGCACCAGCGTGACGATCGGCAGCACGACCACCAAGAGGATGTTGTTGCGCAGTGCTGTGAGGAAGGCCTCGTTGCTGAAGATCTGGGCGTAGTTGGCGAACCCGACGTAGTTGAACTCGTTGTCGAACCCGCCCCAATCGGTGAGCGAGATCTGCACCGCCTGCACGAATGGGTTGAGCACCAGCAGCACGTAGATCGCCAGCGGCAGCCCGAGGAAGACCAGGAAGAAGCTGATCCGCCCGAAGGTCAGGTTGCGCCGGCGGTTGCGCTGGAACCATGCACTGAAGGACTCACGCGGCCGGCCGCCGGGGGCAGGTGCGCCCCCGGGGCCGGCCTCGGTCTGAACGAGAGTCACGAGACCTCGATCTTCTCGATCGAGTCGTCCTCACGAACCGCGTCAGTGATGCCCTGCAGGTCGGAGGTGAGCTGTGCTGCGTCGATGGACCCGTCCAGGAAGCTGTTCCACACCACCAGCTGGTCCTGGTTCATGCCGTAGGTCGTGGTGAAGTTGTAGGTGAAGACCTTGCCGGCAGCAGCCTCAACAGCCTCGATCTGCCACTGCAGCGCGGTCGAGCCGAAGCCGTCGGCCGGCACGGTGTCCCGCACCACGGTCGGCGCCAGCTTCTCCTCGGCGAACTTGGTGGCTGCCTCCTTGCTGAGCATGGCCCGCAGCAGCTCCTTGCCGCCGGCCGGGTTGGCCGACTGGCTGGGGACGATGAAGGGTTCGCCGGCCGGGCTGTGCAACCAGTCGCCCATCTGGGCGGTCGCCGGATCGACGACCAGGCCGGGGAAGCCGGACATCGCGAAGCCGTCCTTGGTCTGGGACTTCATCTCGTTCTCGATCCACGACCCCGACGGGTAGAGGATCGCCAGCTGCTCGTTGCTCCACTGGGCCTGGGCCACGGTGAAGTCGGTACCAGCGCCGCCAGGGGCGAAGTAGCCCGCGCTCACGGCCTGCTCCAGCTTGGCGAAGACGTCCTGGATCGCCGGCTTGGACCAGCACTCGGGCTCCAGGTTCTCCAGCGCCAGCCGCACCTCGTCGCCGCCCTGCATGATGGCGGACTCGATCGCCAGCGTCTGGTAGTAGGTGGCCGCCTGCTTGCCCCAGCAGAACAGGTACTTGCCCTGCTCCTTGGCCTGCGCACCGAGCTCCAGCGCCTCGTCCCAGGTGGTGGGGACGCTCCAGCCGTTCTCCTCGAACAGCGAGGAGGAGTACCAGACGCCGTAGACGGTCAGCACGTAGTTGATCGCGGCCAGCTTGTCGCCGAAGGTGCCCGGCGCCAGCACGCCCTCGTAGAGGGTGTCCCGGATCGTGGTGCCCTCGTAGTTCGGCGCGTCGATGACGTCGGTCAGGTCCTCGAGCTGGTCGAGGATGGTGTTGAACCCGATCGCCTGGGCGCCGGAGTTGTCGATCAGGTCCGGCGGCGTGCCGCCGGCGAAGCGCGGCTGCAGCTCGGTCGCGATTGCGGTCGAAGCGGAGATCTTCGGGGTGACCCCGACGACGCCGCCCATCACCCCGGCCGCGAACTCGACGTAGTCCACGCCGTAGCCACCCTTGAAGATGACGGCGTCGACTGTGCTGCCCTCGGCCACGCCGAAGGGGTTGTTCTCGGTGACCTCGCCACCGCCGGTCTCCGGAGCGGCCTCGTCGCCGCCGCCTCCGCTGGCGCACGAGGCGAGGGCGCCGCCGAACGGCACCATCGCCGCGGCGACCAGCGAGCCGCGCAGGAAGTCCCGGCGGCGGAAGTTCGGGTTGCTCATGTTCATGCCTTCCGTGGTGTGGTGGTTGTGCTGACCTCGTGCTGCCGGGTCCCGCGTGGCGTCCATGCCGTGGAGCGGGCAGATGCAGGAGGACTGGGGTGGTTCAGGGTGGACCGCGGGGCGCGGCGGTGGGGGGCCACCGCCACCGCCGTCGCGGCCAGGGAGCTGGTGGCCCGGGTGTAGTTCTCCTGGGCCACCAGGAGGTAGAGCAGGTCGAGCACCAGCAGCTGGACGTGCTTGGCGGCCAGGTCGTCGGGCTGCAGGAACCGTCCGAAGGCCGAGGTGGTGATCGACAGGTCGGCCCCGGCCGCCGCCGGCGAGCTCGGGTTGTTGGTGATCGCCACGGTGAACGCGCCGCTGCGGCCGGCCTGCTCCAGCATCTGGATGGTGGCCTCGGTGCGTCCGGTGTTGGAGATCGCCAGCGCGACGCAGTTGGCGTCCTGGAGCGCGGCGCTGGTCAGCCCGTTGTGCAGCTCCGACCAGTGGTGGCAGCTGATCCCGATCCGGTAGAGCCGGCCCTGCAGCTCAGCAGCCATCACCGCGCTGCCACCGATGCCGTAGATGTCGAAGTGCCGGCAGGAGGCGATCCGCCGGGCCGCCTCGGCCATCAGCCCGAGGTCGAGCTGGTCGGCGGTCTGCTGCAACGAGCGGGTGTGGGTGCCGATCAGCGTGTCCAGCACCACCCGCGGCTCGTCGTCGGGGTGGAACTCCTGGCCGATGTCGGTCTGCCAGGACGAGGCGCTGTCACGTCCGATGTCGGAGGCGACCGCGACCCGGAACGGCACGTAGCCGCCGAAGCCGAGCAACCGGCAGAAGCGGGTGACGGTGGCCGCCGACGTCTGGGTCTCCTCGGCGAGCTCGACGATCGAGTACTCCAGCGGGGTGCGGGGGTGCTCGAGCAGGAAGTTCGCGATCTTGACCATGGCTGCCGACATCTCCGGCAGGGCACGGTGGATGCGGCTCATCACGCTGGGCGAGCTGTCGCCCGCCGTCGCCGCCCCCTGCGTCACCATGAAAATCCTTTTTGCCAGACGTTGATCGATCGGAAACTATTCTTTTCAGTGGTTACCGGTCAAGACGTGCGGGTGACGACTAGGTAACGAATGCGGCGCCCCCTCCCCGGCCGGGCTCCTGGGCCGCCGGGGAAGGGGCGAGCAGGGGTCAGAAGCCGGTGATGCTGTACGGCCGCGACGGCAGGTGCACCAGCTCGGCGAAGGCCCGCAGCGCGTCGGGGCTGCCCTCCAGACGTCCGGCCCGGGCCAGCGTGGGCGCGGTCACGCCACCGAGGTAGAGCGAGGCCAGCGTGTCGACGTCGAGGGTGACGTCGGCCGGTGCCGTGGTCGCCTGCACCGAGGCGCGACCGTCGGCGACCTCCAGCGCCCAGCGTCCGGCAGCCAGGTCGAGCGGGTCGCGCACCTCGAGCACGCAGGATCCCGCGCCAGCCCACTCCCGCGCCTCCAGCGCGCGCACCGGGTCGAGGACGCGCAGCCAGATGAGGTCCTCCAGCCGGGTCACCGAGTACAGCCGCGGGTCGGCCAGGGCGAACTCCAGCGGGTCCTCCATCGGGGCGCGGCGGAAGCTCACCCGCTCCACCAGGTCGACCGAGGCGAGGAACTGCCACAGCCCGAGGTAGGCGTCGGTGCTGGTGGCGACCAGGTCGTGCACCTTGAGCTCGCGGCTGCGGTCGGTGCGCTCGACCCGGTAGCTGACGTAGCCGTCCACCGCGCCGGACGGGTCGTGGTGCACCGCACCGCGGCGGGCGTGGTCGACGTCGAGCATGTCGTCGTCGAAGGTGCCGGAGGACAGGTCGCGGTAGTGGTTCGGCCGGTCGACCGAACCCCGCGTGGTGGCGTGGAAGCGCCGGAACACGTCGCTGAACAGGTCGGCGTGCACGTGCGGGTCGACCATCTCGACCCGGCCGGACGCCTCGTCGCGCAGGGCGAAGCGGCGGGAGGTGTCGAGGGCGATGTGGCGGCACCAGGTGGCCGCGCCGAAGCCGAACCGGCCGTAGATCGAGCCCTCGCTGACCGTCAGGGCGGCCATCGACAGACCGCGCTCCTTGGCCTCGCGCAGGTCGGTGGTCATCATCTGGCGCAGCAGCCCGCGCCGGCGGTGGCTGGGGCGCACGGTGACGTCGGTGATCATGTGCAGGTCGAGCAGCTGCTCGGCGCCGGTGTTGAGGGTCTTGTCGAAGCTGGTGAAGGTGGCGACCGGCATGTCGGGGCCGAGTGCCCCGGTGGGCACGTCGTCGAGGTAGACCCCGCGCAGCACCATCTGGTCGCGGACCAGGCCCTCGGTCCACACCCGCCGTCCGGCGCCGCGGATCCGAGCGTCGAGGAATCCCATGGCCACGGCCTGCATCCACTGCTCGACCCGGGGGTCGAGGTGCTCGGGGTCGGGGTCGGGGCCGAGGACCTCGGCCGCGTTCAGTGCTCTGAGCTGGTAGTCCACCCAGGGGAGGGTAGCGGTCAGTACGCTGGCCGGCGATGAGCCTGGATCCGACCTCGTGGGGCTGGCCGTTCCCCGCGACGGCGGCGGCCCTGTTCCTCGTCGCTCTCCTCCGGGCCGGAGCCACCCACGTGCTCGGCCGGGCGCTGCGTCGCGGTGCCGAGCACAGCCGGCTGGCCCGCCTGCTCGAGCGTCCCGGCTACCAGCGGGCCGAGCAGCTGGTCGACCGCTGGGGCGCGCCGGCGGTCGCGCTGAGCTTCCTCACCGTCGGCCTGCAGACGCTGGTCAACCTCGCCTCCGGCGTCACCCGGATGAGCTGGTGGCGCTACCTGCCGGGGCTGGTCGTGGGGGCGGTGCTGTGGGGGCTGCTGTACGCCGGCGTCGGCTTCGCGGGGTTCGCCGCCTTCGTCGAGCTGTGGCGGCGCTCGCCGGTGCTGGCGGTGGGCGTCCTGGTGGTGCTCGCGGTCGCCCTGGCGCTGCTGCTGGTGCGGCGCCGCACGCGTCCGGCCGCCTGATCTCGCGGCGCGGGGGCGTCCGCCCGGTCGGTAGCCTGCCGGGGTGACCGAGCGCAGCGAGCCACTGCCCACCCCCGACTGGGAACCCGTCGAGGGGTTCGAGCTCACCGACATCACCTACCACCGCTCGGCCTCCGTGCCGGCGGTGCGGGTGGCCTTCGACCGGCCCGAGGTGCGCAACGCCTTCCGCCCGCACACCGTCGACGAGCTGTACCGGGTGCTCGAGCACGCCCGCACCAGCTCCGACGTCGGCTGCGTCCTGCTCACCGGGAACGGGCCCTCGCCCAAGGACGGCGGCTGGGCCTTCTGCAGCGGCGGCGACCAGCGGATCCGCGGCCGCTCGGGCTACACCTACGCCGAGGGCGACGAGCCGGCCGACCCGGCGGCGATGGGACGGCTGCACATCCTGGAGGTGCAGCGGCTGATCCGGATGATGCCCAAGGTGGTGATCGCCCTGGTCAACGGCTGGGCCGCCGGTGGTGGGCACAGCCTGCACGTGATCTGCGACCTCACCCTGGCCAGCCGCGAGCACGCCCGCTTCAAGCAGACCGACGCCGACGTCGGCTCCTTCGACGGCGGCTACGGCTCGGCCTACCTGGCCCGCCAGGTGGGGCAGAAGTTCGCCCGCCAGATCTTCTTCCTCGGCGACGTCCACGACGCCGAGGACGCGCACCGGATGGGCATGGTCAACGAGGTCGTCCCGCACGAGGAGCTGGAGGCCGTCGGCCTGGACTGGGCCCGCCGGATCTGCGCCAAGAGCCCCACCGCGCAGCGGATGCTCAAGTACGCCTTCAACGCCGTCGACGACGGCATGGTCGGCCAGCAGGTCTTCGCCGGCGAGGCCACCCGGCTGGCCTACATGACCGACGAGGCCGTCGAGGGCCGCGACGCCTTCCTGCAGAAGCGCGCTCCCGACTGGTCCGCCTTCCCCTACTACTACTGACCCCTCCGCGATGGCTCACGCGGGTTCAGTGAGTGCCCGTGCTGCACGGTGAGGTGGGGCGCGGGGATCAGTGGGCCAGGCCGTAGAGCCGGTCGCCGGCGTCGCCGAGCCCGGGGACGATGTAGCCCACCTCGTTGAGCCGCTCGTCCACCGCGGCGACCACCAGCTCGCAGGGGACGCCGAGGTCGGCGAGCACCTCGCGCAGGTGCTCGATGCCCTCGGGGGCGGCGAGCAGGCAGATGGCGGTGATGTGGTCGGCACCCCGGCGGACCAGGAACTGGATCGTGCCGGCCAGCGAGCCACCGGTGGCGAGCATCGGGTCGAGGACGTAGCACTGCCGGCCCGACAGGTCCTCGGGCAGCCGCTCGGCGTAGGTGACCGGCTGCAGGGTCTCCTCGTTGCGCGCCATCCCGACGAAGCCGACCTCCGCGGTCGGCATCAGCCGGGTCATCCCCTCGAGCATGCCGAGCCCGGCCCGCAGGATCGGCACCACCAGCGGCCGCGGGTCGGTGAGCGCGGTGCCGACGGTCGGGGCCACCGGCGTCTCGACCCGGTGCTCCTGCACCCGGACGCTGCGGGTCGCCTCGTAGGCCAGCAGCGTCACCAGCTCCTCGGTGAGGCGGCGGAAGGTCGGTGAGCTGGTCTCCCGGTCGCGGAGCATGGTCAGCTTGTGGGCCACCAGCGGGTGGTCGACGACGCAGAGTTCCACGGGCGTCAGCCTCCCACACGGCCGGCGGCAGGCCCCTGCCGCGAACCCCGTCGAGCCGTGCGGGTGGTGGACACGCCGCGTTCACCTCGGTGTCGTGACGCCTTCCTAGGGTGCCGGCGGCGGCGCGGTGCTGCCGCAGGACGGACAGCGGGAGAGGCGACCGGGATGAGCGCGAGGCCAGTGGCGAAGGTGACCCGACGAGGTCTGATGGGCTTCGGTGCCGGGCTGGGGGCGGCAGCCGTGGGTTCGGTCGTGGTGCCGTCCGCCGCAGTGGCCGAGCCCGGTGGCGGCCCCACCCGACGTGCGGTCAGCATGGCGATGCACGTCCATTCCAGCTTCAGCGAGGGTGGCAGCTGGGCCGCCGGCGGAGGTGGGGCGAGCATGATGGCCCAGCTCGACCAGGCGGCCCGCAACGACGTGGACGTGGTGTGGTGGACCGACCACGACTGGCGGATGCAGGCCTACGGCTACTACCAGGAGATCGCCTTCGAGGGGACGCCCGAGGGCGGCAACCTCAGCTGGACCAAGCAGGAGGAGGGACCGGTCACCGCCACCCGGCACTCGTTCGTCACCGAACCCCACAGCCCGCAGGAGCCCGGGCGGGCGCTCCGGGTCGAGGCCACCGGCCCGGAGACGGAGTGGGGCACCTGCTACCTGTGGGCGAAGGCGGGCAACAGCTTCTACTCCACGAACCTCTCCGACACCACGTTGAGCGTGGACGTCCTGGCCGAGCAGCTGGGCCCCGACGCCGAGCTCGTGGTGCAGCTGGAGACGTCGAACCGGCCCGCCACGGCCGGACGTCCGGCCGGCCTCTACCGGCTGGAGTACCGCGTCGGTGTGACGGCCGGCGAGTCGCTGCCCACGCCGCTGACCGGGGTGGTCACCACCGAGGCCACCGGGCGGTGGCAGACGCTGACCATGCGGCCGGTGGAGGACGTCCGCCGCTTCTGGCCCGACCTGGTGGCCGGTGACACGGGTCTGGCGAGGATCCGGTTCGGGGTGCGGGTCCGCAACGGCGCCACCGGCCGGGTGGTCGTCGACCGGCTCCGGTTCGACCGCGGCGAGGCCATCGTGCGCACCCCGGTCCAGACCCAGCGCGAGCTGATGGCCGAGCTGGCCGAGCGCTACCCCGGCGTCACCCAGGCGCTGGGGTCGGAGGTGTCGATGGTCCGGCACCTGAACGTCTTCATGACCGACTTCGAGCTGTACCCCTACCCGCCGACCGACAAGGCGCCGAGCCTGGACGGGTCCCTCGCGGCCGCCGAGCGCGTCATCGGCTGGTACCACGAGCGCGGTGCGCTGGTGCAGTACAACCACCCCGAGACGACCGCCGAGGAGTTCGTGGCCACCCGTGCGCTGGGAGCGGACCTGGTGGAGATCGCGGGCGAGGACGACGAGGTGGTCGCGGACCGGCTCGCCCTCTTCGACGCCGCCGCCCGGAACGCCGTCTTCCTCACCGCCACGAGCCAGCTCGACGACCACGCGGGGCGGAGCTGGGCCGGGCTGCGGCACGGCTTCATCACCTCGGCCTGGGCGCCGTCGACCGAGATCCCCGACCTGCTCGAGGCGATGGCTGCCGGACGGCTGTGGTCGCACCACCTCAGTCGCGCCCCGGGAGCCCGGATGGACCTGGTGGCGCGCGGCCGGTCGGTAATGGGCAAGGTCCTGCTCACCCGGGCGGCGAGGCTGCCCGTGGAGGTGGTGGCCGAGGGGCTCCCGGTGGGCTGCACCCTGGACCTGGTGGTCGGCTCGTGCGACCGGTCGGGCGCGGCGGCACCGGCGGTGGAGCGGCGCACGGTGCCTGTGCCGGCCGAGCGCGGGCGGCCCACCCGGTTCCAGCTGGAGCGGGGCGTGGGCAGCTACCTGCGGGTCGAGGCCCGGGACGCCTCCGGGTCGTTGGTCGCCATGGGCAACCCGGTCTGGTTGCTGCCGTCCGACGCCGACGTCAGCGTGCCCGCCGCGCGTCGGTCGGCCGCCTGAGCCGCGATCCGCGGCGGCGAGACCGCGGCCGGATCGGGCTGGGTCGGGGAGGGCAGGATCTGACACCATGGGCCGCAGACGTCCGCACCGTGCACACGTCCGGAGGAGGCTCAGGTGAGCGACCAGGCTGACGACATCGACAGCCTCGACCTGTCCGAGCGGTTCCGTGCCTCCGGCGAGGCCCGCGGGCTGGTCGCCGACGACATCGACTTCGGTGACGACGAGGACGAGCCCGAGGGCGACGACCTCGACGAGGACGACGACGACGACTACGACGACGAGGACGACGACCTCGAGGACGCCTCGGAGGACGACGTCGACCTCGCCGTCGCGATCTACCGCGAGGACGGCGCCCCGGTCGCGCAGGCGCTGACCTTCGAGGTCGCCAACGACCTCGACGAGCTGATCGCCCAGCTGCGCCGGATGCCCGGCGACAACGGCGCGATCGGGCTGGTCTCGCTGGTGGAGGAGATCTTCGTCATCGTGCGGGTGCGCGGGGCGGCGGTGCAGGTGCTGCTGTCCGACGCCACCGCGGCCTACGACTGGCCGATCGCGCGCGACATCGCGGACTTCCTCGGCGAGGAGGACCTGCCCGACCCCGACGACGAGGACGAGACGGTGCCGCTGGGCGACCTCGACCTGCTCGCCGACCAGGGCATCACCAGCTTCGAGATGACCCGCATCTGCGAGGACGTCGAGGAGTCCAGCGACCAGCTGCTGCTGCAGCTGGCCGACCAGATCCGCTTCGGGCCGCAGGTGCGCAAGGTGGTCGAGGCCAGCTTCAGCTGATGGCCGGGGCGGAGCCGGACCGGGCGCCCCTCGGGTGGCGGGAGCCGATGCTGCTCGCCCTGGCCGAGGCACGCCGGGTCGGCCGGCACGGGGACGTCCCGATCGGCGCGGTGGTGCTCGGGCCGTCCGGCGACGTGGTCGCCACCGGCGGCAACGAGCGCGAGCTGACCGGCGACCCGACCGCGCACGCCGAGGTGCTCGCGCTGCGGCGGGCGGCGGCCGCGGCGGGGGAGTGGCGGTTGTCCGGGCACACCCTGGTGGTCACCCTCGAGCCGTGTGCGATGTGCGCGGGCGCCGTCGTCAACGCCCGGGTCGACCGGCTCGTCTTCGGCGCCTTCGACCCCAAGGCCGGCGCGGTGGCCTCGCTGTTCGACGTGGTCCGCGACCCCCGGCTCAACCACCGGCCCGAGGTGGTGGCTGGGTTCATGGCCGGAGAGTGCGGTGCGGTGCTGCAGGAGTTCTTCGCCGGTCACCGCTGAGTCGACGGATTGGCCCCCGGGTGTCACCGGGCGGTACCCTCTTCGGCGGTGGCGTGTCTGAGCGGCCTAAAGAGCGCGCCTCGAAAGCGCGTGTGGGTAAAACCACCGCGGGTTCAAATCCCGCCGCCACCGCCAACGGCGCTGAGCCTCCTCAGCCCCTGACGAAGCCCGTCCCGGAGTCCTCCGGGGCGGGCTCCGTCGTTCACCGAGGCGGCAGGTCGTTCCCGGCCCGCAGGCCGTCGAGGACGTCGCGGGCGACGGCCACGCACTCCTCCTCCGGCCGCGACAGGCCGTAGTCGTCCTGCAGCACCTGCCGCAGCTCGCTGCCGAGCGACGCCGCCGTCGCACCGGAGGACGCCGCCGCGAGCACCGGCTCGACCAGGTCGTCGTACTCGTCGGCCGGCCCGCCCGCACGGATCGACCCGATCGGGTCCCACCGCTGCAGCACCGCACGGACGATCTGCTGGGCCGGACCCCGGCCGGGAGGTGTCGCGCTGATCCGCACCACCCCATCGTCGTGCCCGGCAGGACGGCTGTCAGCCGCCGGGAGCCTCCCGGAGCAGGCTGTCGAGGGCGCTCATCAACCGGGCGGCCCGGCTGCGGCCGGCCGGTGCCGGCGGGTAGCGGCGCAGGACGTCCACGAGGACGGCCGGGGCCCGCTCGCGCCACCGCTCGACCGCACGGTCGGCCGCGCCGGCGTCCTCGCCCGCCTCGATCTCGGCCACCCGGGCGGCGTTGGCGGCCGCG
>NZ_QPKK01000490.1 GCF_003344635.1 Desertihabitans aurantiacus
CGGCGCGCCGGCCTGGTCGGTGCCTGCTCCTCGGTCGCCGGCTGGTCGGCGGCCGGGCCGTCGGTGGTCGGGGGGACGGGATCGTGGTCGGACATCCGAACTCCTCGCTCGGACCACCCGCGGGTGGTCCGCGTACGCTGCGGCGGCCGGGGCCTGCCGCAAAAAGCTGTTGGCGCGTGGAGCGGGCCGCGCCCGTCGACCCTCCCGCGGTCGTCGTCCGGAGCGGACGGACGTCGCGGTGGAGGCCTCCGGTGTCACGCGCTGTCGCACCCGACGACGCGGTCTCGGCTCCACGAGAGGGCGCCGGCGGCGCCCCTACCTGCCGGCCATCCTCTCACAACAGGCCAGCCGGCCCCACATCGACGCCACGCACGGACACCGAGCGGCTCAGGCCGGGGCGTACCCCGTCGGGGACGGCGAGCCGGTCTCCCCGGCGCCGTTGGGCGCTCCCGGCGCGGTGATCCGCCGCATCCGGGTGCGGGCGAAGATGCGGTCGATGAGCACCGTGGTGAGGGCGAGCACCAGCACCTGGATGAGCACCGCCGGGGAGGCCGTGCCGACCCCGCGCTCGAAGGTGCTGTCCATCTGCCCGGCCAGGATCGTCACCACGAAGGAGATGACGTTGTTCACCACGTGCAGCGCGATCGCGGCCTCCAGCCCGCCGGTGCGCCAGCAGAGCACGCAGGCCAGCATGCCGAAGCAGAAGTAGTAGACGTTCAGCCACGGGTCGAGCGCGGCGTGCAGGAACATGAAGACCACCGAGGAGACCACCGCGCCCACGAGGAACGACACCCGCGGGTCGGACACCCAGGCGGCCACCGCCCGGTTGAGCGTGCCGCGCAGCCCGTACTCCTCACCGGCGGCCTGCAGCGGGGTGGTCAGCAGCACCAGCACCAGCCACAGCACCACGTCGGTGCCGACCCACTCGACCGGGTTGAGCACGAGCTCCACCACGGTCACCGCCAGCAGCACCGGGAGGGTGACCGCCGTGCAGATCGCCAGCCAGCGCCAGCGCAGCCCGCCCTGCACCGAGGAGAGCCAGCGGGGCGTCTGGCCGTAGACGGCCCACTGCGCCAGCATCCCGAGCGGGATGAGCGCGGCGAGGACGAGGTTGTTGGCGGTGAACAGCCCGGGCTCCAGCGACAGCGTGAACGACTGCAGGTCGGCCACCTCGAGCCGTCCGGTCAGCAGGTCGACGACGATGCCGGCCAGCGACAACCCGATGCTGAGGTGGAACGCGCCGCCGACCACGAGGGCGACCACGGCCAGCGGCTTCCACCAGGCGTGGGAGGGCGTCCGGTAGAACTGGTGGTAGGCGCGGGACTCCACCGGCAGCGCCGGCGGCTCGGGCGCCCGGCGCACCTCGACGGCCGGCGGTG
>NZ_QPKK01000491.1 GCF_003344635.1 Desertihabitans aurantiacus
GCAAAATAGTAATTGATGAGGAAATGCTTAAAAAATACATTATAGGATTTGTAGAAGTGAATCTTGAAGTTGAAGAGGAAGATATAGCATGGTTAGCAAATGATATTGTTGAAGATTTAAAAGAAGAAGGATTTACAGAAGAAAATTTAACGCAAGAGCAATTAAAAGAGATGCAAAGAACGTCAGATGAAATTAGATATAATGCTGGTTTATTAGAAGATGTAGGTATGACGACATCTATGCAACAGCGAGAAGTCGGGAAGAATAATGAACAATCAATAGCAAGACAAAATATGGAATTAGTAAGTAATATCGAAAGATTAGAAAAAGCAAATTTAGAATTAAGAAGAAATGTTGAAATGATGGAAGATATGTATAGATAAGAAATTAATTACGGAATGGAGAGAGTTTTTATGATTACTAAGAAAAAAACAATTTCAAATAAATTAGCAAGAAAGATTTATAAAAAAGACTTGCATGAACTTACGCGTGATGAAGTAGAAACAGTTGAAGATGTTGAAGCAATGTTGAAAGCGAACATTGTTGAAGATTTAGAAGAGTTATTTGGTCGCATCGAAGAAGAAACATTCATGCTTCAAGATAACGTCGAACGAATGTCTGAAATGAATGACGTTGTAGATAAAATAGATTCAGTTTCATTTAAATTAGAAGATTCGTTGTCAAAAGTAAATGAATTAGAAAAGAGTGCGCAACGATTAGAAGATGTATCGAATTTAGCATATGACTTAGAGAACAGTACAAGAAGATTAGAACAAGTGACGTCAGAAGTGAAACGATATTCAAACCAAATCGATGATGCAAGTCATGATTTAGAACGTAATATCCATCATTTTGACGACACAAGATATTAAAAGGAGGGATGTTGAATGTTTCATGATTTAAAGCACATGTTTCAGTTTCAATCGAACGATGAATTGAGACGAACGTATATGATACAAAACGTTGAACAGTACAAAAAGCGAAATACGTTGAATATGTTGATAGCATTTATCGTGATGGCATTGTTATCAATTTTTATGAGTTTTGGCATGCCAGGTGGATGGCTATTGTCACTCGCAATTATTGGTATTTTAGTAGCTAACTATTTATATCCAATTGATTTGCCTGTTGGTAAAATTTTGATTTTAGTCAGTATCACAACCCTAGTGATGAGTGGCTTAAATTCGATGTTTTCATCAGACATTGATGAGTCAGGCATGCCATTTATACCGAAGTTAGCAGTATCAGAAATCGGAATCGTAATTACATGGTTCATGCTTTTTGGTAAAGAAAAGACATTGCTTAATTCAGACCAATTCGTTGCTGAAACGACTGCAGGAGAAAGATTATTCTTAGAACG
>NZ_QPKK01000492.1 GCF_003344635.1 Desertihabitans aurantiacus
GTGGTCGCCGCACCCGCCGGCCCGCCGCCGGACCGGACCGGGGCCACGGGTGCCTGCCGTTCGCGGACGTCGCGGCTCCACTGCCAGCCGTCCCACCACCGCTCGCGGCGCTGGTCGACCGGGTCGGGATACCACCCACCGGGTGCTGCGTGCCGTCCGGGCGGGGGCTGCGGGCTGCCGACGGGGATCTCGCTCACCCGGACATCGTAGTGATGCCTGGCGGCGGGCCCGGCCGCGTCACGCGGCCGTGCGGAGAGCTGGCTCAGAGCCCCTCGACGAGCCGCTTCGCCTCGGCCAGACCCAGCCCGGTCTCCTCGCGCACCACCCTGATCGCCTCGATCGTGCGGCCCTGCCCGGCCAGCCCGCGGACCCGGGCGCTGACGGGCGAGACCTGGTCGGCGAGGCCGGACGGGTCGACGCCGGCACGGCGGGCCAGCTCCTGCACCATGCGCTCGAGCTGGGACACGCGGAGCTGCAGGGCGTCCACCTCACGTCGGGAGGCCGAGTTGAAGAACATGGCCGGACCCTAGCGGCCGAGGGGGACAGCGGCCACGTCGCCGACCACCACCACGGCAGGGTTGGTCACGCCGACCTCGCGGGCCCGCTCGGCCAGGTCGGACAGCCGCGCGTGCGTCACCCGCTGCCGGGGGGTCCAGCCCTGTTCGACCACCGCGACCGGGGTGCCGGGCGGACGTCCCGCGGCCACCAGGGCGTCGGCGATCTCGGCCAGTCGTCCGACCGCCATCAGCAGCACCAGCGTCGAGCCGGTGGCGTGCAGCAGCGGCCCCAGCCCGGCCGGGCCGTCGTGGCCGGAGGCCACCACGAAGGAGGTGCTGAGGCCGCGGTGGGTGACCGGGATGCCGGCCGCGGCGGGCACCGAGGTGGCGGAGGTGATGCCGGGCACCACCTCGACCGGGACGCCGTGCGCCGCGCAGTAGGCGACCTCCTCACCGCCCCGGCCGAGCACGAACGGGTCGCCGCCCTTGAGCCGCACCACCCGCCGGCCGGCCCGGGCGTGGCTGACCAGCAGCTCGTGGATGGTGTCCTGGATGCTGCCGTGCCGGCCGGGGTGCTTGCCCACGTCGACCACCTCGACGTCCTCGGGCAGCAGGGCCAGGTGCTCCTCGGTGCCGAGCCGGTCGGCCACCACGACGTCGGCGGACGCCAGCAGGGCCCGGCCGCGGACGCTGATCAGCCCGGCGTCGCCCGGTCCGGCGCCGACCAGCCACACCATCCCGTCGGCGGGTTCGGCGGCCGGGCGGCGGCGACGGACCGGGAGCGTCCCGGAGTCCAGGCCGGCGAGCACGGCGTCGCGGACGGCGACGGCCCGGCGCGGGTCGCGGTCGCCGGAGACGGC
>NZ_QPKK01000493.1 GCF_003344635.1 Desertihabitans aurantiacus
CGCCGCCGACGCCGCGTCCGCCGCGAGGAGCGGGGCGACCTGGACGCGCTGCGGGCCGGCGAGCTCGCCGCGGAGACCGCCGCCGACCACCCCGACGCCGCCCGGCACCCCGACGGCGACGACACCACCGACCGTGCCACCGACGCCAAGGCCGCCGACGTCCCCGCCGGCGGGACGCCCGACCCCGGACCCCGGCCCGGCTGACCCGCCCGACCGCAGCACCGACCGATCCACACCGATCCGACCTCCCACCACACACCGAGGAGCCCACATGACGAGGAAGCGCTGGATCCTGACCGCGACCGCAGCCGCCACCGCACTGGTGCTCAGCGCCTGCGGCGGCAGCTCCAACCCGCTCGAGGGCGGCGGGGCGAGCGAGTCGGCCGCGCCGGCACCCGAGGCCGGTGAGGTGGTCGTCGGCTCGGCCAACTTCACCGAGTCGCAGGTGCTGGCCGAGCTGTACGCCCAGGCGATGCAGGCCCAGGGCGTGCAGGCGACCACCCGGCCCAACATCGGCTCCCGCGAGGTCTACCTGACCGCGCTGCAGGACGGCTCGATCTCGGTGATCCCCGAGTACACCGGCAACCTGCTGCTCTACTTCGACGCCGAGTCCCCCGCCTCCACCCCGGAGGAGATCGAGACCGCGCTGGACGAGGTGCTGGCCGGGGAGCAGCTGGTGCTCGGCACGCCGTCGGAGGCGACCGACCAGGACGTCTACGTGGTCACCGCCGAGTACTCCCAGCAGAACCAGGTGACCTCGCTGGAGGACCTGGCCGACCTCGCCCCGGACGCCGTGCTGGGCGGTCCGGCCGAGCTGGCCGAGCGCTCCTACGGCCCGCCCGGGCTGGCTGAGCTCTACGGCGTCGAGTTCGGCGAGTTCCGCCCCTACGACGCGCCGGCCGTGAAGATCCGCGACCTCAACGACGGCAAGATCCAGGTGGCCACCTTCTTCACCACCGAGTCCGCCATCGGCGACAACGGCTACGTCCAGCTGGAGGACCCGCAGGGGATGATCCTGCCGCAGAACATCGTCCCGCTGATGGCACCGCAGGTGGCCCAGAACACCGCCGCGGTGGACGCCATGGACGCCGTCTCGGAGGCGCTCACCACCGAGGAGCTGACCGCCCTCAACAAGGCGGTGGACGTCGACCGGCGCAACCCCGGCGAGGTCGCGGGGGAGTGGCTGGCCGGCGAGGGCCTCGCCTGAGCCGACCCGTCCCGAATCGTGACCGGGCCCGCGGTGGACACCCTGTCCACCGCGGGCCCGGTGCCGTTCCCCGCCGGTGCACCGGATGCCCAACCGCGGTGCGCGGGTGTTCCGGTG
>NZ_QPKK01000494.1 GCF_003344635.1 Desertihabitans aurantiacus
TACTTTAAAGCGAAGTTTACTAGAGTAAATGAGTATTTAAAGTAATGATAACAAAACAGTATGCAAACGCTTGACTGGAAATAGAACTTGTACATTGAAAACTAGATAAGTAAGTAAAATAGATTTTACCAAGCAAAACCGAGTGAATTAGAGTTTTAAAGCTTGAATTCATAAGAAATAATCGCTAGTGTTCGAAAGAACACTCACAAGATTAATAACGCGTTTCCTGTAGGATGGAAACATAGATTAAGTTATTAAGGGCGCACGGTGGATGCCTTGGCACTAGAAGCCGATGAAGGACGTTACTAACGACGATATGCTTTGGGGAGCTGTAAGTAAGCGTTGATCCAGAGATTTCCGAATGGGGAAACCCAGCATGAGTTATGTCATGTTATCGATATGTGAATACATAGCATATCAGAAGGCAGACCCGGAGAACTGAAACATCTTAGTACCCGGAGGAAGAGAAAGAAAAATCGATTCCCTGAGTAGCGGCGAGCGAAACGGGAAGAGCCCAAACCAACAAGCTTGCTTGTTGGGGTTGTAGGACACTCTATACGGAGTTACAAAAGTATATATTAGACGAATCATCTGGAAAGTTGAATCAAAGAAGGTAATAATCCTGTAGTCGAAAATATATACTCTCTTGAGTGGATCCTGAGTACGACGGAGCACGTGAAATTCCGTCGGAATCTGGGAGGACCATCTCCTAAGGCTAAATACTCTCTAGTGACCGATAGTGAACCAGTACCGTGAGGGAAAGGTGAAAAGTACCCCGGAAGGGGAGTGAAAGAGAACTTGAAACCGTGTGCTTACAAGTAGTCAGAGCCCGTTAATGGGTGATGGCGTGCCTTTTGTAGAATGAACCGGCGAGTTACGATTTGATGCAAGGTTAAGCAGCTAATGTGGAGCCGTAGCGAAAGCGAGTCTGAATAGGGCGTTTAGTATTTGGTCGTAGACCCGAAACCAGGTGATCTACCCTTGGTCAGGTTGAAGTTCAGGTAACACTGAATGGAGGACCGAACCGACTTACGTTGAAAAGTGAGCGGATGAACTGAGGGTAGCGGAGAAATTCCAATCGAACTTGGAGATAGCTGGTTCTCTCCGAAATAGCTTTAGGGCTAGCCTCAAGTGATGATTATTGGAGGTAGAGCACTGTTTGGACGAGGGGCCCTTCTCGGGTTACCGAATTCAGACAAACTCCGAATGCCAATCAATTTAACTTGGGAGTCAGAACATGGGTGATAAGGTCCGTGTTCGAAAGGGAAACAGCCCAGACCACCAGCTAAGGTCCC
>NZ_QPKK01000495.1 GCF_003344635.1 Desertihabitans aurantiacus
CACCGGCTCACCCGCCCGCCGGGCGCTCACCGCGACCACCGCCCTGCTCGCCCTGGCGCTGCTCGCCCTGGGCGCCTACGCCACCCTCGCCGCCGCGCTGCCGGGAGCGGGCGGTCCGCTGGTGCTGCTGGCCGGGGTGCTGGTGGCCGGTGCCGGGCTGTGGCTGGCCGGCCGGGACGTCCGGCGCACCCGTTACCGCCCCGACCGGATGCGGCCGGCGGAGTGGCTGACGGTGGCCTGCGGCCTGCTCGCCTTCCTGCTGGTGTGGCAGACGGCCCGGGGCCCGGACGCGGCCGCGGTCGTCCCGTCGCTGCGGGAGTGGCCGCGGCTGACCCCGCTGCTGGTGGTCGCGGCGGTCCTCGCCGCGCTGCCCGCCGTCCTCACCCCCCGGCCGGAGGTGGCGTCGTGATGCTGCGCGTCGAAGGGCTCACCGTCCGCTACTCCGCCGACGGCCCGGCGGTGCTGCGCGACGTGGACCTCGCTGTCGAGGAGGGCGAGCTGGTGCTGGTCACCGGACCCACCGGCAGCGGCAAGTCCACCCTCCTCGGCACGATCAACAACCTGGTGCCACGATTCACCGCCGGCGTCCGCACCGGCCGGATCACCCTGGCCGGGGAGGACGTCACCACCCGCGCCCCGCGCGAGCTGGCCGACCGGGTCGGCTGGGTGCCGCAGGACCCGTTGACCGCCTTCGTCACCGACACCGTCGAGGACGAGCTGGCCTACCCGATGGAGCAGCAGGGGGTGCCGCCTGCGCAGATGCGGGTGCGGGTCGAGGAGACGCTGGACCTGCTCGGCATCGCGCCCCTGCGCCGGCGCTCGTTGCGCACCCTGTCGGGTGGGGAGCAGCAGCGGGTGGCGATCGGCAGCGTGCTCACCCTCCGTCCGCCCCTGCTGGTGCTCGACGAGCCGACCTCCGCGCTCGACCCGGTGGCCGCGGAGGACGTCCTGGCCGTGCTGCGCCGGCTGGTGCACGACCTGGGCACCACCGTGCTGGTGGCCGAGCACCGGATGGAGCGGGTGGTGGAGTCAGCCGACCTGGTGGTGCGGGTCGGCGCCGACGGCACCGTCGAGCAGGGCCCGCCGGCCGAGGTGCTGGCCCGCGCCGAGCTGGTGCCGCCGGTGGTCGAGCTGGGTCGGCGGCTGGGCTGGTCACCGCTGCCGCTGTCGGTGCGGGACGCCCGCCGCCGGGCCGCCCCGCTGCGCCGCACCCTCACCGCACCGGTCGACCCGCCGCTGCCC
>NZ_QPKK01000496.1 GCF_003344635.1 Desertihabitans aurantiacus
CGCTCGTTGCGGGACTTAACCCAACATCTCACGACACGAGCTGACGACAACCATGCACCACCTGTCACTTTGTCCCCCGAAGGGGAAGACTCTATCTCTAGAGCGGTCAAAGGATGTCAAGATTTGGTAAGGTTCTTCGCGTTGCTTCGAATTAAACCACATGCTCCACCGCTTGTGCGGGTCCCCGTCAATTCCTTTGAGTTTCAACCTTGCGGTCGTACTCCCCAGGCGGAGTGCTTAATGCGTTAGCTGCAGCACTAAGGGGCGGAAACCCCCTAACACTTAGCACTCATCGTTTACGGCGTGGACTACCAGGGTATCTAATCCTGTTTGATCCCCACGCTTTCGCACATCAGCGTCAGTTACAGACCAGAAAGTCGCCTTCGCCACTGGTGTTCCTCCATATCTCTGCGCATTTCACCGCTACACATGGAATTCCACTTTCCTCTTCTGCACTCAAGTTTTCCAGTTTCCAATGACCCTCCACGGTTGAGCCGTGGGCTTTCACATCAGACTTAAAAAACCGCCTACGCGCGCTTTACGCCCAATAATTCCGGATAACGCTTGCCACCTACGTATTACCGCGGCTGCTGGCACGTAGTTAGCCGTGGCTTTCTGATCAGGTACCGTCAAGATGTGCACAGTTACTTACACATTTGTTCTTCCCTGATAACAGAGTTTTACGATCCGAAGACCTTCATCACTCACGCGGCGTTGCTCCGTCAGGCTTTCGCCCATTGCGGAAGATTCCCTACTGCTGCCTCCCGTAGGAGTCTGGACCGTGTCTCAGTTCCAGTGTGGCCGATCACCCTCTCAGGTCGGCTACGTATCGTTGCCTTGGTAAGCCGTTACCTTACCAACTAGCTAATACGGCGCGGATCCATCTATAAGTGACAGCAAAGCCGCCTTTCACTATTGAACCATGCGGTTCAATATGTTATCCGGTATTAGCTCCGGTTTCCCGAAGTTATCCCAGTCTTATAGGTAGGTTATCCACGTGTTACTCACCCGTCCGCCGCTAACGTCAAAGGAGCAAGCTCCTTATCTGTTCGCTCGACTTGCATGTATTAGGCACGCCGCCAGCGTTCATCCTGAGCCAGGATCAAACTCTCCATAAAAAATTATGATGTTTGATTAGCTCATAAAACTAAATTAATTGTTGTAACTTTCGTTACATTATTGGAATTAACGTTGACATATTGTCATTCAGTTTTCAATGTTCATTTCTTTTACCGACA
>NZ_QPKK01000497.1 GCF_003344635.1 Desertihabitans aurantiacus
TCAGCACGGCGCCCAGCTCGCCGCGGCCCGCACCCTGCAGCGCCGGCAGCAGCTCGGCCACGGCCCGGACGCCGTAACCGGCCCGTCGCAGCTGGTGCACCACCCGCGCGGTCGCGACGTCGGCCGGGGCGTAGCGGCGCGCCGCCCGGGGTCCGGCACGTCCGGGCACCACCAGCCCCTCGGCGTCCCAGTGCCGCAGGGTGGACGGCCGGACGCCGAGCGCGTCGGCCAGCTCGGAGACGGTCATCGCGTCCGACGGCCGGACGTCCTCGACCGGCTCGGCGACGATCACGGCCGCCGCCTCCCGGGCCCGCGCCAGCTCCTGCCGTTCCCGGTGCAGCCCGGCGTGGACGGCGTCCAACCGGACCAGCGCCTCCTCCGTCCTCCCGTCCACCGCCGCCCGCAGCAGTCGCTTGGCCTCTCCCGGCCCGGCGCCCCGGGACAGCCCCCCGTAGGCGACCACCGCCTGGCGGTGCCGCTCGTCGTACACCCGGTAGCCGGCCGCGGTGCGCCCCGCGGGCGGCAGCACCCCGTCCCGCTCGAGGTTGCGCACCTGCTGCACCGAGCACCCTCCGGCCCGGGCCAGGTCGACCGTCCGCAGCCTCACCGGTTGGAGACCTCCGGCCCTGCCAGCCAGGCCACGGTACGACCAACCCTCCACAAGCACTTCGATGTGACGCTGGAGCACATGACCATGGACGAGATCTTCGCACTGGTGGGACAGCTGGACGGCGTGCTCACCCTCCGGCCCGGTCCCGGCGACGGCTCCCCCGAGCTCAGCTGGGGCGACGGCTTCTTCTACTACGCCCCCGACGGCGTCCTCCCCCGCACCCAGCCGTTCGCGACCGTCGTCACCAAGGACTACCCCGACGACGACCGGTCCCGGCTCGACCGCCCGGGCGCGTTCCGGGTCAACGTCGCTGCCGGCCGGGACGCCTTCGTCCGCTGGACCGGGCACGCGCCGCGGGCAGCCGGCGAGGCCATCCCCTCCGCGGCGCTGCCCGACGACACCGTCACCGCCCACCCGGTCTACGGCGGGCTGGGCTGGCTGTGCGTCACCAACCCCGGTCCGCGCACCAGCGAGGCCGTGCGGGAGCTGCTCCGCACCGCCCACGCCGCCGCCCGCGCCCGCCACGAGCGCCGCGGCTGACACCGGGCTCAGGCGGCGAGCCGGTGCTGGGAGGGGCACTCGGCCCGCAGCTGCTCCAGCCCGCGCTCGGCCAGCCGGCGCACCTG
>NZ_QPKK01000498.1 GCF_003344635.1 Desertihabitans aurantiacus
TTATAAACAATAGTCTAGCAATTAAAAAATAGGCGTTCAATATAGATTTAAATAATCACTTTAAAAATATAATTATTTGCAGGATAATAGAGAAAAAAATGGTAGAGGGGAATAATAATGTTAACTTATATAATATGTTGGATAGTCGTAATCATCGTAGCTTACTTTTGTTATCTTTACTTCAAAAGCGAGTTTAAAAGAGTTTTTGGAATACAAGATAAAGATAAAAATCAACATTCAAATTATGAAACACAATATGAAGAGAAGGTTGAAGAACCATCAATTGATGGTACTATAGCTGTTGATAAAATGATTGTTCATAAATTAGCATGTCATAGCACATTGAGTTTTGAAGAAGGTCTATTAACAACATCAACAGGTTATAATGCAAGTGATGTTTTTGACCAAATCAATGGTTTAATTAAAAACTCAGGACAAATTGCAAAAGAATTAAAACGTAATGAAAGTAAATTGGTACCCGGGAACTCAGGTTCAAGTATTGAAGGATTTAAAGCTACAATGTCAAATTACGATGTTGAAATCAATTTGATTGGTTGGACAGTGAATATGAGTTTAGGTCAATTACAAACATTATCATCAGTTGATGATTTAAAAGGTGAAATTGATGATGGTTTAATTTTAGGAAGCGAAGCTTTTTACGCATACTAATCAATAAAAAGAACAAAAAAAGAAAGGAGGTGTATGCAATGATACAACTCACTAAAAATGAAATTAGAAGTATTGTTAAGAAACATGTTAGAACAAACGTTAGAGATGAGTTTTTAGCGTCATATGAGCCATTCATTGACGATGTGACGAATTATACTTATGAACATTTTGATGCGGTTATAGACCCTCATGCAACGCCCAAAAACGTGCATTATCACAAGCATGTTGATGAACCGAGAGTCTTTAAAGAATTGACTGATTTGATTGTTGCGAGAAGCAGTGTGAAAGATAGAAAACAACATCATTCTTTGACTTTGCTATTTATTAAGTCGATTCAAGTGTTTTACTATCAAAAAAATGGCTACGAAAACCCTGGTTTACACGTTGTAAGATTAGATTTAGCAAGAGATTAGAGCATTTTGAATAAATAACGCACAAAAAAAGTGAAAAAATACAGTCTTTTGAGTTGCTTTTTATTCAGAATGCTATTATAATATATTTAAAGGTAACAAATTATTACCTTATAACAAATAACAAAAAGTATAATGATATAACCTTAAAG
>NZ_QPKK01000499.1 GCF_003344635.1 Desertihabitans aurantiacus
CGGGCTCGAGCCGTTCGGCGCCACCGACGTCCTCGTCGGCGACCTCACCCGGGTGGACCTGTCGGCGGCCGCGGACGCCGAGTGGGCCGGCGGGCCCGACGACGCCTGGCTCGCCGCCTACCGCCACCAGCGCGACCCCGGCACGGCCGGCCCGTCCGTGCTCACCGCACCCGGCGCCGAGCTGGGCAGCCTCGGGCCCGGCCGGGGCGAGGACGGTGGCATCGTGCGGTTGTGGACGTCCCCCGACACCGGGGGCACCCGCTGGGCGGTGCTGTCGTGCCTGTGGGTCAGCCCGCGGCACCGCGGTGAGGGTCTGGGCACCGCGCTGACACTGGCCGCGGCCCGGCGGGCGGTCGAGCACGGCGCCCGCGGGCTGCTGCTGCAGGTGCTGCCCGGCAACGACCCGGCGACCGCGTTGTACGCCCGGCTCGGTCTGCGCCGGCACCACCGCTACGCCTACTGGGGGCGGCCCGAGCCGCAGGCGTGACAGGATGCCGCCCGGACCGGGAGCTGAGGAGGGTCGTGGGACGTCGGGTCGTGCTGGTGCTGGTGCTGCTGCTCGCCACCTGGGGGCTGGCGGTGCCGGCCACGGCGGCACCGCCGCCGCGGACGTTCGAGGAGCTGGTCGAGCGGCTGCGGCAGGACCCGGTGCAGGTGAACACGATGATGGGGCTGGGGGCCACCGAGCAGGTCGACGCGGCGCTGACCGACCTGGCCGGGCGGGCGCCGGTACCGGTGTACGTGGTGCTGGACCTGCTCCCGCAGGACCTGGAGCAGTCCGACTACGACCCCCGCACCGCCGAACGGCTCGCCGTCCTCCTCTCCGCCGAGCTCGGCCCCGGGCTGTACGTGCTCTCCCTCGGCGAGACGGCCGAGTCGATCATCGGCCACCGGGAGGTCCAGGTCTTCGGTGTCGACCAGCAGGTGCTCAGCGACTTCTACAGCGGCACCTCCCACTTCCACGACATCACCGACTACACCGGTGCCGAGCCGCTGCGGGTCTACCTGGGCCTGCGCGCGGTGGTCGAGGGCGGGGACGCGGTGGAGGCGATCGACCGCGACGAGCTCGGACGGGTCGCGCCCTGGGCCTTCCCCGGCAGCCTTGAGGACCACCTCGACGCCCTCACCCTGCGCACCGGCGCCACGGTGGGCGTCCCGCTGGCGCTGGGCGGGCTGCTGCTGGGCGCGGCCGCACACCTGCGCCGGGCCCGCCGCCGGGCCGGGCT
>NZ_QPKK01000005.1 GCF_003344635.1 Desertihabitans aurantiacus
GTCGAGGCCGGCGCCCGGCAGGTCGAGGGCCGCCACGGCGTAGCCCTCCCGGGCCAGCCGCAGGGCGATGGCGCGGCCCAGCCCGCCGCCGGCGCCCGTCACCACCGCGCTCCGCTCGGTGCCCGCAGGCGCCCCGCTCGTCCTCGTCATCGAGTCCTCCTCCTGTGGTCAACGCTGATGTTAGCGCTATCGGCGAGGCAGGGCGAGAGTGGCGTCAGCACGGAACTGGGAGGAGGTGGAGTCGGCTCGACGTCGGAGTGTTGGTGGCACGGTGTTGGGCAGCGACCGGGTTTAGCGCTAGCATCTCGCCGCCGGCGGCGTGCTCACCTGCGCCCGGGGACGGGTCGGCGATACCGTCATCACGCCGGCCACAGCTGAACGGTCCGATGGCGCACGTCGCCGTCCGCTGGTCGGTCCAGCGCGGGCCCGCCCCGGTCCCGCGCACCCAGGGAAGGGCGGGTCATGGGAACCAACGACGAGGCCGGGTGGTCCACCGAGGTCGTCGGGTCGGAGCGGCGGCGGTGAAGGTCACCGGGTACCGCTCGCTGACCACCGTCCACGACTGGGGACGGCCGATCGGCGACGTCAACGGCGTGGTCGAGAGCGGCCGGACCGACGTCCCGCTGCTGCTGGTCGAGACCGACGCGGGCATCACCGGGGTCGGCCTGGGCGCCCACCCGGGGGTCGAGGACGTCTTCGAGGCCGTGCTGGGGCGGGACCCCCGGTCGGTCACGGCGATCTACGACGCCATGCTCGACCGCGCCTTCAAGGTCGGCCACGCCGCGAGCTTCGGCGCGATCGGCGCCCTCGACACCGCGCTCTGGGACATCAAGGCCAAGGCGGCCGGCGAGCCGCTGTGGCGGTTGCTCGGTGCGGCCGACCGGGTGGTGCCGGCCTACGCCTCCGGTCTGGACACCGGCCTGGACGAGGAGGAGCTGCACGCCCTCTACCGGCGCTTCGCCGAGCGCGGCTTCACCGCCGCCAAGCTCAAGGGCGGTCTCAGCCTCTCCCGCGACCTCGACCGGTTCGCGGTGGTCTGCGACGCGCTGTCGCCGGCGCTGGCACCCGACGAGCAGCCGGTGCTGATGCTCGACGTCAACGAGTCCTGGCACCCCAGCCACGCCCTGCGCTACCTCGCCCGGCTGGAGGAGCAGGTCGACCTCAGCTGGGTCGAGGAGCCGGTGCGGCGCTGGGACGTCGAGGGCCACCGCCGGGTGCGCGACGGCTGCCGGGCCGCGGTCGCGAGCGGGGAGAACCTCACCGGCCTGGAGCGGTTCGAACCCCTGCTGCGGGCCGACGCCGTCGACGTCGTGCAGACCGGTTCGGTGTGGGGCATCACCCACTTCCTCCGGGTGGCGGCGCTGGCCCACGGGCTGGGTCTGCCGGTCAGCCCGGTCGCCTACGACACCAACCCGCTCGCGCACGCGGCCGCCGCGGTGCCCAACCACCTCGTCCTGGAGGTGCAGGACCTCGGGCTGCCCTTCGGGCTGCAGGTCGACCACGAGCTGCAGGACGGCTCGGTGGTCCTCGGCGACCGCCCTGGTCTCGGGCTGGAGGTGGACGTGGAGGCCATCACCGCCGGAGGCGGCGACGGGTCGTGGGGCAGCGTGGCCGGACCCCACACGCGGCCGACCGACGCCGGGCGACGGCTCCGGCTGGACGACCGGCGCGGCACCCATGCCTGAGGCGGCGGCTCAGCCCGGGTCGGACAGCGCGTCCGGCAGCAGCCCCTCCACGCCGTACAGGTGCACCTCCATCCAGCTGCGCGCCCGGCGGGGGGAGTGATCGGTGCAGGCGGCCAGGATCGCCTCGTGCTCGCGGTGGGTGTCGTGCAGCCGCGGGGAGTTGAACAGCGCCTGCCACCGGCTGGCCAGCGTGGGGGCGGACATCGCGTCGATGAGGGCCGCCAGCACCGGGTTCTCCGCCGCCTCGGCGATCAGCCGGTGCAGCTCCAGGTCGGCCTGCATCGCCCGCTCGTGGTCGACCTGGTCGGCGAAGATCGCCGCGTGCGCGTCGTCGAGGATGGCCCGTCCGCGTGCGGCGTGCTCGGCGGTGAAGCGCACCGCCGCCCGCTGCACCGACTCCACCTCCAGCGCCCGCCGCACGCTGTGGGCGTGCTCGGCCCCGTCCCCGGCCTGCAGCCGCACCCAGAACCCCAGCCCGCCGAGCAGCCGGTCCGGCGCCAGGCTGGTCACGTACGTGCCGGCACCCTGCCGGGTCTGCAGCACCCCCAGCGCCGAGAGCGCCCGCACCGCCTCGCGCAGCGACCCGCGCGAGACCTGCAGCTCCTCGGCCAGGTCCTTCTCCACCGGCAGCCGGTCGCCGGGCCGCAGCCGGCCGGAGGCGATCATCTCCTGCACCGCGTGCAGGACCACGTCGGTCTGGGAACGCTGGTCACTCATGGGAGTCAGTGTGGAGGATTCATCCGATCTTTACTAGAGTCCGAGCGGCGGGTCGCCCAGACCACCGCACGCCGAGCACGAGGAGCACCATGTCGACGATCACGGGGGTCGAAGTCAGCGACCTGAGGTTCCCCACCTCCCTGGACGCCGCGGGATCGGACGCGATGAACGTCGACGCCGACTACTCCGCGGCCTACCTGCGCATCGTCACCGACGGGCCGCTGTACGGCTGTGGCTTCACCTTCACCATCGGCCGCGGCAACGAGGTGGTCTGCGCCGCGATCCGGGCCTGGGCCGACCGGCTGGTGGGCCGGGACGCCGACACGCTCGACCCGACCGCGCTCTACCGCGAGCTCAAGACCGACTCCCAGCTGCGCTGGCTCGGCCCGGAGAAGGGGGCGGTGCACCTGGCGATGGCGGCGGTGATGAACGCGGTGTGGGACCTCGCCGCGCGCCGGGCCGGCGTCCCGCTGTGGCGACTGCTGGCGCGGATGACGCCGGAGGAGCTGGTCGAGGTGGCCGACCTGCAGTATCTGTCCGACGTCCTCACCGCCGAGGAGGCGCTGGAGCTGCTGCGCCGCCAGGAGCCGACCCGCCAGCAGCGGATCGCCGAGCTGGAGCGCACCGGCTACCCCTGCTACACCACCTCGGCGGGCTGGCTGGGCTACTCCGAGGAGAAGCTGCGCCGGCTGGCCCAGGAGGCCGTCGACCAGGGCTACACCCACATCAAGCTCAAGGTCGGGCGCGACCTGGCCGAGGACAAGCGCCGACTGGCCATCGCGCGGGAGGTGCTCGGGCCCGAGGGTCACCTGATGATCGACGCCAACCAGGTGTGGGACGTCGGCCAGGCGGTCGAGTGGGTGCGGGCGCTGTCGGAGTTCGACCTGCACTGGATCGAGGAGCCCACCAGCCCCGACGACGTCCTCGGCCACGCCGCCATCCGCCGGCAGGTGGCCCCGGTCGGCGTCGCCACCGGCGAGCACGGCATGAACCGGGTGCTGTTCAAGCAGCTGCTGCAGGCGGAGGCGATCGACTTCTGCCAGATCGATGCGTGCCGGCTGGCCAGCGTCAACGAGATCGTCGCGGTGCTGCTGATGGCGGCCAAGTTCGGTGTGCCGGTCTGCCCGCACGCGGGCGGGGTCGGGCTGTGCGAGCTGGTGCAGCACCTGTCGATCGTCGACTACGTGGCCGTCTCGGGCGACCTGACCAACCGGGTCACCGAGTTCGTCGACCACCTGCACGAGCACTTCGTCGACCCCTGCGTGGTGCGCGACGGCGCCTACGTGCTGCCGAGCCAGCCGGGCTACTCCGCCGAGATCCGCACCGAGACGCTGGCCAGCCACTCCTTCCCCGACGGCAGCTACTGGCGCGAGCGGGCCGCCCAGGACAGCCGGTGAGCACCGTGCCCGCCGCCGAGCCGGTCACCGACACCCACCTGCACCTGTGGGACGTCGACCGGCTCGACCACCCATGGCTGCGCGGGCTGCCCCGGCTGGACCGGACCCACGACGTGACCGAGGCGGCTCCGGCCGTCCCGGCGACCCGGTCGATCATGATGCAGGCCGACTGCCGACCCGACCAGGCCCTGGACGAGGTCGCCTGGGTCGAGGAGCAGACCGAGCTCGGACGCGGTCTGGGGATCGACCTCGTCGGCATGGTCGCCTACGCCCCGCTGGAGGACGCCGGTCTGGCGCGCCACCTCGACGCCCTGGCCGAGCGTCCGCTCGTGGTCGGCATCCGACGTCCGCTGCAGGGACAGCCGCCGTCCCTGCTGCGCTCGGAGGAGCTGCTCGGCGGGCTCCGGCTGCTCGGAGAGCGCGGGCTGGCGTTCGACGTCTGCATCACCGCCGACCAGCTGCCGGCGGCCACCGAGCTGGTCCGGGCCGCCCCCGGCACCACCGTGGTGCTCGACCACCTCGGCAAGCCGCCGCTGCGGGCCCCCGAACGGGTCCGGCAGTGGCTGGAGGACCTGCGGCGGCTGGCCGAGCTGCCGCAGGTGGTGTGCAAGCTGTCCGGGCTGGGCGCCGAGCTCGACCCGGGACGTCCGGCGGACGAGCAGGTGCCCTGGTACCTGCAGCAGGCGCTGGAGCTGTTCGGCGCCGAGCGGTGCCTGGTCGGCTCGGACTGGCCGGTCTCGGCCGCGATCAGCTGGGACCGGTGGCTGCAGCTCGTCGGCGACGCGTTGACCGGGGCGTCGCCGCAGGAGAGGACCGCGGTGCTGACCGGCACCGCGGCACGCGTCTACCGGTGGGAGCGTTGACGACGATGACGACACGACTGCAGTCCCGGGGGATCGCGCTGGGCCGGATCGGCCTCGGCACCGCCCCGTTCGGCAACCTCTACCGCGAGGTCGGCGACGACGTGGCCGCCGAGGCGGTCGTCACCGCCTTCGAGGGCGGCATCCGCTACTTCGACACCGCCCCGCACTACGGGCTCGGGCTGTCCGAGCGCCGGCTCGGCCGGGCGCTGCAGCAGCTGCCACGGGACGAGGTCGTCGTCTCCAGCAAGGTGGGACGGCTGCTGCGGCCCAACCCGGACGCCCGCGGGCGCGACAGCGACCTGTTCGAGGTGCCGGACGACCTGGTCCGGGTCTGGGACTTCAGTGCCGCTGGCGTGCGCCGCAGCGTGGAGGAGTCGCTGGAGCGGATGGGGCTGGACCGGATCGACATCGTCTACCTGCACGACTGCGACGACCACCTCGAGCAGGCGCTGACCGAGGGCGGGCCCGAGCTGTCGCGGATGCGCGACGAGGGGCTGGTCCGGGCCTGGGGCGCCGGCATGAACCAGGCGCCCGCGCTGGCCCGGATCGCCCGGGAGACCGACGCCGACGTGATGATGATGGCCGGGCGGCACACCCTGCTGCGCCAGGAGGGCGACGAGCTGTTCGAGGCCTGCGACGAGACCGGGGTCACCGTGGTCGCGGTCGGGGTCTTCAACTCCGGCGTGCTGGCCGTGGAGGAGCCCGGCCCGGACACCCACTTCGACTACGCCCCCGTGACGCCGGACGTCCTCGAGCGGGCCCGCGCGATCGCGGCGGTCTGCCGCGAGTACGGGACCACGCTGCCGGCGGCCGCGATCGCCTTCCCGCTCCGCGAGCGCTGGGTGACCGCGGTGGCGCTCGGGGTGGAGGACGCCGGGCAGGTGCGGGACAACCTCGCGCTGGCCGCGCAGGACGTCCCGGAGGCGCTGTTCGAGGAGCTGGACGCGCGCGGCTTGGTGGCCGGGTCCCGACGATGAGCTGGGACGACGAGAACGACGGAGGAGAGCGACGATGAGGTTGATGCGGATCGGGGCACCGGGCCAGGAGCGCCCGGTGGTCGAGCTGGACGGGCAGCACTACGACGCCAGCGGGGTGGTGGCCGACTACGGCCTCGACTTCTGGGCCGACGGCCCGGCCCGGCTGGCCGAGGCGGCCCGCGCCGGCACCCTGCCCGTCACCAGCGTCGAGGGCGAGCGGGTCGGGGCGGCGCTGCCCCGCGGCGGCGCGCTGATCTGCATCGGCATGAACTACGCCGCGCACGCCGCCGAGAGCGGATCCGCGCCGCCGGAGCGTCCGATCATCTTCCTCAAGAGCCCCGCCACCCTGGCCGGACCCGACGACGAGGTGACCATCCCGCGCGGCTCCACCAAGACCGACTGGGAGGTCGAGCTCGGCGTGGTCATCGGTCGCGAGGCGGCGAACCTGGGCCCCGAGGACGACGCGCTGGCCCACGTCGCCGGTTACGTGCTGGCCAACGACCTGTCCGAGCGCACCTTCCAGATCGAGGAGAGCGGCGGGCAGTGGAGCAAGGGCAAGTGCTGCCGCGGGTTCCTCCCGCTCGGGCCCTGGGTGGCCACCGCGGACGAGATCGATCCGGCCGGGCTGCGGCTGCGCAGCTGGGTCAACGGCGAGCCGCGCCAGGACTCCAGCACCGCCGACATGGTCTTCTCCGTCGCCGACCTGGTCCGTGACCTGAGCCGTTACATGACGCTCGAGCCGGGCGACCTCATCCTCACCGGCACCCCGGAGGGGGTCGCGCTGTCCGGGCGGTTCCCCTACCTGGGCGCGGGTGACGTGGTGGAGCTGGAGATCGACGGCCTCGGACGCCAGCGCCAGACCTACCGGAGCGGGGAGTGAGCGTGGCAGCCGAGTTCGAGGGTCTGGTCGCCGTCGTCACCGGCGGCGCGTCCGGGATCGGGGCGCGGACGGCCGAGGTGCTCGCCGAGCGCGGGGCCAGCGTCGCCGTGCTCGACCTGCAGCCATCGGAGAGGTTCACCTCGCACCGGGTCGACGTCACCGACACCGCGTCGGTGGAGGCGGCGGTGGCGGCGGTGGTCGCCGAGCACGGACGTCTGGACGTCGTCGTCAACAACGCCGGCATCGGCGCCCAGGGCGACGTCACCGGCAACGACGACGCCGAGTGGCACCGGGTGCTCGACGTCAACGTCGTCGGCATGGTGCGGGTGGCCCGGGCGGCGCTGCCGCACCTGCGCCGCTCGCCGTCGGCGGCGATCGTCAACACCTCCTCGATCGCGGCGACCGCCGGGCTGCCGCAGCGGGCGCTGTACTCGGCGAGCAAGGGCGCGGTCTCCGCGCTCACCCGGGCGATGGCCGCCGACCACCTGCGCGAGGGGATCCGGGTGAACTGCGTCAACCCGGGCACCGCCGACACGCCGTGGATCGGCCGTCTGCTGGAGCGCGCCGACGACCCGGCCGCCGAGCGCGCCGCGCTGGAGGCCCGCCAGCCGCACGGCCGGCTGGTCAGCGCCGACGAGGTCGCCCTGGCGATCGCCTACCTGGCGAGCCCGCTGAGCGGTTCCACCTCCGGCGTCGAGCTCGCCGTCGACGGCGGCATGCAGGGGCTGCGGCTGCGCCCGCTCTGATGCGGGTGACCCGGGCGGTGAGCCCGCCCGGGCACCGCGTCCGGGTCAGCCGACGACGAGCAGCGAACCGGCGCTGGCGACGGCCAGCAGCCAGTAGGCGGCGGGGACGTGGAGGTTGTGCAGGACCCCCGCCCTCAGGTGCGTGACGAGTGCGCCGGAGAAGAACAGCACGAGGCCAGCCGCGGACACCAGCCCCAGCCGGGTGAGCAGCGGTACCTGCACTGCCACACCGACGAGCCCGGCCAGCAGCCCGGCGGCGCCGGCGGCCTTGAGAGCGCCGAGCAGCGGTAGCCAGGACGCCGGGACGCCGACCTCGGTGGCGTTGGCGACGACGAAGGCGGACCGACGCAGGTCGGCGACCGCGATGGCCGTGTTCGCGACGATCGTGACGAGGGTGATCACGAGGTAGACGAGGAGCACGATGTCGGCCCGGACGGGGGTCAGCCCGCGTAGCGGCCGACGACGGTCCAGCGTTCGGCCACCGGCGGGGCCGCCGCCCAGCGACGGATGCCGTCCTGGAACACAGCGAACTCGGGCAGGGTGGGCAGCGGGTTCTCCACCCCGTCGGCGAGCTCGAGCAGTGTCAGGTAGGTGACGCCGTCGGCGAGCCGGCAGGAGGTGTAGCGGATGCCGGCGAGCTCCTCGCGGCGCAGGGCGGCGAAGAAGCCGGCGACGGCGGACTCGACCTCCGCCGCGTGCTCGGGGCGCACCTGGGTGCGGATCGTCATGATGATCATCGGAGGGCTCCTGTGTCGTCGTGGGTCGGTGTCACACCGGCCCCTGCTGGGGGGTCACCCCATCGACCCGCGGCGACGGAGGAGTGTGACGATGGTGGATGAGGACCTGGCCGAGCAGTTCGAGCAGCGGCGCCCCCGGCTGCACGCGATGGCCTCCCGGCTGCTCGGGTCGGCCGGCGAGGCCGACGACGCGGTCCAGGAGACCTGGCTGCGGCTCCAACGCCACGGTGCCGGGGCGATCGACAACCTCGACGGCTGGCTGACCACGGTGCTCGCCCGGGTCTGCTTGAACCTGCTGCGGTCCCGTCGCACCCGCAGGGAGCGGGAGCCCGGTCCGCTGGAGGGGGCCGATCCGGTGGACACCGGGCCCGAGGAGCAGGTGCTGCTCGCCGACTCGGTCGGGCTGGCGCTGCTGGTGGTGCTGGACGCCCTGGGCCCGGCCGAGCGGCTCGGGTTCGTGCTGCACGACGTGTTCTCGGTGCCGTTCACCGAGATCGCGCCGATCATCGACAGGACCCCGGCGGCCACCCGCCAGCTCGTCAGCCGGGCCCGCCGCAAGGTCCAGGGGCGGGCGCCGGGCTCCGACGCCGACGGCGCCCGTCAGCGTGCGGTGGTCGAGGCTTTCCTCGCTGCCGCCCACCGCGGCGAGTTCGAGCGGCTGATCGAGCTCCTGCACCCCGACGTCGTGCTGCGCTCCGAGGGCGGTCGCCGCCGCCGGAGCGCGTCGATGGTCGTCCGCGGCGCCCGGTCGGTGGCCGTCAGCACCCGGACCTACGCGGGTCTGGCGCCCAGCGCCCGCGTCGTGCTGGTCGACGCGGCCGCCGGCGTGGTGGGCGTCGTCGTGGCCCCGGGCGGCGAGCCCTTCTCGGTGATGGCCTTCACCGTCGCGGACGAGAAGATCCTCGCCATCGACGTCCTCGCCGACCCGGACCACCTCGGACCCGACCTCGCCGGAGGGCCCCTCAGCCCGGGGCGAAGGTGATCCGCACGGTGCGGCCGAGGTCTTCCTCCGACGGCTCCCAGCCGGCGAGCGCGTCCGGGTCGTGCTGCCACACCCGGTCGCCGACGGCGACGGTGGTGACGCCGTGGCGCGCGGCCTCGACCAGTGCGTGCGAGGCCACCGCCCACGCGGTGGCGTCGGCGTCGGTGTCGACCTCGAGCACCGCCGGGCCGTCCTCGCCCGCCTCGCGCAGGTCGGTCTCGAGGTCGCCGAGGGTCTCGGTGAGGGAGTCCACCAGCGCGTCGGGGTCGGCACCGGTCAGCGGGCCGAGGGCGCAGCGCAGCCCGGCGGGGGAGTGGCCGGTGAACACGCTGGCGAGCACCCGTCCGTCGGCCTCGTGGTCGCGGTAGGCCTCGGGGTAGCCGCTGCGCTGGACGGCCTGGGCGACGTCGTTGATGTCACCGCTCTCCCAGCCGTCGACCCGCACCAGCGCGTCGTAGAAGCGTCCCGTCGCGTAGTGCGGGTCGAGGATCTCCTCCACGGTGCCCCAGCCCTGGGACGGGCGCTGCTGGAAGAGCCCCACCGAGTCGCGGTCACCCCAGTCGAGGTTGCGGATGTCGGTCTCCTGGTAGACCGTCGCCATCGCGATCGAGGCCGCACGCGGGGCCAGCCCACGGCGCACCGACACCCCGGTGACGATGGCGGTGTAGTGGGCCTGGTCCGGCGTCAGCGTCACCGAGCGCTCGTCGGCTGTCGCCACGCACCGGTTCTGCGGCGGTGGCGGTTCGAGCACCCCGCGGGAGCGCACCAGCGTGTAGCCGCCGCCGGCCACGGCCAGCACCAGCGCCAGCACGACGAGGCAGCCGACGGCGGTGGCGCCCCGGCGCGGGCGGTCCTCGGTCATCTGGTCCTCGGGGTCGGGGCCCACGGTCGGGCGAGCAGCCCGATTCTGCCCGAGACGGTCAACACCGCCAGGTCGCGGCGCGGGTCAGTTGGCGTGCAGCGCCTCGTTGAGCGAGAACGTCTTCCCCGCCCGCGGCCGCGCCTCGACCACCCCGCTCTGGGAGTTGCGCAGGAACAGCAGCCCGCTGGCCCCGGACAGCTCGCGGGCCTTGACCACCGCGCCGTCGGGCAGCAGCACCTTGGTGCCGGCGGTGAGGTAGAGCCCGGCCTCGACCACGCAGTCGTCGCCGAGCGCGATCCCCAGCCCGGACTGGGCGCCGAGCAGGCAGCGCTCGCCGATCGAGACCACCTCGGTGCCGCCGCCGGAGAGGGTGCCCATGATCGAGGCCCCGCCGCCGATGTCGGAGCCGTCGCCGACCACCACGCCCTGGCTGATCCGGCCCTCCACCATCGAGGAGCCGAGGGTGCCGGCGTTGAAGTTGATGAAGCCCTCGTGCATCACGGTGGTGCCGGGGGCGAGGTGGGCGCCGAGGCGGGCGCGGTCGGCGTCGGCCAGCCGGACGCCGGCGGGCACCACGTAGTCGACCATCCGCGGGAACTTGTCGACCCCGAGCACGGTGACGTGGCCGTCGCGGGCCCGCAGCGTCGCGCGGACGAGCTCGAAGCCCTCGACCGCGCAGGGCCCGGCGGTCGTCCAGACGACGTTCGGGAGCACCCCGAACAGTCCGTCGAGGTTGACCGTGTTGGGCCGGACCAGCCGGTGGCTCAGCAGGTGCAGCCGCAGGTAGGCGTCGGCGGTGCTCGCCGGGGGCGCGTCCAGGTCGACGGAGACCTCGACCACCTCGGTGCGCACCCGTCGGGTGGCGTCGGTGGTCGGGACCAGCTCGGCCGGCGCCGCACCGGTGGTGGCGCCCAGCACTGGGGCAGGGAACCAGGTGTCGAGCACCTGGCCGGCGTCGCTGATGGTGGCCAGGCCCCAGCCGGAGGCGTTGCGGCTCGCGTCGGTCATGGCGCAGAGGCTAGTGCGCCGGGTCGCGCAGGACGAAGTCGTGCGGCCGGCTCGGTCGAGGTCGGAGGCAGTGGAGGTATGATGTCCTACACTCACTCCATGACGTCCGAGCTGGTGCGACCCCGCCCGATCCTGGCCGAGAAGCGGCCGCCCAACCCGATGCTGGGCGTCGCCGTGGTCGAGGAGCTGGTCGACGCCATCGTCGGCGGACGGCTCCAGCCCGGCGAGGTGCTGCCGGCGGAGGGGGCGCTGAGCGAGCAGTTCGGGGTGAGCCGCACGGTGATCCGCGAGTCGGTGAAGCGGGTCGAGGAGAAGGGCCTGATCACCATCGCCCGCGGCCGGGGCACCGCTGTGCGACCGATGGCCGACTGGGACACCCTCGACCGCATCGTCCTCACCTCGCTGATCAAGCACGACGAGACCCTGGGCATCCTCGACGAGCTCAGCACGGTCCGCGCGCAGCTGGAGTCGGTGATGGCGGCGGAGGCGGCGCGGCTGCGCACCCGGGAGCAGCTGGCCGAGCTCGACCTGGCGATGTCGCGGATGTGGGAGACGGTCGAGGACGAGGCGGCCTTCCGCGCGGCCGACGTGGCCTTCCACCACACCGTGATGTCGCTGTCGGCGAACCGCCTGGCGCGCAGCATCGCCCAGACCCTGATGGAGCGGGCGCTGGAGAGCATGCGCTACCACGGGGTCGACCGGGCCGACGCCTTCGCTCTCACCCTGCGCGAGCACGAGGCGGTGCGGGCGGCCATCGCGGGTCAGGACCCCGAGCTCGCACGGGACGCGATGTCGGCCCACGTGCTGGAGGCCTGGCGCCGGCGCCGGCTGCCCGACCACGCCGGCAGCCCGGAGGCCTGAGCCCCGACCGGTCAGCCCTTGATCGAGCCGGCCGTCAGCCCGCTCATCACCCAGCGCTGCGTGAGCACGAAGACCACCAGGATCGGCAGCACCGCGAGCAGCAGCGTGGGGAACACCCGGGTGTAGTTGGCCGAGTACTCCCCGACCGAGGCGTAGATGCCGGTGGTCACGGTGTAGAGACCCGACCCGGGGCCGAGGATGAGCTGCGGGCTGGCGAAGTCGTTCCACACGCTGAGCGAGTTGAGGATGAAGACGGTGGCGATGATCGGGGCCATCAACGGCATGATCACCCGTCCCAGCGTGCCGTACCGGCCCGCGCCGTCGATGGCCGCCGCCTCGTCCAGGGTGGGCGGCAGCATCCGGATGAACCCGGTGAACACGAAGACGGTGAACGGGATGGTGGTGGAGGCCATGAACAGCACCAGCCCCGGGAACGTCGCCATCAGCCCGAGCGCCCGCAGCACGAAGATCACCGGCACCAGCACCACCTGGGTGGGCACGAACATGCCGGCGATGAAGAACAGCAGGGCGACCCGGAAGATGCGCCGGGACGACCGGGCGATGACGTAGGCCGCCGGCAGGCAGACGCCGATGGAGACGATGTTGACGCAGAGCACGAGGGCGGTGGTCACGGCGTAACCGAAGGCGATGTCGAAGTCGGGGTTGCTCCAGGCGGCCGCCAGGTGCTCCAGCGTCATCGACCCGGGGTCGAGGGCGAAGGGCCGGCTGACGATGTCCTGCTGGTCCTTGAAGGCGTTGACCACCAGCAGGTACATCGGCACCAGCATCAACGCGCAGATCGCCACCACCGAGACGTACCAGCCGGGGGAGCGCTGCTCACCGGACGGACGCCGGCGGCGCGACGGGCCCTGGACGTCGGTGCTCATGCCGCCGCCTCGTCGTGGCGCCGGCGCAGCGCGAGCACGGCGAAGGACAGCACCGCCGCGATGATGATCAGCACCACGGCCTCGGCCGAGGCCAGCCCGACCTGCCGCTTGGGGAAGTCCACCGCGAGGATCTGGTACGCGAAGGTCTTGGTGGACCCGGCCGGACCGCCCCCGGTGAGCGAGACCACCACGTCGTAGGTCTTCAGCAGCGAGATCATCGAGGTCACCAGCGCGACCGTCACCGAGGGCGCCAGCCCGGGCCAGGTGACGTGGCGGAAGGTGTGCCAGCGTCCCGCGCCGTCGACCCGGGCCGCCTCCAGCAGCTCGGCCGGGACGGCCTGCAGCCCCGCCAGGTAGATGAGCAGCTGGACCCCGAACTGGGCCCAGGCGATGACGCCGATCAGGGTGGCGAGGGCCCACGTCTCGTCGCTGAGGAAGGGCAGCGGGCTGGCGCCCAGGGAGCCCAGCAGCGAGTTCACCGCACCCTGCGGGCCGAGGATCGCCGACCAGAGGAAGCCGACGGCGACCAGGCTCAGCACGTGCGGGTAGAACATCACCACGCGGGCGATCGCGGTGAACCGGGTGGTGCGCCACAGCAGCAGGGCCAGGCCGAGGGCCAGCGCGTTGACCAGCAGCGAACCGGCCACCGCGACCGCACCGGTGACCACCAGGGCGCCCGTGACGTCGGTGCTCTGGAAGAGCCGGACGTAGTTGTCGAGCCCGACCACCTCCGGCGTCCGGTTCGGGAACCCGTTGTAGTCGGTGAAGCTGTAGTAGACGGCGTAGCCCACCGGCACCACGAGGAGTGCGACGAAGACCACGAGGGCAGGCACCACCATGGACGCCTCGACCAGCACGGCACCGATGCCCCGACGACGCCGCGGCCCCTGCGGTGCCCCGACGACCGTGTCGCCTCCGACGGCACGTCTCGGCGCCCGGGTCCGGTCGACGACGGTGCTGCTCATGACGGCTCCCTCCTCGCTCTGGTCGGCTCGCCGCGTCAGCGGTTCTGCTCGGCCCAGGCGTCCAGCTCGGCCGCCGCGTCCGCGGGGGAGGTGCCGGTGTAGAGGCTCTGCGTGATCTCGGTGAACTTGTCGTTCAGCCCCACGACGGGGAGCCGGGTGTCGCCCGCGCCCTCGCCCACGGCGACCAGCTCGGGGGCCTCGTCGACGATCTGCTGGATCTCCTGGCCGACCGGCGAGGTCTGGACGGCGGTACCGGTGCGGAACACCCCGTCCTGCACCAGCTGGCTCTCGATCGCGGCCTGGTCGGTCACCAGGTACTTCACCAGCTGCAGCGCGTTGTCGGTCCGCTCGCTGCCGGCGTAGACCATGTAGGGCGAGGCCATCGTCGCGCCCTGCGGGCCGGGGTAGCTCATGCCCTCCTCGACCGGCGGCGAGAACACACCCACCTCGAAGGGCAGCTCCCCGGCGTTGTCGATGCTGGCTACCAGCCAGCTGCCGAGCGGGTACATGCCCACCTTCCCGCCGATGAAGTTGGCATCGGCGGTGCTCGGGTCCAGGCCGACGTCGCTCTGCTGGACGTAGCCGGCCTCGATCCAGGTCGCGTACCGCTCGAACATCGGCTGGAACACCTGGCCGAGGGTCAGCTCCCCGGCGCTGACGGCGGACTGCCACCGCGGGTGCAAGGTGTTCACCGTCGGGTGGGAGAGCTGCTGCAGCTGCAGACCCGTCTGCCACTGCCCGGCGGTCTGCAGCGGGGTGTAGCCGGCATCGGCGAGCTTGGCGAGGGCGTCGGAGAACTCCTCCCAGGTCTGCGGGGTGGCCTCGATCCCGGCCTCCTCGAAGGCGGTCTTGTTGTAGTAGACCAGCGACTGCGCCTGGGAGCCGATGCCGGCCACCAGGTGCTTCCCCTCCATCGCGTAGGTGTCGACCATCGGGGTGTCGGCGACCCAGGTCTCGCCGGTGAGGTCGACCAGCTCGGGGGCGATCTGCTCGTCGGGGAAGATCGACTGGATGACGTCGGGACCGGTGCCGGCCGCGAGCTGGGAGCTGAACGTCTCGCTGACGTTGGTGCCGGTGGGGCCCTCGATCCGGACGTCGATGCCGGTCTGCTCCTCGAACGGCTGCACCAGCTCGTTCCAGTACTCCTGGGTCAGGTTGTCGGTGAGGTTGACCAGCATCCGCACCTCGTTGCTCCCGCTGGCGCTGTCCGGGCCGCTCCCGCAGGCCGACACCGCCAGCAGCGAGGCCACCAGCGCGGCCCCCACGACACCCGTCCCTCGTCTGGTCATCCCCTGCTCCGTCCGCTCGTGCGTGTGCGCCGTTGCTCACGCCGCCGACCGTGCCCCTGGCTCTCTCGCGAGGCGGGGGAAGTGATCTGCGGCAGGCAGAACATAACACATCCTATGTTTGCTCGACGGTGTCCGGCCGCCGCCTCCGGCGCGGTGGTCACCGCGTCAGGGAGCCGAGGCCGCCGCCGTCGGCGGGACCGCCCGGGAGACCGATCCCCTCGAGGGTCATGTGCCGGTTCCAGCGAGCCGCCCAGCCCCGGCCGAAGGTCTCGGCGACGCCGCTGCGGTAGGAGAACCTGAGCGTCGACAGGTCGAGGCCGGCCTCCTCCACCGACGCCGGCTTCGCGAGGTTGGTGTTGATGCGGTCGCTCCACCGGTCGAGCCGGTAGGTCGCCGGCGGGTCGTCGAAGCTGTTCTCGCCGGCCTGGTACTCCCCACCGCCGATGATCACCGAGTGGTCGATGACGTTGCGGGCCGGGACGTAGACCGAGTCCGGGTCCTCCCACACCGTTCCGCGGTCGCAGCCGTTCGTCGCGTGCACGGAGTAGTGGGCGGCCTTGCAGTCCTCTCCGGTGGCCGACACCCGGGGCACGTACCAGTCGCGGATCTCGGGGAAGACGATCGGGGCGCCGTCGGAGTACCGCGCGCGGCCGTCGGTGTAGTGCTGGTGCCAGCGCTCGACGTCCTCGGGGGTGGCGCTGTACTTCTCGCCCTCGCGGACGTCGAGGAAGGCGTTGTACCGGCTCTGCACCACCCAGCCGTTGGGGACGGGCAGGCCCTTCTCGCCGTTGCGGTGGTAGAGCTGGTCGTGGCCGGTGCGGTCGACGTCGATGAAGACGTTGTCGGTCGCGGTGTTGCTGTGCCCGGACTGGAAGAACACCCCGGAGTGGGCGTCCTTGATGAGGTTGTGGTGGAACCGCATGCCCGAGACGCCGTCGTCCATGTAGAAGGCGTCGTTGTCGCCGCCGATCTTCTCGAAGACGTTGTAGGCGATCTCGTTGCCCAGGTAGGTGTAGTCGCGCCCGGTGTAGACCACGCCCTGGTCGCCGGCGTTCTGCACCAGGTCGTAGAAGTAGTTGTGGGCGACCAGCATGTCGTTGCCCATGATCTGCACGGCCATGTGCGGGGCGTCGTGGACGTAGTTGTTCTCGAACCGGTTGCCCACCCCGTACAGGTAGCCGGCCGGGGTGTAGGTCGCGAGCTCGGAGAAGCGCGCGATCTCGTTGTTGCGTGCCACGTTGTCGCCGCGCTCGAGCGTGGTCCGGTCGCCACCACCGAGCAGGACGCCGCCGCCGCCGAGATCGTGCAGGTAGGAGTTCTGCACCACGTTGCCGTGCCCGCCGCGGACGGTCTCGTAGTCGGGGAGGGCGGTGATCGACTCGGTCGTCTCACCGATCCGCACCGCGTCCATGCTGACGTTGAAGACCTCCAGGTCGTCGAGCAGGGTGTCCTCGGCGTCGAGCAGCTGGATGCTGCTGATCAGCGAGTCGGAGAGGGCGAGCCCGCGCAGGGTGACGCCGGTGGTGCCCTCCAGCCGGAAGTGGTTGTCGTCGAAGGCCCGCAGGGTGACCTGCTTGCCCTCGACCGTGCCCGCGGCCGGCTTGAAGTAGAGCAGGTCGTTGTCCTGGTACCGGTCGATGTAGTACTCGCCCTCGGAGTCCATCTCGGACAGGACGTTGATCGCCTTGACCTTGGTGTAGTCGTCGCGGGGGATGTACATCGAGGGGTACTTGGCGTAGAGGGTGGTCCCGCTCCACGACAGCATCCGCACCATGTCGTTGGCGTAGTTGTTGCCGAGGTAGCCCGAGAGCCAGCCCTCGGTCTCGTAGCGGCTGTTGTCGATGTCCTCGACCCACCCCGGGTCGGCCTGCACCGGGATGGAGCTGTACTCGCCGAACCCGCGGGCGCCCGAGTCCTCGATGGTCGGCACCGCCTCCGGGGCCCAGCGCTGGTAGCGGTCGTCCTCCAGCAGCCGGCCGCCGACCTCGTACAGCGGCGGCGTCATCGCCCGCATCTCGTCCTGGGACCAGGTGTCGCGGTCCTCCGGGTCGGGCAGCATCTGCTTCTTGTCCTCGAACTGGGCGCGCGGGGTGGTCCCGCTGACGGCCCAGTCGGGCTCCGCGCCGAACCGCTCGAGGAGGTCCGGCTGGAGCAGGTCGGCGGTGGGCTCGACGTCCCACTTCCCGCCGTTGCCGTAGAGGAAGCAGCTCGCGTCGCCCTCCGCGCAGTCCTCGGCGTCGGGGAACTGGGCGAGTGTCTGGGTGCGGTCGTCGACGACCAGCTCGGGGGCGAAGGGCTGGGGGAGCCAGTTGAAGCCGTTCTTGTAGAGGGTGCCGGGCTCGATCCCCGCGGCGCCGAGGTCGAAGACCCAGACGCCGTCGCGCAGCTGCTCGGAGTGCAGCCGGCTGTGGGAGGAGAGCTCCGGCGTGGCCAGCTCGTCCGCGCCGAGGTCGCTGAGCCGGCGCCAGCCGTCGGTCGGCAGCTCGTGCGCCCCGGTGAGGTGCACCGGTTCGTCGCGGTAGGCCGCGTAGGTCACCCAGGAGTGCTCCGCCCCCTCGAGCAGGACCGCCTGGTCGAGGACGTAGTCACCGCCCCGGAGCCACACGGTGCCGGGCTCCTCGGCGCTGGTCCGGCCGGCCAGCGCGTCCCGGGCGGCCTCGATCGTGCGCAGCGGCGCGGACTCGGTCCCGGGATTCGCGTCGTCCCCGTCGGGCGAGACGAACACGGTCAGCCGGCTCCCGCTGTCCGAGGGCGCCGGGTCGGCGGCGGCTGTGGGTGCCGTGGTCAGGAGGACGGCGGCGGCGAGCGCCGCGACCAGGCCTCCACGTGGGCGTCGGATCTCCATTGATGCACTCCCAGGGTGGACGTATGACGTATGAATACTCGCCCACATGGGTCCGGGCTGACAAGCCCTCGGCGGACGGCCTTCTCGCCCTCACCCCCCGTGGATGCTCGGCGTCGCCCTTGTCACGGTCCACGAGCCGTGCCTAGGTTGTATGACGTCCCATACATCCCAGGCTGCTGGCACACCCCCTCAGCCCGACCTGAGAAGAGACCTGATGGAGATCAGTCGGAGACGGGCGCTCCTGGGCGCGATGGCGGGAGCCGTCGCCACCGGGCTCGCCGGTTACACCGCCCCCCGCGCCGCCGCGGACTCCTCGACGCCGGGTCCGCAGCGGTTGTGGTACCGCGCGGCGGCGTCCCGGTGGCACGAGGCGCTGCCGATCGGGAACGGGCGCCTCGGTGCCATGGTCTTCGGCGGTGTCGAGGAGGAACGGCTCCAGCTCAACGAGGACACCATCACAGCCGGCGGCCCGCACGACCCACTCCGGCCCGGGGCCCGGGAGGCGCTGCCCGAGGTGCGTCGGCTGGTCTTCGCCGGCCGCTACGACGAGGCCCAGGCGCTGGCGGCCGAGCAGGTGGTGTCCCGGTACAACGAGATGTGCTACCAACCCCTCGGTGACCTGCGGATCCGGTCCGGGCGTCCGGGGGCGGTCTCGGACTACACCCGCGAGCTCGATCTCGACCGGGCCGTCACGACGACGCGGTACCGCCAGGACGATGTGCGGTTCACCCGGGAGGCCTTCGTCTCCTCCGTCCACCAGGCAGTCGTGCTGCGGGTCGTCGCCGACCGGGTCGGGACGCTCGACCTCGACGTCACCCTCGACGGCCCGCCGGAGGTGCCGGCGAAGCCACCGTGGGCTGCCGCGCCGACCGAGTCCCCGACGTGGTCGAGCGTTGTCGACGCCGACGGCGACCTCGTGCTGACCGGCTCGCCCTCGCCGCTGTTCGGCGTGCCGCCGGCCATCCGCTTCGCCGGTCGGGCCCGGGTGCTGCGGACCGGTGGGGAGGTGGAGCGCACCTCCGACACCGTCGCGGTGCGCGGCGCGACCGAGGTCGTCGTCCTGCTCACCGCCGCGACCAACCACCCGGTCGACGACCCGGCTGCCGCGGACCCGGGACGACGGGCGCACGACCAGCTCGACGAGGTCGCGCAGGTCTCCTACCGGCGTCTGCTCCAGGAGCACGAGGAGGCCCACCGCCGGCTGTACCGGCGGATGTCGATCGACCTCGGCACCAGCCCGGCCGCCACGCTGCCCACCGACGAGCGGGTGGAGCAGTCGGCCGCCCTGGACGACCCGGCGTTCGCCGCCCTCTACCTCCAGTACGGCCGCTACCTGATGATCTCCAGCTCCCGGCCCGGCACCCAGGCCGCGAATCTGCAGGGGCTGTGGAACGACCAGGTCGCCCCGCCGTGGCAGAGCAACTACACGCTCAACATCAACACCGAGATGAACTACTGGATGGCCGAGCCCACGGCGCTGGCCGAGTGCACCGAGCCGCTGGTCGACCTGGTCGGCGAGCTGGCGGTCACCGGCGCCGTGACGGCCGCCGAGATGTATGGCGCTCGCGGCTGGGTGGCCCACCACAACACCGACCTCTGGCGGGGGACCGCTCCCTACGACGGACCCCAGGGGCTGTGGCCGATGGGTGGGGCCTGGCTGTGCCAGCACCTGTGGGACCACTACGACTACCACCGCGACACCGACTTCCTCGCTCGCGTGTACCCGCTGCTGCGGGGGGCGTGCGAGTTCTTCCTCGACACCCTGGTGGCCCACCCGGAGCACGGTTGGCTGGTGACGAACCCGTCGAACTCCCCGGAGAACAGCCACCACCCCGGGCAGAAGCTGTGCGCCGGCCCGACCATGGACCTGCAGATCCTGCGGGACCTGTTCGCGAACACCGTCCGTGCTGCCGAGGTGCTCGACCTGGACACCGGGCTGCGGGCCGAGCTGGCGGAGGCGCGGTCACGTCTGGCACCGCACCAGATCGGCAGCTCGGGGCAGCTCCAGGAGTGGCTCGAGGACTGGGACGCCACCGCGCCCGAGCCCGCGCACCGGCACATCTCCCACCTCTACGGGCTGTACCCCAGCGGCCAGATCGACATCCACCGCACGCCTGACCTGGCGGCGGCGGCCCGGCGGTCGCTGGAGCTGCGCACCGACAGCACCGAGGACGACGGCTGGGGGGTCGCGCTCCGCGCGGTGCTGTGGGCGCGGCTCGGAGACGCCGAGCAGGCCCACCGGGCGCTGCGGGTGCTGTTCTGGCCCGAGCGGCACAACCCCAACGTGCTCAACGGCACCACCTACTACCAGATCGACGCCAACCTGGGCGGTCCCGCGGCCATCGTCGAGATGCTGGTGCAGAGCGTCGGGGACGAGATCCGGCTGCTCCCCGCGCTGCCGGCCGCGTGGCCGGAGGGCTCCGTCCGCGGATTGCGGGCCCGGGGAGGCTTCACCGTCGACGCCGCCTGGCGCGACGGAGGCCTGACCAGGGTGAAGCTGAGGTCGGAGCTGGGGAACCGGGTCCGTCTCCGCACACCCGTCCCGCTGGTGGTGCGGCCGCAGGTGGAGCTGAGCTCGCCCGAGCCCGGGGTCGTGGAGTTCGACACGACACGCGGTCGCAGCTACGTCCTCCGGCCCCGCTGAGGGCGGCCGCCCGCCAGGAAGCGGTCACCCGAGGAAGGCGCGCAGGGCGTCGACCGTGGTGTGGTGGTGCGCGCGCAGCCCGACCGCCCGGGCCGCCTCGACGTTGCCGAGCGTGTCGTCGACGAACCAGCAGGACTCCAGCGGGTGCCCGGCCCGCTCGGCCGCTGTGGCGAACACCCGCGGGTCCGGTTTGGCGACCCCGAGCTCGCTGCTGTTGAGGACGTGGTCCACCTCGTCGAGCAGACCGAGAGCGGCCAGGTCGTCGCGCAGCCGGCTGGTGGCGTTGGTCAGCAGGGCGACCTCGGCCGTGCGCCGGACCTCGCGCACCACCTGGAGCACCTCGCGGTCGACCGCGCCGGCCGGCTGCGACCACTCGGCCACGGCCTGGGCCGCCCGCGGTCCGTGCTCCCGCACCAGGCGCTCGGTGACGCTGCGCCGCCAGCCCGGGTCGTCCACGGCCCCGGTCACCACCTGCCCGAGCAGCTCGGGGTCGAAGGCGGCGGCGGCCAGGGAGCCGGCGGGCAGGCGGGCCCGTCGTTCCGCGGCGGCGATGATGTCGGGGTCCCAGTGGCGCAGGACCCCGTCGAGGTCGAGCAGCAGGCAGCGCACAGGAGGACCCTGTCAGCCGGTCGGGTCGGCGTCACGTCGGGGCCAGGCCGGCCAGCGACCGTCCGGCAGCCGGGCGAGGTGCCGCCCGAGCTCGGCCCGGGCCCGCGGCGGCAGGTCGGAGGTGGTGCGGCTGCTCCGCACGGGGAGGCCGGCCGGGTCGACCACCACGGTGCCGGTGGCCGGACGGCCGTCGAGCTCGGTCAGGTGCTCGCCGTAGCGGCCCTCGACCAGGGCGAAGACGTCCTCCTCGAGCTCGTCGGCCGCCGACTCCCAGGTCTCGTCGCAGGCCTCGCAGCCGCACTGCGGGTAGGCGGCCCGGCCGAGGTGGCCCCACTCGAGCCGGAGCCCCGGGTACCGGCTCCAGGCGACGGTCAGGCCGGAGGTGTCCGGCGTCGTCGGCTGCAACCGGATGGCGCGGAGCATCTCCTCGGTGTCCAGCGGTCCCCGGCGCCGCAACGCGTCCGGCGCGACCTGGACCCGGTAGGTGTGCTGCAGGTGCTCGACGAGGGCGTCGGCCACCTGGTGCAGGGGCTCGAACCGCTCCGGGTAGCGGCCGACGCTGTACAGCTCGTCGGGTGGCCCGGGGAGGTGCTGCCAGCGGCGTCCGAGCGGGATGACCTGACCCCGGGCGTCCCGCAGCTCGGGGGCGTCCAGCGCGGGACGTCGGTAGCCGGTCACCGCAGCACGGTAGGCCGTCCGGCCGGCGGTGTCGTCGGAGTTCTCTGCCCTAGGGTCGCGGCATGAGCCTCGACCCCCGCGCCGACCTGCCCGACCTGCTGCAGCAGCTGATGGACCTGGAGTCGGTGAGCGGGGCCGAGGGGCCGCTGGCCGACGAGGTGGAGCGGGTGCTGCGCGGCTGCGGGCACCTGGAGGTGCTCCGCGACGGCGACACCGTGGTGGCCCGCACCCAGCTCGGGCGCGACGAGCGGGTGGTGGTCGCCGGGCACCTCGACACCGTGCCGGTCGCCGGCAACCTGCCCTCGCAGCGTCGCGAGGTCGACGGCGTGGACGCGGTCTGGGGCCGCGGCGCCTGCGACATGAAGGGCGGGGTGGCGGTGCAGCTGGCGCTCGCGGTCGAGCTCGCCGAGCCCACCCGCGACGTCACCTGGGTCTTCTACGACAACGAGGAGGTCGAGGCCGAGCGGAACGGGCTCGGTCGGGTCGCCCGGACCCACCCGGAGTGGCTGGAGGGGTCCTTCGCGGTGCTGGGGGAGCCGTCCAACGCCCGGGTCGAGGGCGGCTGCCAGGGCACCCTGCGCGTCGAGATCACCCTCACCGGCACGGCCGCCCACTCCGCCCGGGCCTGGATGGGCCACAACGCCGCGCACGACGCGGCGGAGGTGCTGCAGCGGCTGCGGGACTACCAGCCGCGCCAGGTCGAGGTGGAGGGCCTGCGCTACCACGAGGGCCTCAACGCGGTGCGGATCAGCGGCGGCATCGCCGGCAACGTCATCCCCGACCGGTGCGTGGTCGAGGTGAACTTCCGCTTCGCCCCCGACCGCACCGAGGCCGAGGCGGTGGACTTCGTCACCGACTTCTTCGCCCCGCTGCCGGTCGAGGTCACCGATCTCTCACCCGGCGCCCGCCCGGGGCTGGACCGCCCGGCTGCCGCCCAGTTCCTCGCCGCGGTGGGTGGGGAGCCGCAGGCGAAGTTCGGCTGGACCGACGTCGCCCGCTTCTCCGCCCTCGGCGTCCCGGCGGTCAACTTCGGGCCCGGCAACCCCAGCAAGGCCCACGCCGACGACGAGTTCTGCCCGGTGGCCGACCTCCGCACCTGCGCCGACGCCCTGCGGCGCTGGCTCACGTCCTGAGATCCGCGCCTCCGGCGGCTCAGCCCGGCCGGCCGCCGAGCAGCGAGCGGGTCAGCTCCTCCTGGCCGGACAGCAGCTGGTCGAGGGCCGCCGCCAGGTCGTCGTCGTCGGGCTCGGCGCCGCGCTCGACGGCACGGAGCACCACCCGCCGCATCAGCTCCTTGGCGAAGGAGGCGGTGACCCCCTCGGCCCGGGCCGCCGCGGCGGCGAGCGCATCCGCGCCCAGTCCCAGCCCCTCGGCGTAGAGGGCGAACAGCCGGACCCGGGCCGCCGCGTCGGGCAGGTCGACCGGGACGGCCAGGTCGACCCGGCCGGGACGCTCGGCGAGCGCGCGCTCGAGCAGCTCCACCCGGTTGGTCGTCATCACGAAGGCCACGTCTGCGTCACCCTCGAGACCGTCGAGCGCGTCGAGGAGGGCGAACAGGAGCGGCTGGGGGCCGTACTGGTCCCGGTCCTGGGCGATGAGGTCGACGTCCTCCAGCACCACCATCGCCGGCTGCAGCGCCCGGGCCAGCTCGGTGGCGACGCCGATCTGGGCGATGGCGGGCCCGGTGAGCAGCACCACCGTCGTCCCCTCGGTACGGGAGATGAGGTGGCGGACGGTGTGGGTCTTGCCGGTGCCCGGAGGTCCGTAGAGCAGGACGCCCCGCTTGAGGTGGCGCCCGGCGGCGCGCAGGGCGTCGCGGTGCGCACCGATGCCCACGACGTGCGCGACGACGCGGTCGAGGACCCCGTCGGGCAGCACGATCTCGGACTCGGCGATCCGCGGACGGGCCAGGAACGTCGCCCCGGCCGGACGGCCGTCGTAGGAGTGGTCGGCGAAGGTCACCACCTGACCGCGCAGCACGCTCCGCTCGCGCATCAGCCGGCGCACCTCGGCCAGCAGCCGCCCGGCCACCGCCGGGTCGGCCGCCAGCACGTCGAGCCGGGCGCTGTCCATCCCGTACTGCGGCTTCGCCGCTGCCTGCAGCACCGCCACCGGTGCGGAGTCGAAGGTGAACAGCCGCAGCCCGAGCGCCACCACCTGGCGCTGGGTGTCCGGGCCGGTGGCGACCTCGGTGTAGTCCACCGCACCGGGCTCGACCATCGTGTGGGTGCTGCTCAGCAGCTCCGAGACCGACTCCGAGGCCATCCCGCGCCCCGCATCCACCCCGACGAGCCGGGCCTGCGGGTCGGCCGCGGCCAGCGCCTCCAGGGCGATGTCGGCGTCCACCAGCCGGTGGGTGGGCACCGGCTCGCTGACCACCGGCAGCTCGGCCAGCCCCGTCCCCAGGTGCTCCTCGACCAGCTGCCCGAGCGGCGTGAGCCGGCTGGCCACCCGCTCGCGGACGACGTCGTCGATGAAGCGCCGGAAGGTCTCGATGAAGGCCCGCTGCTGCTCGTCCACGGCCCTCATCCTGCCGGGCGGCGGGTCAACCGGGGTGGGCGGAGGAAAACCCGTGGACACCACCCGCCGGTGCGGTCAGGCTGTCCGTGCCGGGCCCCGCGGGGGGCCCAGTCCGGGAGGAGGTCGAGCAGTGCCCACCACCACGTGCACGCTCCGCGTGCCCCACCCGAACTGGGAGAGCTCCACCCGTGCCCGAACGCACTTCCCGGCCGGACACCCCGGCCGAACCGCATCCCGCTGAGGCCGCGCCCCGTCCCGTCGACTGGGTCACCGTCGAGGACCCGCCCGAGGGCCGCTGGTCCACCTAGACCTCGGTCACCCGGCTGAGCCGCGGCCCCGAACCCCGCCCCTCCTGGGTGGTCACGGCCGACGCCGCGGTCGACACCGAGCTCGGCGTGCTCAAGAGCGGCAAGGAGGCCGTCTGCCACCTGCTGCGCCGGGCCGTGCCCGGCGACCCCGACCGCGACTCGCTGCTGGTGGCCAAGCGCTACCTCGACGCCGACCGGCGCGACTTCCAGCGCTCGACCGTCTACACCGAGGGCCGGCGGACCCGCAACAGCCGGGACGCCCGGGCGCTCGCCCGGCGCTCGAGCCACGGACGGGCCGTCGCGGCCGGGCAGTGGGCCCAGGCCGAGTGGGACACCCTGGTCCGGCTGTGGCAGGCGGGGGTCGGCGTGCCGTACCCGGTGCAGGTCGACGGCACCGAGATCCTGATGGAGTACATCGCGGTCGACGGGGAGGCCGCGCCGCGGCTGGCCGACTGCCGCGGCACCTCGGAGGAGCTGCGGAGCTGGTACGACCAGGTCGTCGACGCGATGGAGCGGATGGCCTCCCTCGGACTGGCCCACGGTGACCTCTCGCCCTTCAACCTGCTGCTGGCCGGCTCGCGGGTCGTCGTCATCGACCTGCCGCAGGTGGTCGACGTCACCGTCAACCCCAACGGCATGGAGCTGTTGCACCGGGACTGCCGCAACGTCGGCGACTGGTTCGGTCGCCGCGGTCTGGACGTCGACGCCGAGGAGCTGTTCGGGCGGCTGGTGGCGGCGCTGTGGTGAGCGGGCGTCAGGGGAGGGGCTGCTCGGCACGGACGTCCTCGGGCAGCACGTCGGGCCGCCACCCCCGCCAGGTGGGGTGGCGCAGCCGCCGGACGTCGGTCCAGTCCATGTAGTGCACCTCGCCGACCAGCAGCGGATCCACCCAGTGCACCCCGGCTGCGTCGGCGCGGGGGATGTCGCCCACCGGTGCGTCGGAGCGGGCCAGTGGCTCGAGCAGGCCGGCCGCCTCCCGCAGCGAGCGCTGGCTGAACCCGCTGCCCACCTTGCCGACGTAGTGCAGCCCGTCCTCGCCCTGCACGGCCAGCACCAGGGCGCCGATCTCGCCGGTGCGGCCGTTGCGGCCCTCGGTCCAGCCGACCACGACGACGTCCTGGGTACGGATGTTCTTCACCTTCAGCCACTGCTCGGAGCGGACCCCGGGGGTGTAGCGCGAGCCGCAGCGCTTGGCCACCAGCCCCTCCCCGCCGAGGCCGCGGCTCACCTCCATGGCGGTGTCGAAGTCCTGCCCGAGCACCGGCGGCACCTGCACCCGGGCGCCCAGGCCCGCCGTGCCCTGCACCAGCTCCTCCAGCGCGGTGCGCCGCTCCTCCAGCGGCCGGTCGACCACCGGCTCGCCGTCGAGCACCAGCAGGTCGAACAGCAGCAGCTGGACCGGCGTGGACGTCATCGCCCGGGTGATGTCGGAGGGGCGGGTGAGGTTGATCCGGTGCTGCAGCCGCTCGAAGCTGGGACGTCCCTGCTCGTCGAGGGCGACCACCTCGCCGTCGAGCACCACCCGGCGTCCCGCCAGCGCCGCCAGGTCGCGGGCCAGCTCGGGGTAGGTGGCGCTCATCGCCAGGCCACGCCGCGAGGTCAGCTGAGCGCCGTCGGCGTCCACCGCGACGACCGCCCGGACACCGTCCCACTTCATCTCGAAGACCCAGTCGCCGGTCTCGGTGAACGCGGCGGTGCGGCCGCGGGGGGAGGTGGCCATCATGGGGGAGAGGGCCGGCAGCGGGGAGGGTGCTTGCTCGGTGTCGGCGGTGGGGTCGGGGGATCGCCCTTCGACAGGCTCAGGGCGCTGGGGTCGGCTCGGGCGCTGGGGTCGGGTCGGACGGCCAGAGGATCGCCCTTCGACAGGCTCAGGGCGCTGGGGTCGGCTCGGGCGCTGGGGTCGGGTCGGGCGCTCGTCGAGGAGGGCGGCCATCGGGTCGTCCATCGTGGCGGCCCGCTCGAGCACCTCGGCCAGCTCGAGCTGGGTGAGGTCGGGGTCGTCCAGCTCCTCCCAGGTGCGCGGGGCGGCCACCCGCGGGCGTCCGCGGCCGCGCAGCGAGTAGGGCGCGATGGTGGTCTTCGCGGCGTTGTTCTGGCTCCAGTCGATGAACACCTTGCCGACCCGTTCGCTGCGGCGCATCACCGCGATGACGAGGTCGGGGTGCATCTTCTGCAGCACACCGGCGATCTGGCGGGCCAGGTCGCTCGCCTCGTCGCTGGTCCGCTCGCCGTCCAGGGCGGCGTAGAGGTGGATGCCCTTGCTGCCGCTGGTGACCGGCACCGAGGAGAGCCCGATCTCGGCCAGCAGGTCGCGGGCGCTGCGGGCCACCAGCGCGCACTCGGTGAGCCCCACGCCGGGGCCGGGGTCGAGGTCGAGCACCAGGCGGTCGGGGTGGCCGGGGGTGTCGTCGTCGTCGAAACGCCACTGCGGCACGTGCAGCTCGACGGCGGCGAGCTGGGCCAGCCAGGTCAGCGTGGCGACGTCGGCCACCACCGGGTAGTCGACCGGGCGGTCGGAGTGCTCGACCCGCACCCGCGGCACCCAGTCCGGCGTCCCCGAGTCGAGGTTCTTGGTGAAGAACACCAGCTCGCGCCCGCTGCCGCCGGCGCCCTCGGGCCAGCGCTTGCGGGTGCACGGACGCCGCCGCAGCTGGGGCAGCAGCAGCGGGGCGATCTCGCTGTAGTAGTGCAGCATCTCGCCCTTCGTGGCGCCGGTCTCGGCGAACAGCACCTTGTCCAGGTTGGTCAGCCTCAGCGTGCGGCCGTCGACGGTGATCTGCTGACCCTGGGCAGGCATGGGCCCATCATGGCCCGTCCCCGAGCCCGGCGGGTGTCTCCTAGGGTGTGCGCGTGACCAGCAGCGCCGCAGACCGTCCCAGGAGGGGCCAGTGAGCACCCCCGAGCCGCGCAACCCGTCCACCGGCCCCGCGCCGGTGGAGTCCCGGCCCGTCTCCCGGCACCGGCAGGGCCCGGTGGAGCGGCGCCGGGAGGACCAGAGCACCACCGACCAGCGGCTGCTCGACAGCCGCGGCGCGACCGACTGGGTGCACTCCGACCCGTGGCGGGTGCTGCGGATCCAGTCCGAGTTCGTCGAGGGCTTCGGGACGCTGGCCGAGACCGGTCCGGCCATCTCGGTCTTCGGCTCGGCCCGGCTGGGCGCCGAGCACCCGATGTACGCCGCCGCGGAGGAGATCGCCGCCCGGCTGGTGCGGGCCGGCTACGCGGTCATCACCGGCGGTGGACCGGGGATCATGGAGGCGGCCAACAAGGGCGCGGCCGAGGCCGGCGGCACCTCGATCGGGCTCGGCATCGAGCTGCCCTTCGAGAGCAGCCTCAACGACCACGTCACCCTCGGCATCAACTTCCGCTACTTCTTCGCCCGCAAGACGATGTTCGTCAAGTACTCCCAGGGCTTCGTGGTGATGCCCGGCGGGTTCGGCACCCTGGACGAGCTGTTCGAGGCCCTCACCCTGGTGCAGACCCAGAAGGTCACCAACTTCCCGGTGGTGCTGTTCGGCACGCGCTACTGGAGCGGCCTGGTCGACTGGGTGCGCGACCGGCTGCTCGAGGAGGGCTGCATCAGCCCCCGCGACGTCGACCTGCTCCAGCTCACCGACGACGTCGACGAGGCGCTCGACATCATCGTCAACCACCGCGTCCCGCGGCTGACCGAACGGGCCGGCACCGCCGAGACCGAGTCCTGAGCGCGGCTCAGGACCGGTACCCCACGAGGCGATCGCTGTCGTCCCACAGCGCCTGCGCGAGCTGGTCGTCGCGGGCCGGAGCGGACGGGTCGGGCCAGCTGAGGACACCGGAACGCAGCGCGGCGTAGCAGCGGCCAGGTGGTGGGGTGAGGCGGCCCAGCGTGAGGTCGGCCAGTGCCGCACCGGCCTCCTCGGCACCGTTGAGGGCGGGCTCGAGCCTGCGCAGCGGCCGCCGCAGCAGCGGGTGGCCGAGGACGGACCAGGCCACCCGCGACCGCAGCGGAAGCTGCCCGGCCAGCCCGGTGCCGAAGACCTGCCCGGGGCAGAACGCGATCGCCGTGGGCGGGCCACCCGGGAGGTGGGTCAGCCTGCGGACGGTGAGCAGGGCGCACAGCTTGGACGCGGTGTAGGCGTGCTGGCCCGCCCGGCGCGGGCTCCTCTCGCGGCCGGGGTCCCGCTCCGGGTGCGCCAGCAGCCCGGCGTCGGCGTGCCGGGGCGGTGGCAGTCCGGCACCGGTGGCAGGGTCGTGGGTGCCGCTGGTGGTCAGCACCGCCACCGCCCGGGTCGACAGGGCCGGCAGCAGGAGGCGGAGCAGCAGGTGGTGGGCCAGGTGGTTGACCGCGAAGGTGGTCTCGACGCCGTCGACGGTCCGGCCGTCGGCGTCGGCCCGCAGCGTCCCGGCGTTGAGCACGAGCCCGTCGAGGGCGGCCCCGTCCAACCAGCGGTGCACAGCATCCGCGAACTCCCGCACCGAGGCCAGCTGGTCGAGGTGCAGCGGGGACGTCTCCGCTCCGGCGGTCTCGCGCCGGGCGCCCAGCAGCAGCCGGACACCGCCCTCGCGGGTCAGCCGCTGCGCGGCGACCGCGCCCAGGCCCGACGTGCCGCCGGTCATCACCACGGTGCGCACCGTCCTCACCGCCCGGGTGCCGGAGCCGGATCCGCTGCGGCGGTGGCGAGGACGTCGGCGAGGCTCCGGGGCGGCCGGCCGGTGGCCCTGCGCACGTCGGTCGGTGTCGCGTTCCGGCCGCTGCGTAGCTCGTCGAAGAGCTCGGCCAGCACGGCGACCAGCTCGGCCGGTACGCCGGCTGCGGTCAGCCCGGCGGTGAACTCGCCGGTCGGCACCGGCTGGTGGACGGTGCGGTCTGATGGAGGAGAGATCGTCATGGACCGAGCCAACCGCCGGTCCCCACCCCACGCGGAAGGGCCGGCCGTCCCGCTCGCGTGCTCGGTCGTCCTAGGCTCGTGGAGGTGGACGCGTTGGCGAACCTCCTCGATGGGCCACGGGGTCGCGGGGCCTTCCTCTTCCGGACGGTGATGGAGCCGCCGTGGTCGCTGCGGATGGACGACGGCACACCGCTCGGGCTGGTCGCGGTCCTCACCGGCACGGTGTGGGTGGAGTCGCCCGGCGGCGCGACGCGCGAGGTGCCCGCCGGGTCGGTGGCGGTGGCCCGCGGACGTGACCCGGTCACCCTGTCCAGCGAGCCGGGGCTGGCGCCGCAGGTCGTCTGCGGGCCGGGCGGGCGCCGGACCGACCCGGACGGCACCGACCTGGCCGACCGGCTGCGGCTGGGCACCCGCACCTGGGGCAACGACCCGGACGGGTCCACGGTGCTGCTGCTGGGCTGCTACCACCTCCGCGGCGAGATCAGCGGCCGCGTCGTCGAAGCGCTGCCGGCGCTGCTGGTGCTCGAGCCGTCGACCTGGAGCTCACCGCTGGTGCCGCTGCTGGCCGAGGAGATCGGCCGCGACGAGCTCGGGCAGCAGGCCGTCCTCGACCGGCTGCTCGACCTGCTGCTGGTCTCGGTGGTCCGGGCCTGGTTCGCCCGGCAGGGGGCCGAGGTCCCGGGCTGGTACGCCGCCTCGCTGCACCCGGTGGCCGGCCCCGCACTGCGGCTGCTGTAGGAGCACCCCGAGCGGGCCTGGACGGTGGCCGGTCTGGCGGCCGCGGTGGGCACCTCCCGCTCCGCACTGGCCCGCTGCTTCACCGAGACCGTCGGTGTCCCACCGATGAGCTACCTGCGGGAGTGGCGGCTCACCCGGGCGGCCGAGCTGCTGCTCGAGCCGGAGCTCACCCTCGACGCGATCGCCAGGCGGGTCGGCTACAGCGACGGCTCGGCGCTCAGCACCGTGTTCAAGACGGCGCGGGGGATCAGCCCGCAGGCCTACCGTCGGGCCCTCGACCCGGGTGAGGCCGCAGCGGCTCGGTGAGGACCGGTCAGCCGAGGGTGTAGCCGGCCTCCTCGACGGCGGCGGCCACCTGCTCGCGCGGCAGCGGCGCCTCGCTGCTGATCCGGACCTGACCCGAGGCCAGGTCGACGTCGACCGAGCGGACGCCGGGGAGCTCGCCGACCTCCTCGGTGACGGAGGCGACGCAGTGCTCGCAGGTCATGCCGGTGACGGTCCAGGTGCTCGTGCTCACCGCGCCAGGGTAGGCGACCGGGGAGAGCCCTCACCCGGTGCCGACCGGTGGTGGCTACGATCACCGCCATGGAGTGGGTGCTGCTGGTGGTGGCCGTCGGCGTGCTCGCCGTCGGCGCGGTCGCCGCTGCGGGCCGGTTCGGCGGCATGGCCGAGGAGCCGGTGCGCGACACCTTCACCCCGGCGCTGCCGGACCGTCACTGGTCGGGTGCCGACCTCGATGCCCTGCGGTTCTCCACCGCGCTGCGCGGCTACCGGATGGACCAGGTGGACGAGGTGGTCGACCGGCTCGCCCGCGAGCTGGACCGGCGCGACGCCCGGATCGCCGAGCTGGAGGAGACGCTGGCCCGGCGGGCGCCGTCCGGCCCGGGGTCCCAGACCCCACCGCTCTCCCAGCCCGCACCGCCCTCTCAGCCCGGTCTGGTGCCCCAGGACGCCGAGCGGCCGTGGAGGTGACCGCCTCCGGGGCCGTCCGCGGCGAGGACGGCCTGCTGCGCTGCCCGTGGGGTCTGTCCACCCCCGACTACGTGCGCTACCACGACGAGGAGTGGGGGCGTCCGGTCACCAGCACCAGCGGCTTGTACGAGCGGCTGACCCTGGAGGCGTTCCAGTCCGGGCTCAGCTGGCTGACCATCCTGCGCAAGCGCGAGGGCTTCCGGGACGCCTTCGCCGGCTTCGACCCCGAGAAGGTGGCCGCCTTCGACGCCGACGACGTGGCCCGGCTGCTGGCCGACGCCCGGATCGTGCGGAACCGGCTGAAGATCGAGGCGGCCGTCGACAACGCCCGCGCGGTGGTGGCGGCGGGGGAGCGCTTCGCCGAGACCGTGCTCTCCTTCGCCGAGCCGGACCGTCCGCGACCGGCCACGCTCGCCGAGGTGCCGGCCCAGACCGTCCGCTCCAAGCAGCTGTCGCGGGAGCTGAAGGGTCTCGGTCTGCGCTTCGTCGGCCCCACCACGGCCTACGCGCTGATGCAGGCCGTCGGCCTGGTCGACGACCACCTCGTCGACTGCCACGTCGAGCCGGGGAGATGACCATGGCGTACCGGTTGGAGGTCCAGCACCGCAGCCCGGCCCGGCCCGAGCAGGTCTGGTCGGTGCTCAGCGACTGGGAGGGCCAGCACCGCTGGATCCCGCTGACCAGCGTCCGGGTGCTGGAGGGCGACGGGTCGCGGGTCGGTGACCTGGTCGAGGCCGTCAGCCGGCCCGGCTGGGGTGTCCGTCGGCACGGGCTGGTGGACCGGATGCGGGTCACCCGCTCGGTGCCGGGCTACCTGCTGGAGGTCGAGCACCTGGGCCCGGTCTTCCGCGGGCTGGGCCGGTTCACGCTGGTCAGCGACGGCGAGGGCACCTGCATCACCAGCCTCGAGGAGGTCTCCGGCCCGGCCCCCGCGGTGGCGCTCGCGCCGCTCTCCGGGCCCGCGCTGCGCATCGGTCTGCGCGGCAGCCTGCGCTCGCTCTCGGAGCTGGCCGGGCGGGTGTCGGTATGACGCAGGTCTCCCCGTACGGGATAATGGCTCCGTCCCACGAACAGAGATGAGGTTGGCATGGCTGCAATGAAGCCCCGCACCGGCGACGGTCCCATGGAGGTCACGAAGGAGGGCCGGGGCATCGTGATGCGGGTCCCGCTCGAGGGTGGCGGTCGACTCGTCGTGGAGCTCAACGCCCAGGAGGCCGAGGAGCTGGCCGGCGCGCTGCAGGGTGTGGTCGGCTGACGCCGACCCCCGACGGGGTGCCCGCACCCCTCCGACCGCACCGACGGCCGGCGCACCCAGGACGACCGGGGCGCCGGCCGTCGTCGTGCCCGGCCCCGCCGTCCGGGCGCTGGGCCGGGATGGCTACTCGGAGCGGTGGAAGGACCCTCGGGGTCGATCTGGCCGCTGAGTCGATGACCGCGAACATGCGGCCGTCGCAGGCCGTTGCCACCTCCGGCGCGGCCGCTCTGCAACCGCGATCGCGGTCAGCTCTTCTTCACCGCGGAGGTGTCGACGCACACGATGCCGGTGTTGCCGTCCTGGTCGGCGATCACGGTGAGCCCTGGTGCGCCGCTCCCGTCGACGACGGTACCGCCTGCGGCGAGCGCGGCGGCGATGCGCTGCTCGGCCACCTCGGGTGCGACGTAGACCTCGACGTGGAAGCGCTGACGAGGGTCGTCGTCGTGCTCGTCGGTGTCCCCGAACCACAGGTTGGGGACGCGTCCCAGGGGGTCGCGGACCTCGTCGCTGGGCGACCCGTGGCCCTGGGCCTCCGGTCGCCCGGTCAGCAGGGCGGCCCACACCGGGGCGATGGTCGCGGAGCGGGCCGTGTCGAGGCCGAGCTCGAGGACGCTCACCGAGGCCGGGTCCGCCACGAGCTCGTGGTCGGCGGCGATCTCGGTGATCTGTCGTGCGAGGTCGACGTCCCGCTGGGTCACCCACTCCACGACGTGCTCAGTGCCGTCGGCCTCGCGGTAGATGGCGTCGTTGCTGACCAGCTCGAGGTGGACGTAGCCCGGGCCGATTGCCACCAGCGGATGGTGCCCGATCGCGGCGCCGGCCTCGGCGATTGCGGTCACGAAGCGCACCGCGGCACGGAAGTCTCCGACCAGGTAACGGGCATGGAGTCCCTGGGCCAGCTTGCGCCAGTCGGTCAGGCCTGCCTCAGCGATCTGACTGCCACCCAGCATGTCCATGGACCGGACCCTACCCCTGCTCCCCGCGCCGGTGACTCTGGTGCGCGGTTCAGTCCCTTCCTCACCTCGGGTCACTGCAACGGCGTCGTGCGTCGGCGTAGTGGACGCCTGGTGTGAGGGTCGGGGGGCACACCGCTACGCCGGGCCGGGGTGTCGTCGGGAAGCCGGACATCGACGGCGGCGCTCAGATCCACACCGATACCCCGAACGTTCCGAGCTGCCGGTTCCGTTCACCGTGAACCAAGGTCGACCGAGTGTCTTGAAGGGAACACCTGATCACCCACACCGTCACCGTCAGCCACGCCTCCGCCCCGCTTCGGCGTCGTCCGAACTCCTCCTCGCCGTTGCCACACCCACTCGTTGCTCCGGCTACCCGGCCCGGCGCTCCAGCGCCGCCCGGTACACCGCGACCGTCTCGGCGGCGATCCGCTCCCAGCTGAAGTGCTCCAGGCAGCGCTGCCGGCCCGCCCGGCCCATCCGGTCGGCCCGCTCCGGGTCGGCGACCAGCTCGTTCAGCCGGGCCGCGAAGGCCGTCTCGAACTCCGCCACCGCGGCCGGGTCGTCGGCCCGGGCGGCGTCGTAGGGCACCAGCAGCCCGGTCTCGCCGTCGACCACCACCTCCGGGATGCCGCCGACCGCGCTGGCCACCACCGCCGTCTCGCAGGCCATCGCCTCCAGGTTGACGATGCCCAGGGGCTCGTACACCGACGGGCAGGCGAAGACGGTGGCGGCGGTGAGCACCTGCCGGACGCTGGCGCGCGGGAGCATCTCCTGCACCCAGATGACGTCGCCGCGGCGCCGCCGCAGCGCCTCGAACGCCTCCTCGAGCTGGCGGCCGATCTCGGGGGTGTCGGGAGCCCCGGCCAGCAGCACCAGCTGGGTGCCGGCGTCCAGCTGCTCGGCCGCCCGGACCAGGTGGATGAGCCCCTTCTGCCGGGTGATCCGGCCCACGAAGACCACCGACGGACGGTCCGGGTCGATGCCGAGCCCGCGGACCACGTCGGTGCCGGGGTCGGGCCGGAACTCCTCGGGGTCGATCCCGTTGCGCACCACGTGCACCTTGTCCGGGTCGAGGTCGGTGTAGGAGACCAGCACGTCACGCCGCATCCCGGCGCTCACCGCGATCACACCGTCGGCGGCCTCGTAGGCCGTCCGCTCCGCCCACGACGACAACCGGTACCCGCCACCCAGCTGCTCGGCCTTCCACGGCCGGTGCGGTTCGAGGGAGTGCGCGGTCACCACGTGCGCCACGTCGTGCAGCAGCGAGCCGAGGTGGCCGGCCAGGTTGGCGTACCAGGTGTGGGAGTGCAGCAGGTCCACCGGCCCGATCGCGGCCGCCATCGACAGGTCGGCGCCGAACACCCGCAACGCCGCGTTGGCCCCGGCCGGGAACGTCTCGGGGTGGGCCGTCGCCCCCTCGCGCGGCTCGCCGGTGCAGTGCACCTCCACCTCGCACAACCGGCGCAGCTGGGGGACCAGCTGGGCGACGTGCACCCCGGCGCCGCCGTAGACGCTCGGGGGGTACTCCCGGGTGAGGACCGAGACCGACAGCCGGTCCGTCACGCTGCTCATGGCGGCATCGTGGCACAGCGGTCCGGCGTCGCCGGGGCGCGGTCCCGCACGGCCGCGCCACGGGCGGGGTGAGACGGGCGGCGGGCCGCGTTGTCGCGTCGTACCACCGCGGTCTAGGTTCGGGGCATGTCGCGTCCCAAGGTCCTCTCGATGGTGCTGGCCGGTGGCGAGGGCAAGCGGCTGATGCCACTCACGGTGGACCGGGCCAAGCCGGCCGTGCCGTTCGGCGGGACCTACCGGCTGATCGACTTCGTGCTGTCGAACCTCGCCAACAGCGGCCTGCACCGGATCGCGGTGCTCACCCAGTACAAGTCGCACTCCCTGGACCGGCACATCTCCCAGACCTGGCGGATGGCGACCATGCTCGGCGACTTCGTCACCCCGGTGCCGGCCCAGCAGCGGCTCGGCCCGCGCTGGTACCTGGGCAGCGCGGACGCGCTCTACCAGTCGATGAACCTGGTGATCGACGCCGACCCCGACTACATCGTCGTCTTCGGCGCCGACAACATCTACCGGATGGACATCGGCCAGATGCTCAACGCCCACATCGAGTCCGGGCTGGCCTGCACGGTGGCCGGGCTGCGCGTCCCCCGTTCGGAGGCCAGCGCCTTCGGCATCATCGACGCCGACGCGTCGGCGCGGATCAGCAGCTTCCTGGAGAAGCCGGCCGACCCGCCGGGGCTGCTGGACAGCCCCGAGGAGTCCTACGCCTCGATGGGCAACTACATCTTCACCCGCTCCGCGCTGCAGACCGCGCTCCGCGAGGACGCGGCCAACCCGTCCTCGCGCCACGACATGGGCGGCGACATCGTGCCCTACTTCGTCGAGCGCGAGCAGGCCCAGGTGTACGACTTCACCCACAACACCGTCCCCGGCACCAGCGAGTCCGAGCGCGGCTACTGGCGCGACGTGGGGACGATCGACGCCTACCACCACGCCCACATGGACCTGGTCTCGGTGCGCCCGGCCTTCAGCCTCTACAACGAGGAGTGGCCGATCTTCACCAACGCCCCGCAGGCCCCGGGGGCGAAGTTCGTGCTGCGCGGGACGGCCGAGGACTCCATCGTCAGCCCGGGCTGCATCATCTCCGGCGGCGACGTCGACTCCTCGGTGCTCTCCCCGCGGGTGCGGGTGGACAAGTGGGCCAATGTCGAGCACTCGGTGCTGCTGGACCGCACCACCGTCGGCCGCAACGCCGTCGTCCGCAACGCCATCCTCGACAAGGGCGTGGTGGTCGAGGACGGTGCCGAGATCGGGGTCGACCACGAGCAGGACCGCGCCCGCGGGTTCACCGTCTCCGACGGCGGGATCACCGTGGTCGGCAAGAACGTCCGGGTGCCGGCGACCTGAGCCGCCGGCCCGGACGCCGGTGCCTCAGCGGCGGTGCGCCCGGGTGTTGTAGCGGTCGGCCGCGCGCCGGCCCAGGGTGGTCAGCACCTTGACCAGGCGGGAGGACGAGCGGCGCTCGGCCTCGTGCCCGGGGACGGTGCCGGTCGGCCCGTCGGCGGCGTCGGGCAGCAGCCGGGAGACCAGCCCCATCGCCCGGGTGGTGAGCCCGGGGGCGATGCCGTGCACCCGCTGGGCGAGCGAGGCGGCCGGGGTCAGCACGATCCGGGCCCGGCCGGCCAGCACGCCGGCGACGATCCGGGCCGCCGCGCGCTCGGCGCTGGTGGACAGCAGCGGCAGCGAGGCCGCCGGGGCGAACCAGTCGTACTCCAGCGCCTGGTCGCCGGTGAAGAGGGCCTCCTCGTGGGAGCCGGTGCGCATCAGGCCGGGGACCACCGCGGTGGCGGTCACGCCGCTGCCGGCGAGCTCGGCGGCCAGCCCCTCGGCGAACCCCAGCGCGCCGAACTTGGCGGTCGCGTAGGGCAGCAGGTGCGGGGGAGCGACCACCCCGCCCACCGAGGTCACCACGCCGATCCGGCCCCGACGCCGCTCCCGCATCCCCGGCAGCGCCGTCCAGACCAGGTGCAGCGGGCCGCGCAGCATGATGTCGATCGCGGTGTCGAAGTGCTCCAGCGTCATCTCCTCCGCCGGGCCGACCTGGATCACTCCGGCCACGCAGAACAGCGCGTCCAGCGGGCCGTGCGCAGCCTCGACGGAGGAGATCAGCCGTTCGACGTCGGCGCGGTCGGCGACGTCGCAGGTGTCCCCGTGCACCTCGCCGTGCTCGGACAGCCGTTCGACGGCGCTCTGCACGCCGTCGGGGTCGCGGGCGCAGAGCACGACGCGGTGCCCGCGCTGGAGCAGCTCGCGGGCGATGAGGAAGCCGAGGCCACGGGAGGCGCCAGCGACGAGGGTCAGCGGAGCGGTCATGCCAGCAGCCTTACCCAGCCGCGCGGGCCTCTCCCGGGTCAGTGCTTGACCGCGACCAGCACGCCGTCGCCGACCGGCAGCAGCGAGTAGGTGAGGTCCTCGGCCTCGGCGACCGCCTCCAGCGCCTCGCGGACGACGATGGTCTCGTCGTCCTCGTTGCTGGCGTCGGCGGTGCGCCCGCCCAGCAGCACGCCCTCCACCACCACCAGCCCGCCGCTGCGCAGCAGCCGCTGGGCCTGGGCGATGTACTCGACGTACTCCAGCTTGTCGCCGTTGACGAGCACCAGGTCGTAGCCGCCGTCGCTGAGCCGGGGGAGGACGTCCAGCGCGCGTCCGGAGATCAGCCGGAACCGGTTGCTGGCGATGCCGGCGGCCAGGAGGGTGCGGCGGGTGTCGGCCTGCGGCTCGGCCTCGGTGTCGACGCTGGTGAGGATCCCGTTCGGCGCCATCCCGGCGAACAGCGCCAGGGCCGACACGCCGGCGCCGGAGCCGATCTCGACGACCGCCCGGGCCGCGACGGTGCGGGCCAGCAGGGTGAGCAGGGCGGCGCCGCCGCGGCTGACCGTCGGCTCACCGGCCTGCTCCGCGGACGCCCGGGCCTCGGCGGCGTGCGGCGGCTCGGGGACGAACGTCTCGGTCCAGGCCCACAGGTCGGGGGTGGGGGCGGTGGGACCGTGCGGCGACTGGTTCACCCGCGACAGCCTAGACCCGCCCGACCGCCCGCAGCCGGGACGCGCGCCGGGTTTCGCCGGTGCGGCGCCGGCCGTCGTGACGGCCTACGATGCCGGGCATGAGCCACACCGTGTCCGCCGAGCTCGTCGCCTCTGTCCTGCGCGTGCACGTGACGGTCGGGCAGAGCGTCACCGCCGAGGACGAGGTGGTGCTGCTGGAGTCGATGAAGATGGAGATCCCCGTCCTGGCGGAGCGGGCCGGCACCGTCCTGGAGGTGGTCGCCCGGCCCGGCGACGTGGTGCGCGACGGTGACCCGCTGGTCGTCATCGGCGAGGTCCGCTGATGGAGCCGCCCTTCGGACGGGTGCTCTCGGCAATGGTCACCCCCTTCGCCGAGGACGGCTCGCTCGACCTCGACGTCGCCGTCGCGCTGGCCCGGTACCTGGTCGACGAGGGCGGGCACGACGGGCTGGTGGTCAACGGCACCGGCGGGGAGGGCCCGACCACCACCGACGCCGAGAAGCGTGAGCTGGTCCGGGCGGTCGTCGAGGCCGTCGGCGACCGGGCCAGCGTGGTGTCCGGGGTCGGCACCTTCGACACCCGGCACACCCTCGAGCTGGCCGAGCAGGCCGCCGACGCCGGCGCCCACGGGCTGCTGGTGGTGACGCCGTACTACTCCAAGCCGCCGCAGCGCGCGCTGCTGGAGCACTTCACCCGGGTGGCCGACAGCACCCCGTTGCCGGTGATGCTCTACGACATCCCGCACCGGGCCGGCACCGAGATCAGCACCGCCACCCTGCTCGAGCTGGGCCGGCACGAGCGCATCGTCGCGGTCAAGGACGCCAAGGTCGACCTGGTCGCCACCACCCGCGTGGTGGCCGAGACCGGGCTGGCCTACTACTGCGGCGACGACGCGGCGACGCTGCCGATGCTGGCGGTCGGCGGGGTCGGCGTGGTCGGCACCTCCACCCACTTCTGCGGACCGCAGACCGCCGAGCTGGTCCGCGCGCACCTGGCCGGCGACGTCGCCGGGGCGCTCGCCCTGCACCGCCGGCTGCTGCCGGTCTACACCGGCGTCTTCGCCACCCAGGGCTGCTCCATGGTCAAGGGCGTGCTGCGCCGGCTCGGCCGTCCGGTCGGACGCGTCCGCCCGCCGATGGTCGAGGCCACCGAGGAGGAGCTGGACACGTTCTGGCGCCAGCTCGACGGGGCCGGGCTGCTCTGAGCACGGACCGCTGATGCACGAGGACGCCGGGGGCTGCTGCGGCCCCACCCGCCAGAGCCTGGGGACGCCGACCGCCCCCGCCGCCGACCCCGTCCCGGCCGCACCGGCCGGAGGGGGCACCGCCCGTGCGGTCGACCCCAGCCCGCGCTCGCCGCTGGTGGAGATCCCGGCGGGGGAGTTCTGGATGGGCTCAGAAGCCGCGGAGGTGTTCCCCGCCGACGGGGAGGGCCCGGTCCGGCGCGTCTCCACCGGCGCCTTCGCGATCGCCGCGCACGCCGTCACCAACGCCGACTTCGCCGAGTTCGTCGAGGCCACCGGCTACCGCACCGAGGCCGAGCGGTTCGGCTGGTCCTTCGTCTTCCACCTGCTGGTGCACCCGGCCGCCGCCGACCACGTGATGGAGGCCCGCGTCCCCGGTGCGCCGTGGTGGCGCGGGGTGCGCGGGGCCACCTGGCGGGCGCCGCGCGGTCCGGGCTCCGACGTCGAGGACGTCCTCGACCACCCGGTGGTGCACCTGTCCTACGACGACGCCCGCGCCTACGCCCGATGGCGCGGAGGCCGGCTGCCCACCGAGGCGGAGTGGGAGCGCGCGGCCCGCGGCGGTCTGGAGGGCGCCACCTACCCGTGGGGGGAGGATCTGACCCCGGGAGGGGAGCACCGCACCAACATCTGGCAGGGCACCTTCCCGACGGTGAACACCGGGGAGGACGGCTACCTCGGCACCGCCCCGGTGGACGCCTACCAGCCCAACGGCTACGGGTTGTACAACACCTCGGGCAACGTCTGGGAGTGGACCTCCGACCGCTTCTCGGCCACCTACCACCGCCACGACAAGCCGGCCACCCGCGTCGACCCCCAGGGACCGCGGTTCGGTGTGACCCGGGTGGTCCGCGGCGGCTCCTACCTGTGCCACCGCTCCTACTGCAACCGGTACCGGGTCGCAGCGCGCACGTCGGTCACCGACGACTCCTCCCTCGGCCACACCGGGATGCGGCTGGTCGTCGACCGCTGAGGGCTCCGCGGGCGGCGGGCGTGCCGCCGTCGACGGGCCCGGGGGACGGTGCCAGCACCTACACTGGTGCGCGGACCGGGCCGGTGGACAGCCGGCTCACAGGTCCGGCACAGGTGGGTGGTCCACGGTGGTGGTCCACTCGCGCGGCGCGAGCTGGTTGGAAGGGGTGCACGACATGGCGGCATGGTCTCCGATCCGGTCCCGCGGCACGAGCCGCCGGCGCCCCGCCGAGGCCCCCGAGCCGCCCGCGCAGGCCCCCGAGACCGGGTGGACGCCGCCGAGCTGGGAGCAGGTCGTCGCCGAGCACTCCGCCCGCGTCTACCGGCTGGCCTACCGCCTCACCGGTGACCCGCACGACGCCGAGGACCTCACCCAGGACGTCTTCGTCCGGGTGTTCCGCTCCCTGCACACCTTCCAGCCCGGCACCTTCGAGGGCTGGCTGCACCGCATCACCACCAACCTCTTCCTCGACCAGGCCCGCCGCAAGCAGCGGATCCGCTTCGACGGGTTCGCCGACGGCACCGCCGAGCGGCTGGTCTCCCGCGAGGCCGCGCCGGCCGAGCAGGTCGACGACCTCAACCTCGACCACGACGTCGCCGCCGCGCTGGACGCGCTGTCCCCGGAGTTCCGGGCCGCGGTCGTGCTCTGCGACATCGAGGGGCTGAGCTACGAGGAGGTCGCGCAGGTGCTGGACACCAAGCTGGGCACCGTGCGCAGCCGCATCCACCGGGGCCGGGCGCAGCTGCGCGCCGCGCTGGCCCACCGCAGCCCGCTGGCCGGGCGCGAGCGCTACCGCGGGGTGCCGGAGTCGGTCGACCGGGTCCGGGGGGCCGTCACCTGATGGCCCTGCCCGCTCGCCGTCCCTGCGGCACCCGTCCCGACCAGCTGTCGGCGCTCGTCGACGGCGCGCTCGGCGACGCCACGCGCGAGCGGCTGCTCACCCACCTCACCGGCTGCGACGCCTGCCGCGCCGAGGCGGAGTCCCTCCGACGGGTCCGCGACCTGCTGGGCTCCAGCCGGCTGGCCGGCGGCAGCGCCCCCGACGACCTCTCCCGCCGGCTGGTGGGGATCGCCGGCGAGCAGGCCTCGGTCCCGCTGTGGACCCGGCCCTTCGACCAGCCGCGCCAGCCGGCCGCGCTGCCCATGACCCACCGGGTGCTGCGCCGCCGCCTCGGCGCGGCCGGCGTGCTGGCCTCGGTGCTGCTCATCGCCTTCACCACCGTCGGCTGGACCGCCGCACCCGACGAGGTGCGCCGGGTCGACCTGGCCGACGAGGGCACCGACGCCTCGTTCGGGGTGGCGCTGACCGAGGTGCCGCTGGTCCCGGAGGGGCTGGCGGCGGTGCTGCTCACCACCCCGGGCGGACGCGGCGAGCTCGGTGGCGGGGCCGCGCCCGCGGTCGGCGAGGTCGTCCGGCGCAGCGAGCTCAGCCACGAGGAGTCCCTGGTGGTGCTGCGCAACAGCGCCGTCGCCGGGTCCGTGCTCGGCCGAACCGGCACCCAGCAGGTCTGGTTCCGCGACGCCGGCCGCAGCGTGCGGGCCAGCGTCGACGTGGTGGTGCAGCCCGGGCAGAGCGCCCAGGTGCGGGTGCACGACGCCGCCGACCGTCAGGTCGGCGAGGGCTCGATGCCGCTGCCGGAGGCGACCATCTCCCCGGAGCTGCTCGGCCGGGAGCACCAGCTCACCGGCCACCTCGGCGCGGCCGAGGTCGCCGGCCGGTCGGCCACCGTGGTGGACGCCCGCGACCGGGGCCGGCTGGTGGCCCGGTGGTGGGTCGACGAGGACTCGGGGCTGGTGCTGCAGGCCCAGCGCTATGACGAGACCGGCGAGGTCCGGGAGTCGGTGGGCTACACGCAGCTGCAGATCGGGGCCAGCACCTTCGACGCCCGGCTGGCACCCGGGCTGGCCGCCTTCAGCAGCGCCGGGGCGCTGCCGGTGGCCGACGCCGACCGGCTGACCGCCCAGGGCTGGTCCTGCCACGAGACGCTGGGCGGGCTGCCGCTGGTGCACCTGCGCGCCACCCCCGACGGGGTGCTGCACGCCACCTACAGCGACGGGGTGCACGTCCTCGACGTGGCCGAGCAGTCCGGGGAGCTGGGTGCGCCGGCGTCCGGCTACGAGTGGGACGAGGCGGCGCGGGTCTGGCGCAGCGAGCAGACCGTGCCGACCACGCTGGCCTGGCAGAGCGGGGAGCGGGTGCTCACCGTGAGCACCGACGCCCCGGCCGACGTCGTCGCCCGCGCGGTCGCTGAGCTGCCGCACGAGCCGCCGCGGGAGCGCAGCGCCGTGTCGCGGGTGCTCGAGGGCTGGCAGCGGGTCACCGCCACGGTGCTGCAGCGGTGAGCGACGGTCCCGCCGCGACGCCGGACCCCGCCCGCCGCGCCACCGACGACCCCTGGTCGATCCTGCCCGTCTCCGACGACGTCCCCACCGAGGAGCTCCCACGGGTCGACGGCCCCTCCCGGCAGGCCCCTGCGCCCG
>NZ_QPKK01000050.1 GCF_003344635.1 Desertihabitans aurantiacus
CGCGCTGGTCGACACCACCTACGTCGACAACGCCGTGGACGCACTCGTCGCCGCGCTGGACCGCTGCGAGCAGGCGCGCGGGGTGCCGCTGGTGGTGAGCAACGGCGAACCCCGGCCGATCGGTGAGGTGCTCGGCGCGATGGCCGCCGCCGCGGGCGCCCCGCGTCCCGTCCGACGCGTGCCCGCCGGGCTGGCGAGGGCCGCCGGCAGCCTGGTGGACGCCTCGGTCGCGCTGCTGGAGCACGCCGGCCGCGACGTCGAGACCGACCCGCCGCTGACCCGCTTCCTCGCCGAGCAGCTCTCCACCGCGCACTGGTTCGACCAGCGCCGCACCCGCGAGCTCCTCGACTGGAGGCCCCGCATCCCTCTCGACGAGGGCTTCGCCCGCCTCGCCACCTGGTACGCCTGACCGGCGCTGCCGGCAGTGCGACGCCCGGGACGGCGTGCGCACAGCCCCGGTCCGGCCGGCGGGCTGCGAGCGGTCCGGTGGACCGCGGATACCGGCGGTGAACCGGCGTTGCTCACCTGCGCCTGAGGCGAAAGCCCTGGTCAGAGCTGGTTCGCGCGCCGCGCAACCCGCTTAACACGGTCATCACCGACCGACATGTCTCGCGTAACCGGACAAGGCGACGGTATCCACGTCCCGCCGCCGTCCGAGGAGTCGCCATGTACCGCACGCCCGATCACGAAGAGGTCCAGCAGGTCGCCGAGCAGTTCGGCATGCGTCTGACGGCCGCGGAGGCGGAGGTCTTCGCACGGCACATCGGCGAGACGTTGACCGAGATGGACGACTTCGTCCAGTCCCGGATCGAGGAGCCTGCCCCGCCCCGGTTCCCCGGTCCCCGCTCGCCCGGACACCGGCCGGGCCCCGAGGACGACCCCTACAACGCCTGGACGTGGAAGTGCGAGATCCCCGGCGCGGAGTCGGGGCTGCTGGCCGGTAAGACCGTCAGCTTCAAGGACCACACCGCCGTGGCAGGCATGCCGTTGACCTTCGGCAGCTTCGCCCTCGAGGGCCTGGTGCCCGACTACGACGCCACGGTCGTGCAGCGCTCGCTCGAGGCCGGTGCCACCGTGGTGGGCAAGAACGTGATGAACGGGCTGTCTGGGGGCTTCGGATTCGGTGGCGGGATCGGTGACTACGGTCGCCCGACGAACCCGCACAGCCCCGACCACCTCACCGGGGGATCCTCCTCCGGCTCCGCCGCGGCCCTGGCCTCCGGCCAGGTGGACATCTCCTTCGGTGGCGACCAGGGCGGCTCCATCCGCATCCCGGCGTCGTGGACGGGGACCGTCGGGCACAAGCCGACCTTCGGGCTGGTCTCGCACTTCGGCATCGGGTTCGGCTCGGACCAGAGCATCGACTACACCGGCCCGATGACCATGACGGTGGCCGACGCGGCCGCCGCTCTCGAGGCCACCGCCGGCTACGACGGGTTCGACCCGCGCCAGGGCCGGCAGGTGCCCGACCACTACGACGCGACGAGCCGCCTGACGGAGGGGATCGACGGGCTGCGGATCGGCATCCTCACCGAGGGCTTCGCCGGCGCCACGGTGGAGGTCGACTCCTCGGTGCGCGAGGCCGTCGAGATCTTCGCCAAGCTCGGCGCCACCATCAGCGAGGTGTCGGTCCCCGAGCACGCCACCATCGGCAGGGCGCAGACCGCGCTGATGGCCGAGGGCGGGCTGGCCGTCCGCAATGCCGGGTTCTTCGGTGCCTGGAGCAGGACCTGGTACCCCTCGGACACGATCGCGGCGGTCAACCGGGTCTGGGCGAGCCACCAGGAGCTGCTCGACCCGCGCGCGCTGGCGAACCAGATGGCCGGGGTGTTCAGCAAGCGGTTCTGGTCCGGGCGCGTCTACGCCAAGGCCCAGAACGTCCGCTCCAGCTTCATCGCGGCCTACGACAGGGCCCTGGCCGAGGTGGACGTCCTCGTGATGCCGACCACGATCACCCAGGCGCCGCGCTACGAGCAGCCCGCCGACCGCACGGCCGCCGTCGAGCTGGCCATGAAGGGCTCGATCACCTACTCCGCGGTGGCCAACACCCGGCCGTTCAACTACACCGGTCACCCGGCCCTGGCGCTGCCGTGCGAGAAGCGCAACGGCCTCCCGGTCAGCATCCAGCTGGTGGGCCGGATGTTCGAGGACGACCTGCTGCTCCGCGCGGCCTGGAACTTCGCCGAGACCGCCCCGTTCGCCGCCTACACCGCGATCGACGCGTGAGCAGGGGCCGGGCCGCCTCGGGGCGGGCCACGGCTGGAATGTTCCGCTCTTTGCACACACGAAACTACCGACTGTTCTTCGTCGGTGGCCTGATCAGCAACACCGGCGTGTGGATGCAACGCACGGCACAGTCGTGGATCGTTCTCGTACTGAGCGGGGGAAACGGATTCGCACTGGGCTCCGCGACATTCCTCCAATTCGCCCCAGTGCTGCTGCTCAGCATTCCCGCGGGAATTCTGAGCGACCGCTTCTCCAAGATCAACCTCCTGGTGGTGACCCAGGCCCTGATGGGCGGGGTCAGTGCAGTGATGGCGGTGCTCGACGCCACCGGGGTGCTGGCCCTGCCCCATGTGTACCTGCTCGCTGCCGTCCTGGGGGTGATCACCGCGCTGGACGCTCCTGCCCGCCAGTCGTTCGTCTCCGAGCTGGTCGGGCTGGATCACGTGGTGAACGCCATCGGGCTGAACTCGGCCTCGTTCAACGTGGCCCGGTTGCTCGGACCCGCGGTCGCCGGACTGGTGATCGGCCATCTCGCCACCTGGGTGCTGTTCGCAGCGCACGCGTTGAGCTCGGTGGCCATCGTCAGCTCCCTGCTGCGGCTGGACCGGACCTCGCTGTTCGAGGTACGCCGGTCGTCCACGGTCCGCGGGCAGGTGGTCGAGGGCTTCCGCTACCTCGGGCGGACCCCGGTGCTGATCCTCTTCGTGGCGTGCGCCTCGTTGCTCAGCGCCGTCGGGCTCAACAGCCTGCAGGTCGTGCTGCCGCTGGTGGCGACACAGACCTTCCAGGTCGGAGCCGTCGGCTTCGGGCTGCTGACCGCGTCCCTGGCCGTGGGCAGCCTGCTCGGCGCGCTGCTGTCCGGACGGGCGGTCGGGATACCCCGACGACGCTGGGTGTTCGGCACGGCGATCGGGTTCGGGGCCAGCCAGATGGTGGTCTCGGTGATCCCGGTCTACCCCGGCTTCGCCGTCGGGCTCGCTGTGAGCGGCTTGCTCTTCATGTCGTTCGTCGTGGCGGTGAACACCAGCGTCCAGCTCACCGCGGCGGTGGAGATGCGGTCGCGGGTGGTGGCGGCCTACATGATGTTCTTCCTCGGCGGAGGAGCCCTCGGAGCGCCGGTCCTGGGCCTGGTCGCCGACCAGCTCGGGCCGCGGACCACCATCTGCTGCGCCGGGGCGGTCGGGGTCCTGGTCGGCGGCGGCTGCGCGCTCCTGCTGTTCCTCGGCGGCCGCCGACGCGCCCGGTCCGCCGTCGTCGTGACGGGAGCCACCGGCGCCCCCAGCACCTCGGTGGGGCATTGACGTGGGGACCACCCGACGGATCCTCGGAAATGGCTCCCGACCTGTCTCCGCACTGAAACAAATTCCTCACACGAATGCAACTCCGACCCCTCCCCAAAGGGTCGCCAAGACGTTACGTTGTGCTCACCTCGCCGTTGAGCGCGAGACTTCTCCCGCATTCGCGCACAACGCCAGGCGGGTCACGGTCCGCGAATTCCCTTGCTCAGCTCCTGCTCCGCAACGGACCGGCGTCATCGCGATACTCCACATTCCTCGACGGCGTCGTCGAGACCCCCTACCCGTCTGCAGAGCCGATCGACGACCCACCGCCACCCAGGAAGAGAGCCCCTGATGTCGACCACCACGCAGGTCTCACCCACACACAGCTCACCCTGGCTCGAGCCGCGCGCGGCCGGCGCCCCGGAACCGCCGCCGCCGGCACTGCGCGTCACCGACCTGGTCACCGAGTTCCGCAGCCACCGGAGCTCGTTGCGGGCGGTGGACGGCGTCTCCTTCTCCGTCCCCCGGCGCCAGGTGCTCGCCGTGATCGGCGAGTCGGGCAGTGGCAAGAGCGCCATGCTGCGCTCCATCATCGGGATCAACCCACCGAGTGCGCTGATCGAGGGCCGGGTGGAGCTCAACGGGGTCGACATCCTGTCCCTGCCGGCCCGGGAACGGCGGCGCGTCCGCGGCCGTGACATCTCGATGGTGTTCCAGGACCCGCTCACCGCCCTGGACCCGGTGTACACGATCGGGCAGCAGCTGGTGGAGACGGTGCTGAAGCACCGGCCGGGCGCCAGCCGCGCCGATGCCCGGCAGCGCTCCCTGGAGCTGCTCGAGCTGGTGCAGATCCCGTCGGCCGAGGCCCGGCTGCGGGCCTACCCGTCCCAGCTCAGCGGGGGGATGCGTCAGCGCGTGGTGATCGCGATGGCCATCGCCGGCCGGCCGCAGGTGCTGCTGGCCGACGAGCCGACCACGGCGTTGGACGTGACGGTGCAGGCCCGGATGATCCGACTGTTCCGCCAGATCCAGCAGGAGGTCGACGCAGGTCTGGTGCTCGTCACCCACGACCTGGGGGTAGCCGCCGAGCTCGCCGACGAGGTGGCGGTGATGTACGCCGGCCGGTTCGTGGAGCGGGGCACCGCCCAGCAGGTGCTGACCGCGCCGCAGCACCCCTACACCGAGGGCCTGGTCGAGGCGAACGTCCGGGCCGGGCAGGACCGCCGCCCCCGGGCGATCATCGGCGCTCCGCCCAGCCTGACTCGTCTGCCGGCCGGCTGCTCCTTCGCCCCGCGCTGCAGCTACGCAGTGGCCGACTGCTGGAGCACGCCGCCCCCGGTCCGGACCATCGACGCCGCTGGGTCCTCCCCCTCCGGCTCCTCCTCCGTCCCGCACTGGAGTCGGTGCCTGCTGGTTCCCCAGCAGTGACCCACTGCCACCCACGACCTGAGAGGCACCTCCCATGACCCGTCCCGCGCGCCGAGGGCGCCTGATCCCCTCACTCGCCACCCTGCTGCTGGCCATCTCGCTGCTGCTGTCCGCCTGCGGCCAGTCCGACTCGAGGGCTGGGAGCAGCAGCACCAGCGGGGGGACGCTGCAGATCGCCATGTCCGCGGCCAACATCCCCTTCCCCTCCACACCGCCGAACCAGGGCTACGAGGGCTACCGCTTCGTCGGCAACAACATCTACGACGCCCTCACCCGCCTGGACCTCGACCAAGCCGACACGCTGCCGACGCCGCAGCCGGCGCTGGCCGAGTCCTGGGAGATGGCCGACGACCTGATGACGTACACCTTCACCCTGCGCCAGGGCGTCACGTTCCACGACGGCACCGCCTTCGACGCCGACGCGGTGGTCTTCCAGCTCGACCGGCTGAAGAACCCGGAGTTCGAGTTCTACTCCCAGACCGATGCAGCTACCGCCGCGAGCGCCACGCGCTACATCGACAGCTGGGAGAAGATCGACGACCACACCGTGCAGATCACCACCACCCAGGAGTACACCTGGCTGCAGTGGGACCTGCTCAGCATCTACTTCCCCAGCCCCACCGTGGTCAGGGAGTTCGGCAACCAGGACTACAACCAGCACGCCACCGGCACCGGCCCGTTCAGGATGACGGAGTACGTCGACGGCGAGGTGATGGAGCTGACCCGCTACGACGAGTACTGGCGTGGGCCGGCGAAGCTCGACCAGATCATCCTCTACCCCCAGCCCGAGGCCGCGTCGCGGCTGTCGATGCTGCAGTCGGGGGAGGTCAACTGGGCCGAAGTGCCCTCACCGGACTCGATGAGCCAGCTCGAGGCGGACGGCTACCAGGTCTTCCTGGGCAAGTACCCGCACGGCATCATGCCTCGGTTCAACATGTTCCGCGAGCCCTTCCGCGACAACCTCGCGCTCCGCCAGGCACTCAACTACGCCCTCGACCGCGAGGGTGCGGCGGCCCTGATGAACGGCGCGGGCTACCCGGCCAAGCAGTGGGTCTACGAGGGTCACCCGGCCTACGCCCCGGACAACCCGGGCTACTCCTACGACCCCGAGCGTGCCAAGCAGCTGCTCGCCGAGGCGGGCTACGAGCCGGGTGAGCTGACGCTCAACTTCGGCTACACGACCGGCGGCTCGGGCAACATGTTCCCCGACGTCATGATGCAGAAGCTGCAGGCCGACTTCCGGGCGATCGGCGTCGAGGTCACCCTCACCCCGGTGGAGTGGACCGTGCTGATCTCGATCGGCCTGGACGGGCTGGACAGCGAGCAGTGGGAGGACATCGACGTGCTGTGGGCCTCCCCGGCCGCCGGCATGCTGCCCACCGGCTACAACTCGAGCTTCATGTGCAAGCGCCCCGGCGGCCAGGCCAATGCGGCCGGCATGTGCGACGAGGTGGTGGACGAGCAGCTCACCCTGGCCAGCCAGCAGGCCGAGGTGGCCGACCAGAACGCCCACCTGCAGCAGATGATGGACCAGGCCGTCAGCGAGGCCTACTTCCTGTTCTGGATGCACGACCTCAACCTGCGGGTGATGTCACCCGACGTGCAGGGCTACGTGCACCCCCAGAGCTGGTGGGTCGACTTCACCACGATCAGTGTGGGCGGTGACTCGTGATCCGGCTCGTGCTCCGCCGGGTCGGCCTGGCCATCCCGATCCTGGTCGGTGTCTCGGTGATCGTCTTCCTGCTGATGACGGTCGTCCCCGGGTCCCCCGAGGCCGGCCTGGTCCCAGAGGACGCCACCCCGGAGGAGCGGGAGGCGATCCGCGACAGCCTCGGGCTCGACGACCCGCTGCCGCTGCGGTACCTGGAGTGGGTGGGCAACGCCCTCCAGGGTGATCTCGGCTACTCCGAGCAGCGGCGCCGCGAGGTCGCCGACCTGCTCGGGCAGGCCTGGGGGAACACCTTCGTCCTCGCCCTGGTGTCGGCGATCTTCGGCATCGCGCTCGGGCTGCTGCTGGGCTACCTGGCCGGCACCCGGCGGGGGAAGGCGGTGGACCGGCTGGTCTCGGTCCTGAGCCTTGGTGGGCTGAGCGTGCCCTCCTTCTTCCTGGCGATCATCCTGCTCGCCGTCTTCGCCGGTGGTCTGCAGCTGCTGCCGTCGGGCGGAGCCGACTTCGACGACCCCCTGTCGGCAGCCCGGAGCCTGGTGCTGCCGGTGCTCTCGGGCTCGTTGATCACCATGGCCATCACGGCACGGGTCACCCGCGCCGGCATCGTGGACGTGCTGGGGGCCGACTTCGTCGAGACGCTGCGGGCCAAGGGGCTCAGCGAGCTGGAGGTGCGCCGGCACGTCCTGCGCAACGCGATCTCCCCGGTGCTCACCACGTCGGGGGTCCAGATCGGCGCCCTGCTCGGTGGCTCGGTGCTGGTGGAGACGATCTTCCGCTGGCCGGGCATGGGGCTGCTGCTCTACAACGCCATCTCGGCCCGCGACCTGGTGGTGGTCCAGGGCGCCACCCTCGTGATCGCCCTGACCTTCGTCGTGGTCAACCTCCTCGTCGACCTGCTGCAAGCCGCCATCGACCCCCGTGTGAGAGGAACCATGTCATGAGCCAGGCCACCGTTCCGGTGCTGCTGCCGGAGGCGTTCGGAGCCGGTACCACCGACGCCGACCGCCAGGCCGCCGCGAAGCTGCGCGAGGAGTGGAACGCGCACGACCAGAGCGTCCGGGCCCAGTCGTTCTGGAAGGAGACCGGCAAGCGGTTCCTGCGCAACCGCACCGGCGTGGCCGCGGCCGGCATCGTGCTGCTGCTGGCGCTGGCCGCCACCTTCGCCCCGCTGCTGACCCCCTACGACCCGCTGCTGGGCCAGCCCCTGGACCGGCTGCAGAACATCGGTGCCCCCGGCCACCCGCTGGGCACCGACGAGCAGGGCCGCGACATGCTCGCCCGGGTCCTCTACGGTGGGCGGCTCTCCCTGGTCGCGGGCTTCGTGCCCACCGTGGCCGCGGCGCTGATCGGCACCGTCATCGGTGTCACCGCAGCCATGCTGCGAGGCGTCGTGCAGACCGTGCTGATGCGGTTCATGGACGTGCTCTACGCCTTCCCAGCCATCCTGCTGGCCATCGCGGTGGGCGCGGCCCTCGGGCCCGGCCTGACCAACACCATCATCGCGGTGACCATCGTCTACATCCCGCCCATCGCCCGGGTGGCCGAAGCCGCCACCCGCCGGGTGGTCGTGCAGGAGTTCATCGAGGCCGCGACGTTGAGCGGAGCCAGCCGCTTCCGGATCGCCCGGACCCAGGTCGTCCCCAACGTGCTCAACGACATCATCGTCTACGCCTCGGGCCTGGTCGGGGTGGCGATGATCATCGCCGCCAGCCTGAGCTTCCTGGGGTTGGGCTCGCCACCGCCGGCCCCGGAGTGGGGCTACATGCTCAACAGCCTGCGGGGGACGCTGAGCACCACCCCGCTGGTGACCATCATCCCCGGGTTCTTCATCTTCCTCACCTCGGTCGCCTTCAACCTGGCCAGCGACGCGCTGCGCGAGGCGATGGACAGCCGGCTGTGACCGCCCGACGCCCGACAGGAGCCTCCCGATGACCGACACCCTGCCCGGCCCCACGCCGGTCGACGTCCCCGCGCCCGGCACGGCCACGCTGCCGAAGCGGCCGCTGATGGAGCTGCTCGACGTCTCCAAGACCTTCTCGGTCCGCAACGGCGGCCGCCGGGCCACGCTGTCCGCGGTGGACGGGGTCTCCCTCAAGATCTGGCCCGGGCGCACGCTCGGCATCGTGGGCGAGTCCGGCTGCGGCAAGTCCACGCTGGCCCGGTTGATCACCGGCCTGCACCCGGCGACGTCGGGTGAGATGGTCTTCGAGGACAAGCAGATCCTGGCGAACCGGCGCCGACCGCGTGAGGTCGTCGAGCAGATGCAGATGGTCTTCCAGGACCCGTCCTCCGCGCTCAACCCACGCGCCACGATCGGGGAGTCCATCGCCTTCCCGCTGGAGGTCCGCCGCCGTCCGCGCGAGGAGATCCGGGCGCGGGTGAGCCAGGTGATCAGCGACGTCGGACTTCCGGCCAGCTACGCCCGGCACTACCCTCACCAGCTCAGCGGAGGCCAGCGTCAGCGGGTCAACATCGCCCGGGCCCTGGCCCTGCAGCCCCGGCTGGTGGTGCTCGACGAGGCCGTCTCCGCGCTGGACAAGTCGATCCAGGCGCAGGTGCTCAACCTGCTGACCGACCTGCAGTCGGAGTACGGGCTCACCTACGTCTTCATCAGCCACGACCTCAACGTGGTCGAGTACATCAGCGACGACGTCGCGGTGATGCACCTGGGCCAGGTGGCCGAGCGGGGGCCGGCCCGGCGGCTCTACGACCAGCCGCTGCACCCCTACACCAGGCTGCTGCTGTCCTCGATCCCCTCCCTCGACCCGGCCCTCAGCACCCGCGACCAGCCGCTGGACCGGGCCAACGGGGAGATCCCCAGCCCGATCGACCCACCGAGCGGCTGCCGGTTCCGGACCCGGTGCCCGTTCGCGATGGACGTGTGTGCCGAACGGACGCCACCCCCCGTGCTGGCCGAGCCCGACCACGTGGTGGCCTGCCACCTGTACACCGCCGACGAGAACGGCGTGGTGCCACGCGGCGTCACCGAGTCGGTGGCGCGTCGGGTGGCCGAGGGCTCCGAGGTGGACGCCGCCGCCGTCCCCGAGGAACCGCTGCCCGACCCCACCCCCTGACGTCACCGTCCCCACCGGCCGCGGGCGTAGCCCACCCGCCGGTGGGACGGCTGATCGCCGGTCGCCCGACCGGTGCCGCCGCCGCGACCGCGGTCGACGGAGAGCGCATTGCCCACCTCGGCCCCGGCCTGCCCGGCCGGCGCCTGACCCGAAAGGAACGACATGTCCACGACGACCGCCGACGAGAAGGCGAGCCCGGAGGAGACCGTGACCGCCATCCTCTCCGCCGCAGGCCTCACCGTCTCCGCCGATGAGAAGGCGACCATGGTGCGCGACTTCCCCCTGGTCCGCGCCGGTGCGGACCGCATGTACCTGCCCGAGCTCGAGCACCACGAGCCGGCCATCCGCTTCGACCCCACCGACTTCTACCCCACCCGCTGAGAGGCCCCACCATGTCCGACGCACCCATCCTGACCATCAAGGACGCCGCCGCAGCGCTCCGTGATGGCACCACCACCTCGACCGACCTCACCGCCGCCATGCTGGAGCGCACCGCGATGCTCAGTGACGCCCTGGGCGCCTACGTCGTCGTGACCGGGGAGGCGGCGCTGGAGCAGGCCGCTGCCGCCGACGCCGCCCTGGCCGCCGGGAACGACCTCGGCCCGCTGCAGGGCATCCCGCTGGCCATCAAGGACATCATCGCGATGAAGGGCGCGCCCACCACCGCCAACAGCCGGGTGCTCGACCCGGAGTGGGGGGCGGGGACCGACGCGCCGGTGGTGGCGCGGCTCCGCGACGCCGGTTCGGTGTTCATGGGCAAGGCCACCACCAGCGAGTTCGCCATCGGGCTGCCCGACGCCGACAAGGGGTTCCCCGTACCCCACAACCCCTGGGACGTCGAGCGCACCCCGGCCGGCTCGAGCTCGGGCACCGGGGTCGCGGTGGCGGCCGGGCTCGCCCTCGGCGGCCTGGGCACCGACACCGGCGGTTCCGTCCGTGGCCCGGCCAGCGTCAACGGCCACACCGGCCTGAAGGTCACCTTCGGACGGGTGCCCAAGAGCGGCGTGGTCCCGCTCGGCTACAGCCTGGACAGCATCGGCCCGATGGCCCGCTCGGCTTGGGACTGCGCCGCCCTGCTTGAGGTGATGGCTGGCTACGACCCGTCCGACCCGAACTCCGCGCACGCCCCGGTGGAGAGGTACACCGAGGCGCTGGACGGCGACGTGGAGGGGCTGAGGATCGCGCTGCCGGTGCCCTACTTCTTCGACCACGAGGCCCTCGACCCCGAGCAGCGGGACGCGGTGCTGGCCGCCGTCTCCACGCTGACCGGGCTCGGTGCCACCTCGACGGAGACCAGCCTGCCGCACGCCGACATCGCCAAGGACGCCAACCACATCATCCTCGTCGGTGAGGCCTACGCCTACCACCGCAACAACCTGGTCGGGCGCTGGGCCGACTACGGCCGCTGGACCCGGTCGGCGCTGGCCCGCGGGGCCTTCTACACCGCTGCCGACTACGCCCAGGCCGGTCGGTTCCGGCGGATGTTCTCCGAGGCGGTCGCGGCGATGCTCACCGAGTACGACGTCATCATCACCCCGGCGGCCCCCGCGCCGGCGGAGATCGCCAGTGAGATGAACCCGAGCAAGCGGCTCTCGATGCCCAACTTCACCGGGCACTGGAACCTCACGGGCCTGCCCGCGGTAGCGGTGCCGGTGGGGCTCAGCTCGCAGGGGCTGCCGCTGTCGATGCAGGTCATCGGCAAGCCGTTCGCCGAGGGCACCGTGCTGAAGGTGGCCGACGTCCTGCAGCGGGTCACCGACCACCACCTGCTGCAGCCGCCGGTCGAGGCGCTGTTCACCCAGGCCGTCTGAGCACGACGGTCCGAGCGGGCCGGGTCGCGGCGCAGCACGCCGCGCCCGGCCAGGCCCGACCACCGAGCACGAGGGGACGCTGCATGACCACCACCGTCGACCGACCACGGCCGGCATGACCGCCGGGGGAGGCGGAGCGCCGGGCCGCGGGCCGGTGGCACCGGCCCCGGCCACGGCACCGGGCGACCCGGTGCCCCTCGCACCTGCCGACGAGCTGCCCGCCGCGCCGGGTCCTCCCGTCGTCCCGCTGGTGAGCCGGCGACGGCTGGTCGGGTTCTACGTCGTGGTGCTGGCCGCCGGGCTGTCGCTGGGGCTGACGGCGCCGCTCACCGCGGTGTTCGCCGTCCAGCTCGGGGCGAGCCCGTTCGCCGCCAGCCTGTCGGTGGCCTCGCTGACCGGCGTGGTCCTGGTGCTGGACGTGTTCGGCACCCGGCTGCTGCCCTTCCTCGAACCCCGTCGCTCGATCACGGCAGGGATGGCCCTGTGGGCACTGGGCTCCTTCGCCTCGGCGGTGGCCCCGAGCTTCGAGGCGATGGCCGCGGCCCGGCTGGTGCAGGGTCTGGGTCTGGCCCTGTACGCCTCGGCCGGACCCCAGCTGGCCATCAGGCTCGTCGGCATCGGCCGGGTCGGCACCGCACTGGGACGCTTCCAGGCCGCGATGACGCTCGGATCGGCGGTGGCCCCGATCACCGGCGGCCTGCTGGCCGACATCACCCTGGCGGGGTGGGGGGCGTCCGGCGGGCTGCGGCTGGCCTTCGCCGTGTGCGGTGGCATCGCCCTCGTCTGCAGCGCGGCGGCCCTGCTGCTGCTGCCCACGGTCCGTCCGCGGGTGCGGCCACGGTTCACCCTCCCGCAGCTACCGGGGCTGTACCGGCCGCGTCCGCTGCTCGCGCTGGGGATGGCCGCCCTGGGCCAGGGGGCACGTGGGGCGCTGGCGGGGACGGTGCTGCCCCTGGTGGTGTCTCAGGGGATGGGTCTCGGCGGCACCGTGCTGGGCACCTTCCTGACAGCGATGTACGTCGTCGAGGTGGTCACCATGGCCATCGGCGGTGCCTGGTCGGACCGGAGGGGACGTCGTCTGGTCGTGCTGCTCGGCACGGCGTCGGGGATCCTCGGGACGGCCGTGCTGTTCCTCGCCGAGCACCACGACAGCACCCTGCTGCTCTTCGCCGCGGCACTGCCCCTGGGGCTGGCCGGCGGCAGCATGCTGAGCCTGTTGCCCACGGTGCTGGTCGACCTCGCCGGCACACCCGAGGTGGGTCTGTCAGCGACCCGGCTCTCGCGGGACCTCGGGTTCACCCTGTGCACCGTGGGGGCCGGCGTCGCGATCACGGCGGCTGAGGTCCCCGGGGCCGTCGGTCTGGTCCTGGCCCTGTTCGTCACGGTCACGCTGATCATGGTCGTCGTCGGGGAGACCAGGCGCCACGAGCGCGACGAGGCCGTCGAACCCGTGCTCGACGTGGGCGGCCGCAGGCGCCGGTGAGGGGAGCGCACCCCGCCCTCGCATCACGGTGCTGAACGCGATCCGGTCCGACCTCGCGTGCGACATGCTGTACTCGAGGGCCTCTCCGGATCGGGCGCGCACCACCCGCCGGGTGTCGAGCACGGGGGCACCGACCGGTAGGTCCAACCACTCCCCCACCACCGGGTCGGCCGCCGACGTCGAGATCTCCAGCTCGGTGTCCCCCACCGCCGACCCGATCAGCTCCTCGATCAGCTGGTACGGGGAACGGTGCAGGTTGATGGAGGTGTCGGTGACCAGCTCCCCGAAGCAGGATGCCGGCAGGAACGACGTGCGCAGGCTCAGCGGGTAGCCGTCCAGGGAGGCGAGCTGCTCGAGGATCACCACCGCAGCACCCGGCACGGTCTCGAGCTTGGTCGTGATGAAGGGCGCCGCCGGGTGCAGCCGGGCGTAGACGGTGCGCACCGCGATCCGGGTCCCGGTGGCGTTGACGTCCTGCACCAGGTCCCGGGACTCGTCGATGCCGTGCTTGAGGAGGCCGGGGGTCAGTGAGAACGTCCCGGCTCCGCGGACGCGCTCGACCACCCCCTGTTCGCGCAGGATCAGCAGCGCCTGCCGGACCACTCCGCGGCTGACTCCGTACCGCTGCACGAGGTGGTCCTCCGAGGGCAACGTGTCGTCGGCGTACACCCCGCTGATCAGCTCGGTCCGCAGCAGGTCGAGCACCCACTGCAGCGCCCGTTGGCGCCCGGGTCCGCGCGGTCGCCTGGGTGAGCTGTAGTGCGGCACGCGGACGCCCCCTCGGTCGTGGGCCGGCCGGGCGACCCGGTTGGAACTGGCGACCACGTCGTCGGCTCGCCTGGACGAGCACCGCGCCGGCATGTCGTCCGGCCTGCGAGATCCCAGGAGCATACCCGCGCCCGAGCCGGGGGCACCACCGTGCCGCGCGCCACCGGGCGGGCACCCTAGCTACGCTCACCGGGTGGACGTGCGTGCGGGGATCCTGGTGACCGGCACCGAGGTGCTGACGGGGCGGGTGACCGACCGGAACGGGCCGTGGTTGGCGGAGCGGTTGCGGCAGCTCGGGGTGGACGTCGGGCGGGTGGTGGTGGTCGGCGACCGGCCCGACGACCTCCGGACCGCGCTCACCCAGCTCGACGACCTCGACCTCGTCGTCACCTCCGGCGGGCTGGGTCCGACCGCGGACGACCTCACCCTCGAGATCGTGGCCGCGCACCGGGGCCGGGCGCTGCACCACGACGCCGAGCTCGAAGAACGCATCGCCGAGCGGGTCGAGGCGATGCGGCGGCGCCGCGGGTGGGCCGTCGACGCCGACGCGCTGCGGGCGGCGAACCGCAAGCAGGCGCTGGTGCCCGAGGGCGCGCATCTGCTCGAACCCGTCGGCACGGCCCCCGGGGTCGTCGTCCCGGGTCCGCCGCCGGTCGTGGTGCTCCCGGGTCCGCCGTCGGAGCTGCAGCAGATGTGGGCCGCGGCCGAGGCGTCCCCGCCCGTGCAGGAGGTGCTGGCCCGCGCCGGCACCCTCGAGCAGCGGACCCTGCGGCTGTGGGGTCCGCCCGAGGCGGCGCTGGCCGACGCCCTGCGCCGGGCCGGCGACCTCTCCGCGGTCGAGCTGACGACGTGCGTCCGCACCGGCGAGCTGGAGGTGGTCGGACGCTTCGCCCCGGCCGCCGTCGACGTCTGGGACGGCTTGGGCGCGCACCTGCAGGAGGAGTTCGGGCCGGCGCTGTTCTCCCCCGACGGGCGGACCGTGGACGAGGTGGTGGCCGACCTGGCCGTCGGCTCCGGAGCCACCGTGGCCACCGCCGAGTCGTGCACCGGCGGGCTGCTCGGCGCCCGCCTCACCGAGCAGCCGGGGTCGTCGGCCTGGGTGGTCGGCGGCGTCGTCGCCTACGCCGACCGGGTCAAGGTCGAGCAGCTCGACGTCCCCCCGGGTCTGCTCGGACGGCACGGCGCGGTGAGCGAGCCGGTCGCCCGGGCGATGGCCGAGGGGGTCCGCGACCGGCTCCGCAGCACCGTCGGCGTCGGGATCACCGGGGTGGCCGGGCCCGGTGGCGGGACCGAGACCAAGCCGGTGGGGCTGGTCCACCTCGCGGTGGCCGGACCCGGCACCACCCTGCACCGCGAGCTGCGGGCCGGCGGCGCCCGCGCCGACATCCGGACGTACGCGGTGCAGCACGCGCTGCACCTGCTGCGCGAGGTGCTCGGCTGACCGGCGCGGTCGACGCGGAACGGCACCCCGCCCAGCTCGGCGGTGAGGACGTCGGCGGAGGCGGCCGCTGGCTGGCCCCGAGGTCGTGCGGCGAGACGGGATGTCGCCACCCGGAGCCGGCGCGGCGCCCGCCGGGGAGGTCAGGCCTCCACGTAGCGGCGGCCCTCGAAGGCGCGGCCGAGGGTGACCTCGTCGGCGTACTCCAGGTCGGAGCCGACCGGCAGCCCGCTGGCCAGCCGGGCCACCTTCAGCCCCATCGGCAGCAGCAGCCGGCTGAGGTAGGTGGCGGTGGCCTCCCCCTCGAGGTTGGGATCGGTGGCCACGATCACCTCGGTCACGGTGCCGTCGCCCAGCCGCATCACCAGCTCGCGGATGTTGAGGTCACCCGGGCCGACGCCGTCGATCGGGCTGATCGCGCCCCCCAGCACGTGGTAGGTGCCGCGGAACTCCCGGGTGCGCTCGATCGCCACCACGTCCTTGGACTCCTCGACCACGCAGATCGAGGTCGGGTCGCGGCGCGGGTCGCGGCAGATCCGGCAGCGGTCCTCGGCCGAGACGTTGTGGCAGACCTCGCAGAAGCGCACGGTCTGCTTGACCTTGACCAGCGCGGACGCCAGCCGCTCGACGTCCTCGGAGCCGGCGTAGAGCAGGTGGAAGGCGATCCGCTGCGCGCTCTTGGGACCGACGCCGGGCAGCCGCCCGAGCTCGTCGATCAGCTCCTGGATCGGTCCCTCGTACACGTCAGAGCCCCAGGCCCCCGGCCATCGGGCCGAGCTTCGCGGCGGCCAGCTCCTGGCCCTTCGCGCTGGCGTCGCGGATGGCGGCCACCACGAGGTCGGCCAGCGACTCGGTGTCGGTGGGGTCGCAGGCCTCCGGCGAGATGTCGAGGGACTGCAGCTCACCGGTGGCGGTCATCCGGGCGGTCACCAGCCCGCCGCCGGCGGTGCCCTCGACGGTGGTCGCGGCCAGCTCCTCCTGCGCCTGCATCATCTGGCTCTGCATGGCCTGGGCCTGGGCGAGCAGCCCGGACATGTCGGTGCCCTCGGGAAGCATCAGGTCGTCCTCTCCGGTGACTGCGCGGTGCAGCCGCCTCGTCCAATCTATGTGAGCGTGCCGCTGCGAGCGCCCCGTGCGGGCCACCCGGTCGTCGTGCCGCGCGCCGGGATCAGCGCTCGGCCTCCTCCTCGGCGATCAGCTCCGCCCCCAGGTGCATGGCCAGCAGCTCGTTGTGGGAGCTGACCGACTCGTCGAGGTCGGAGTCGTCGCGGTCGGGCTCCTCCTCCGGCACCGGCTCCGACGCCGTCACGCTCGACCGGGTGGGTCGGATGCTGGCGCGGGCACGGGAGCTGGCGGCGGGGGCGGCAGGCGCCGGTGTCTGGTCGCTCTGCGGGCGCGGCGCGACTGCGGAGGCGCCGTCCGGTGCGGACGACGGGCCCGGGGCCACCGCCCAGTCCGGCGGCGGGCCGTCGTCGACGGGCGGCGCAGACGGGGGGG
>NZ_QPKK01000500.1 GCF_003344635.1 Desertihabitans aurantiacus
CGAGACGTCCTCGCTCCAGAGGCCGACGTAGCGCCAGGTCTTGCGCAGCCGCAGCCCCCGCAGCACCGGCGCGCGGGCTGGGGGGAGGGGGAGGTGGGACGGACGTCCGGTGCCGTCCCCGCGGTAGGCCACCGGTGGCGGCGCGCTCACGCCCGGCCCCGGTAGGCGGGCTGGCAGCGCGGGCACCAGTAGAGGTTGCGCCCGACCAGCTCCTGGGTGAGGACGGTCCGCCCGCACAGCCGGCAGGGCTCGCCGGCGCGGCGGTAGACGTAGGCGGGACGTTGCCCGGGCCCGACCAGGTGCAGGTGCTCGCTGCGGACGGTCTCGATCCGGCCGACCCGGACGCCGTCGGCCATCAGCTCGACGAGGTCGTCCCACATCGCCAGCAGCTGTCCCCGCTTCACCGCCGTCCCGGGACGCAGCGGGTGGAGGCCGTGGCGGAAGAGGATCTCGGCGCGGTAGACGTTGCCGATCCCGGCGATCACCGACTGGTCCATCAGCAGCGCGCCGATCGCGGTGCGGCTGCGGCGGATCCGTTCCCAGGCGCGCAGCGGGTCGGCGTCGGGGCGCAGCGGGTCGGGCCCGAGGCGGGCCAGCAGCTCGGTCTTCTGCTCCGGGGTGTACAGCTCGCAGGCGGTCGGCCCGCGCAGGTCGGCCCAGGCGTCCTCGCTCACCAGACGCAGCCGCACCTGCCCGACCGGCGGGGTGACCGGCGGGCGGTGCACCAGGAACGTCCCGTAGAGCCCGAGGTGGACGTGCAGCAGCCGGTCGCCCGCGAAGTCGACCAGCAGGTGCTTGCCGGCGGCGTCGGCGCGCAGCAGCCGGGTGCCGTCGAGCAGCGCCGCCGACTCGGCGAAGCGGCCCTGCGGGCTGGACGTCCGCACCACCGACCCGGCGAAGGTGGCGTCCAGCTGGTCGGCCAGCCGGCGCAGCGAATGTCCCTCGGGCATGGGGAGATCCTGCCAGCGCGCTCCAGCGCGGCCCCGCGGCGGCCCGACCGGCGTAGCCTCGCTCCCGTGGCAGCGCAGCCCCCCGACCCGCCGACCCCGGTGCTGGAGGCCGTCGACCGGCTCGGGCTGGACGCCGCCACGCTGCGCCCCACCCTGGGCCGCTCCGGTCTGACCTGGTACTGCGGGGGCGACGTCCTGCGGCTGGTGCCGGCTGCCCGTGCCGAGGCCGAGCTCGCCGCCCGGGACGCCGCGGGCCGGCGGCTGCCGGTG
>NZ_QPKK01000501.1 GCF_003344635.1 Desertihabitans aurantiacus
CGGCTGGTCGACCGGCTCACCGACGCCGCCCGGCGCGTCCCGGCCACGCCGGGTGGGTCCAGCCTCGACCTCGACCCGGACTTCCCGCTCACCGCCGGCGCCTTCGGCGACCTCTCCCGCCTCGGCGCCAAGACCCCACCCGCACCCGCCGGCACCGGCCAGCCCGACCGGCCCGGGCCGTCCGACGCGCCCGCCACCACCCAGGCGGCGACCGACACCCCGGAGCCCGACGACGAGGCCACCACCGAGGACGCGCCCACGCTGGAGGAGCTGCTGGCCGAGCTCGACGCCCTCGTCGGGCTGGCCGAGGTCAAGGCCGAGATCCATCGCCAGGCGGCCGTGCTCACCATGGCCCGACGCCGCACCGAGGCCGGGCTGACCAACGCCACCCTGACCCGCCACCTCGTCTTCATCGGCAACCCCGGCACCGGCAAGACCACCGTGGCCCGGCTGCTGGCCGGCATCTACCGCGCGCTCGGGCTGCTGTCGAGAGGGCACCTGGTCGAGGTCGACCGGTCCGAGCTGGTGGCCGGCTACCTGGGCCAGACCGCGATGAAGACCGCTGAGGTGGTGGCCTCGGCGGCCGGCGGCGTGCTGTTCGTCGACGAGGCCTACGGCCTCACCGGCGACGACTACGGCAGCGAGGCCGTCGACACCCTGGTCAAGGAGATGGAGGACCGCCGCGACGACCTGGTGGTGGTCGTGGCCGGCTACCCCGGCCCGATGGCCGCCTTCATCGCCCAGAACCCCGGGCTGGCCAGCCGCTTCCGCTCCACCGTGGAGTTCGCCGACTACAGCGACGACGAGCTGGTCGCGATCCTGCGGGTGCTGGCCGCGCAGGCCGACTACGACCTCGACCCCGGCGCGGTCGAGCGGTTCCGCCAGCGGCTGGCGGTCACGCCCCGCGACACCTCCTTCGGCAACGGCCGCTTCGCCCGCAACTGCCTGGAGGCCGCGATCGGCCACCACGCCTGGCGGTTGCGTGACAGCACCGACACCGACGTCACCACCCTGCGGACACTGCTGGCCGAGGACGTCGAGCCGCCCCGGCTGACGCCGCCGCACCCACCCGCGGGCCACCCGGCGTCCGGACGGACCCTGGGGCACACTGTGCGCGGGCACGACGAGCCCGGCGCGGAGCCGGGCGGGGAGGAGCGCGGGTGAGCCAGCAGCAGCCGTCGGCGCGTCCCGCCCCCCGGCGGGCCGCGGCGGCTCCCT
>NZ_QPKK01000502.1 GCF_003344635.1 Desertihabitans aurantiacus
CGGCACCGCCACCACCATCCGGCTGGCCAGCACCGCGGCGGCCAGCCCGAGGACGGCGACCAGCCAGGCGTTGCGGACGACCGGCTGCCGGCCGCGGCGGACCAGCCCGAGGACGCCGAGCGCCAGGCACCCCAGCACCACCGGCGCCGTCAGCGCGAGCGGCACCGGCCCGCCGTCGAACCAGGCGGGTCCCGGGGTCTGGCCGAGCAGCAGCCGCCACACGGCGGCGGGCTCATCGGGGACGAGGGTGGGCGAGGGCCCCGTCAGCCACCGGCCGGGGTGGCGCACCAGGGTGGGCCACCAGGGCCCGAGCAGCAGCACCGGGACGCCGACCGCCACCGCCACCTGCGCCCGCAGCCGCGGCCGCAGCAGCAGGCCCAGCAGACCGGCCGGCACCAGCAGCACCAGCAGGGCCGGCTGCAGCGCCAGCAGCACGGTGGCGGCCAGCGCGACACCGAACGCGCCGCGGACCGACTCCAGACCGGGACGTCCGACCAGCCGGGTGGCGGCGCGCAGCAGCAACGGCAGCACCACCGCGACACCGACCGCGAGCAGCGAGCCGCGCTGGGCCGCGCCGAGCACGGTGGGCAGCAGCGCCCACAGCGCCGACACCCAGACCGCGGTCACCGGGTCGACGTCGAGGGCCCGCAGCGCGGCGCGGGCGGTGAGGAAGGCGAGCCCGACCGCACCGGCCAGCACGACCACCAGCACCCAGTCGGTGTGCCCGCCCAGCGGGGTGGCGAGCAGGGCGGCCAGCCCGACCCACGGCGGGGCGACGACTCCGTCGGCGGCGGTCACCGGGTCGAGGTAGCGGCCCCAGCTGGTGGTGAGGGTGGTGGCTCCGGGCAGCAGCTGGGTGGCGGTGAGCAGCCCCGGGGAGAGCGTCCGGCCGAAGACGCCGGCGACGAGCACGACGCCCACCAGCAGGGCCAGCGGGGCGTGCCACCAGGGCGCCCCGGCGTCCTCCCGGCCAGCGAAGTCGTCACCGGTGAGCTCGTCGAGGGAGGTGTCCTGGCGGCGTCCGCCGAGGTCGCGCCAGGCGTCGGAGACCGCACCGGCGACCCACTCGACGCCGAGCCTCAGGCTGTACCACCAGCGGGGGCGCAGCAGGTGCGCGGTGGCGCGGCCCTGGTCGGTGGCCGGGGCGGCGCCGACCCGCTCGCGCAGCCGGGAGCGGGTGCGCCGGCCGGCCAGGTAGCGGCGCAGCGCGCGCCAC
>NZ_QPKK01000503.1 GCF_003344635.1 Desertihabitans aurantiacus
CGACCTCCGCCGGTCCGGGGGCTGCGCTGGTCGTGCTCGGTCATGGGGGCCATTGTGCCCGGGCCGGCGCCCGCCCGCGGTCCCGACGCGGACGCCGGACCCCGTCGCGGCCCGGTGTCAGCCCGCGGCCGCGGCGGGACGGACGTCGAACACCGTGGTCGGCGGCTCCTCCTCCTCCGGCGGGCACACCAGGGCGCTGGGGCTGACCCGCCGCGGGCCGCGTCCGAGCGGGTCGAGCCGGTGGCGACGCCGGTGCTCCTCGAAGGCCAGCAGCTCCAGGTAGCCCGTCGTGGCCTCCTCCAGCGGGTCGAGCGGGCGCGGCTCGACCGGGGCGAAGGTGATCTCCCGCCGCTCGGGGAGCACGCCGGTGCGGGGGACCGCGCGCTCACCGAGGTGGGCCCGGACGTGCTCGGCGAAGGCGCGCCGGCCGGCGGCGTCCAGCGGGGTCGCGGACTCCCGCGCCACCACGAGCTCGTGGACCCGCGAGCTGGCCGGGGCCGGGGTGTCGGGCGCGGCCGTCCACCAGCGGGCGGCGGGAGCACCGGGCCACCCGTGCAGGGTCCGGCGGATCCCGGGCAGGTCGGCGGCCATGGCGGCGAAGACCTGCAGCTGGCCCTCGGGCTCCTCGGGCAGCTCGAACCGGCAGAGGACGCCGACCCACGGCTGGGCGGGCGCCTCCCAGGTGGTCGGCCGGAGGGCGTCCAAGTCGGGTTCGGCGAGCCGCTCGGCGACCGCCAGGTGGAAGTCCTCCAGCTGCCGGCGCAGCGCCAGCTGGTCCCGCCAGCGGGCGTGGTCGAAGTCGCGGGCCGAGCCGAGCTCGCTGAGCGGCACACCCGCCTGGCGGAGCAGCCCGAGCAGCTTGCCGTGGTGCAGCTGCTCGGCGGAGTAGCCGCGGCGGCCGGACCCGGGGGCGACCGAGGCGGGCTCGAGGATGCCGCGCTCGGCGTAGAGCCGCAGCGCCTTCGGCGTCAGGCCGGTGGCCAGCGCGAACTCGGCGGGGCCGATCTCTCGGGACATGCGTCTCCTCGGTCGTCGTCGGTGCACGTCCACGATCCGTCCTGCCCAAGGGGCGGGGTCAAGCGGCGGGGGCCGGCCGCCCGAGCCGGAGCACGGCCCGCACGGCGAGCCCGGCCAGCAGTGCCCAGAAGGCGGCGCTGACGCCGGCGACGGCCAGACCGGAGGCGGCGACCGCGAAGGTGACGACCGCCGGCA
>NZ_QPKK01000504.1 GCF_003344635.1 Desertihabitans aurantiacus
CGACCAGAGCACCGGCAGCGCGTCGCCGGCCCGCTCGACCGGGACGGTGGTCTCCCACAGCCGCCCGTCGGCGGCCCGGGCCTGCACCTGGACGCGGTGGGTCCCGGCGGGCAGGGCGCCGGCGGGCAGCTCGCCGGAGAACAGCCCGCGGCCGCGACGCCGCAGCGGGGTGGGCGGGGTGTCGTCGGTGCCCCCGAAGACACCCTGCGGGTAGATCCTCGCGCCGATCTCCTGCACTCCGCGCAGGGCCGGCACGGTGAGGGTGAACCGGTCACCGTCCTCGCGCACCCGGGGGCGCAGCGGGCCGAGGTCGGCACCCGGGTCGGTGAGCGGGATGACGGCGTAGGCGGCCGAGCGGGTGCTGCCGTCCGGGGCCACCTCGACCCGGGTCACCCGCAGCACCGGGCCGGTGGCGTCCTCGACCCGCTCGACGCGGTAGTAGACGGGGTTGCCCTTGGTGGCGCGTCCGGTGACCTGGGTGAGCCCGTTGACGCGGGTGACCTCCTCGCGGTGCACGTGCCCGGCGAAGACGCCGCGGACGTCGAACGGTTCGATCGTCTCCAGCAGCGCCTCGGTGTCGTTGACGTAGAGGTTGCGCCCACCCAGCGGGTAGTGCAGGAAGAGCAGGCTGGGGGTGCCAGCGGGGACGGCGGCCAGGTCGTCGGCCAGCCACCCCAGCAGGTCCGGCCCGAACAGCCCCGGCTCCTGGAGCACCTGGGTCGGGTCGAGGCCCACCACGTGCAGACCGGCGGCGGTGAAGGAGAAGCTCGGCGGGCCGAAGACGGCCCGGTAGGCCGCACCGGCGGTGGGGTCCCAGCGGGCCTCGTGGTTGCCGGGCACGTGCTGCAGCAGCGGCCACAGCGTGTCGGGGACGGTGGCACGGTAGGCGTCGTACTCCGCGACGGCGCCGTACTCGGTGATGTCGCCGCAGTTCAGCACGAACGCCGGCTGCTCGGCCTCGACCGCGGTGAACACCCGGCGCAGGTTGTCGAGGTTGGTCGGCACGTCGACGTCGGCGTGGGTGTCGGTGAGCACCACGAACCGCAGCGACCCGGTCTCGGCGCGGGCGACGGCCGGCGCGGTGCCGAGCGCGCCGGTCAGGCCGAGCAGACCGCCGGCGCCGGCCAGGCCGAGGAAGCCGCGGCGACCCAGCCGGGCACCGGCGGGCTCGAGCGGGGTGGACGTCGCGGGGGCGGGGTCGGTG
>NZ_QPKK01000505.1 GCF_003344635.1 Desertihabitans aurantiacus
GTGGGAGCGCCCGCCCGCGGTCTCGCGGGCCCGCACCAGCCGGTCGGCCAGGGTGACGTCGCCGCGGGTGCCGCCGCGCAGCAGCGCGTAGTGCTCCACCTGCGACATCGACTCCACCCCGCCGGCCAGCACCACCTCGGCGGCGCCGGTGGCGACCATCGCGGCGGCGTCGAGCACCGCCTGCAATCCCGAGCCGCAGCGGCGGTCCACCTGCCGGCCGGGCACCCCGGTACCCAGCCCGGCGTCGAGGGCGGCGACCCGGCCGACCGCCGGCGCCTCCCCGTTCGGGTAGCACTGACCGAGCACCACGTCGTCGACCTCGTCCTCGGCGAGCCCGGTGCGGCGGGCGAGCTCGGCCAGCAGCCCCGCGGCCAGGTCGACCGCGGCCACCCCGGCGAGCGCCCCACCCATCCGCCCCACCGGGGTGCGCAGCGGCTGGCAGATCACGACGTCGTCCACGACCAGATCCAACCACCGCGGCGGTGCCGCCCCCACCCCGCCGCCGACCCGGCCCGGTTCCCACCCCGGCGCCGAGCGGTGCAGGATCAGCGGGACGGGACCCGACCGGAGGAGCAGCGGTGGACGTGATGGCGATGGCCCGGGCCGAGCGCAAAGAGCTGGCCGACCTGCTGGACACGCTGACGCCGCAGCAGTGGGAGCACCCGACGCTGTGCAGCCGGTGGACGGTCAGGGAGGTGGTGGCTCACCTGGTCAGCTACGAGGAGCACGGGCGGTCCGACCTGCTGCGCCGGCTGCTGCGCGCCCGGCTGCGTCCCGGACGGCTCAACGACGCCGCGCTGGACGACTACCGCGACCGCAGCCCGGAGCAGCTGGTGGCCTTCCTCCCCGACCACCTCACCCCGCAGGGCACCACGGCCAGCATGGGCGGCCGGGTCGGGCTGGTCGACGCCCTGGTGCACGCCCAGGACATCCGGCGTCCGCTCGGGCTGCCGCGCGAGGTGCCCGCCGACCGGCTGGCGGTCTGCCTGCCGTTCGCCGTCACCGCGCCCCCGCTGCGCGGCTTCTGGCACGGCCGCGGGGTGCGGCTGGTCGCCACCGACCTGGGCTGGTCCACCGGCCGCGGTCCGGAGGCCCGGGGCCCGGGCGAGGCGGTGCTGATGGTGCTGGCCGGACGCGCCGGGGTGGCCCGCTACCTCACCGGTCCGGGGGCGGAGCTGCTGCACCGCCGGTTCGGCTGACGC
>NZ_QPKK01000506.1 GCF_003344635.1 Desertihabitans aurantiacus
GGACCAGCTGCTGCTCGCCGGGCCCACCACGCACCGGGCGGCGGTGGAGCGACGGCTCCGGGCGCTCAGCCGGGCGGGCCGGCTCGCCACCTGGTTCGGCGAGCGCGGGGACCAGCCGCGACGCTGAGCCGGACACCGGTCGTCCCCGGCCGGCGCCGGCCCAGCGCCGCTCCGGCGTCACTGCTGGGCCAGCAGCACGTCGATCTGGGCGATCGCCTCCCGGGCGCCCTCCTCCATGCCCATCTCCAGCACCTGCTGCAGCGCCTCGGCGGTGGCGTAGGTGGTGACGTAGGTGGCCCGGGTGCCGCCGTCGTGCTCGGCGAAGGCGTAGCTGTTCTGCGACACCGGCATCTCCGGGTTGGCGGTGAAGGTGTCGTCGGTGAAGGCGTCGTCGAAGCGGAACCCACGGGGCTCGGAGACCTCGGTGACGTCCCACCGGCCGTAGTACTTCTCGCCCTCCGGCGAGGTCATGTAGTAGGTCATCGCCCCGCCGGGGGTGAGCTCGTGCTCGACCACGGTGGCCGGGTACCCGGGCGGGCCCCACACCTTCTCCAGCTGGCGGGGGTCGGCGTAGACCTGCCAGACCCGCTCCAGCGGGGCGGCGAAGTCGGCCGTGATGGTCAGGGTGCGGCTGTCGAGGTCCTTGGTGACGTCGGTGACGGGCATGGTCAGTCCTTTCGAGGGCCGTCCGGGTGGGACGGAGGAGGTTGGGTCGGGTGGTCGGCGGCGATCAGCGCGTCGATCCGGGCGATGCGGCCGCGCCAGACACCCTCGAGCTCGGTGAGCATCGAGGCGACGGACCGGACCGCGTCCACGTCCCCGCTGGCCAGCTGCTCGCGCCCCTGGCGGCGCTTGCTGAGCAGTCCGGCCTTCTCCAGCACGGCGACGTGCTTCTGCACGGCGGCGAAGCTCATGTCGTACTTCGCCGCGAGTGCGGAGACCGAGTGCTCCCCGGCCAGCACCCGGCGCACGATGTCGCGCCGGGTCCGGTCGGCGAGCGCGTGGAAGAGGGCGTCCGCCCTGTCCTCGTCGTCCTCGGCCATGACCCAAACATACAACCATTCGGTTGTATGTCAACCCCCATTCCTCCCTCTCGTCGAGCGCGAGTGTGGCCTAGGCGTCGGGATCGGCAGCGGCTGAGCGACGATCAGCCCACACCCGCGGCGGGGATGGGCCGGCGGGGGGGGGGGAAGGGGTC
>NZ_QPKK01000508.1 GCF_003344635.1 Desertihabitans aurantiacus
TGCCGGTCTCTGCGCCGGGCGGCCGCGTGCCGGGCCCGGATGCGGACGTGCGCCGCCAGGTGACCCCGGCGGCGCACGTCACTCTAGTGCTCGGATCAGACCCCGGCCTCGAAGCGGACGAAGCGGCTGACGCTCACGCCGCCGGCCTCGAGCACCTGGCCGACCGACTTCTTGTCGTCGGAGACGTAGGGCTGGTCGAGCAGCACGACGTCCTTGAAGAAGCCGTTCACGCGGCCCTCGATGATGCGCGGCAGCGCCTTCTCGGGCTTGCCCTCCTCGCGCGCGGTGGCCTCGGCGATGCGCTGCTCGTTGGCGACGACCTCGGCCGGCACCTCCTCGCGGCTGACGTAGCTGGGGCGCATGGCGGCCACCTGCATGGCGACCGAGCGGACCAGCGTCTCGTCCTCACCGGTGTACTCCACCAGCACACCCACCTGCGGCGGCAGGTCGGAGGCGCGGCGGTGCAGGTAGACCGAGGCGGTGCCGTCGAAGTAGGCGGCGGCCGCGAGCTCGAGCTTCTCACCGATCTTGGCGGCCAGCGCGCTGATCGCCTCGGCGACCGTCTGGCCGCTGCTGAGGGTGAGCGCGTTGACCGCGTCCAGGTCGCCGGCCTTGGCCTGGTCGGCGGCGGCGGCGATCTCGTCGGCCAGCGCGACGAACTCGTCGTTCTTGGCCACGAAGTCGGTCTCGGCGCCGAGCTGGACCAGGGCGTTGCCGGAGCTGGCGACGAGCCCGTTGCTGGCCTCACGCTCCGAACCGCGCTTGGCGGCCTTGGCCTGGCCGGAGACGCGGAGCACCTCCACCGCCTTGTCGAAGTCGCCGTCGGCCTCGGTCAGGGCCTTCTTGGCGTCCATCATCCCGGCGCCGGTGGCGTCGCGGAGCTTCTTCACGTCCGATGCAGCGAACGATGCCATTGTTCCTCTTCTCGTGGGCCTGCTCGAGGCAGGCGTCGGGGACGGTCGGGCGTGCGGGAGCCGAGCGCGCCCGCACGCCGGGTGGTCAGCTGTTCGAGATGGACCCGCTGCCGGCCTCGCCGGTCTCGGCACCGGTGGCCGCGTCGGTGGCCGGGGCCTCCTCGGCGTCGGCGGCGGTCGCCTCGACGTCGGTCGCCGGCACGTCGGCGGACGGGTCGGACGCCTCGGCGGCGGCGGTCGCCTCGGCCGCGGGGGCCTCGGTGGCGGCCA
>NZ_QPKK01000509.1 GCF_003344635.1 Desertihabitans aurantiacus
GTGATTGATAGAACCATCATCGTTATATGTTAAATCAATCAAACCATTTTTGAAGAATAAACAGTTTTTCTTGAACGTAAATACGCTAACTTTGTCAGAAGATTGAATCATCGTAATCAGTGCATCATATCCTTGATTTACGTCGCTTTCATTTAAGCGCAAACTTGGAATGATTTTAGCGAGAATACTGCGATAAACATTGATACCTTTTTCCCAAGTATAGTCTTCTTTTTGAAAGTACAAATCATCATTGTTAATACCAGCGATGATTTCTTTATCGGTTGTTATATGGTTTTCAACATCTTGTTCTAATTTGATGCCAAAATTCATGAATTTTGAAATGAATTCATTAGCCATGCCAACTGTTGGAGCTTTCATAAATGATGAATCTTCTAAAGCATCTACAGTTTCGAAACTTAATTTTTCAATTTTGTTGATAATAGAATTGATATCACGTTGAATTTGCTCGCCTTTTTTCTCGATATCTTTATTATCTTCACTATCTTCAGCACTTAAACTTGATAATTGGTTTTGTTTGAATTGAATTTGTCTTTCTAATGAGATTAATTTTTTTTCAAAATCTCGTACTGCATTTTGTTTTTTACGAACCATGATGTTCATACGACCAACGATGTTTTCAGGTATATCTGAAACAACATCGAACATCTTATCGTGTATACCATCTAAATGGTATATATCTCTTAAGTCGAATATAGATTCGCTTTGATTGAACCTAACAGCTTTTCGATTTAACAAGATTAAATGAATATACATTCTTAAAATTGCTTTGTTGTATTTTGACATTTCACGCATATTCAGATTTTTTTCAAAAGAAAATTGTTCACTATCAGTTAAGAAAGATGTGTCTTTTGGACTGGTTAATACAACACCAAATTTTGATTTGATTTTATTGAGGAATTCAATAATTGTATTAGGATTTGCTTTTTCATCACTATTGATTTCAATAATTTGTCTAAAATTTAATTCTAATTCTTTAAGTGATTCTGAATCTGATAAATAAAAGCGATTATCTGATTCGAATTTATCTTTTTCGGCTTCTACTTCAGGAAATGGGACGTTTTTATTTTCAGCTTTTTTTAATTTTTCTTCGTTTGGCTTAATTTCATTAATTGATTTTACCATTCTTACAACCTCGTTTCGTAAATG